>JANQEX010000032.1 GCA_028278105.1 Alphaproteobacteria bacterium | reverse complement strand
CTCCCTTTGGCCCGCCTGCGCCAAGGCTCCGGCGGGTCCTTGAAGCAAGCTCGTCCGCCGTAGCTCGCAGAGCGAAGGCGGAGAGGGGTTAGGGGAGGGGCCATGCGCACGCTTTATGGGTCATGCTTCTTCTTATGGAAAGGTCTTCCCTTCCCCTTGCCCCCCTCCCCTTGAGGGAGGGGTTGGGGGTGGGGTGGAGTGTTGGACTGGGGCCTGGACTTAACAAGCCCCGTCATTGCGAACCCCACTTGCGGGCAAGGGCAGGGGAGAATTCCTGTGCGGAAAAATACTGCTTCAGGCAGGCGGAACGCCGGGGGCTTGAGGCTGGCCGGGCCTTTGCGACCGGTGGCGCTGCGCGCCGGATTGGGGCGCGGGGGACTTTGCCGGTGCAGATGATGCATCGGTGGTCGTTGCCCGTGGTTTTGCTTGCCGGGATGGAGGCGCGGTTCGCGCCCGCCCGGGTCTGATGCCGATGGGTTTGGCAGGCACAGGGCCTGTCGAGGAAGACCGCCGAGGGCGAAGAGGTCTTGCGGGCACGACGGTCTGACGGGGCGGACTGGCGGCAATGCCGGGCGCCCTGGGAGCTTCAGCCGGGCGCGGCGCGGGCATGGGCACGGCGGCCGTTCTTTCCGGTTCGATTGCCGGTTGCGCTACGACACGGACCTCTGGCGGCGACGCCTCCCCGCGCCTCTCGCCGCTTTCTCCATGGATTTTTGGAGGAGCCGCGGCAATCTTTGGCGATTCCGGTTTTTCGTCCAGCGGTTTTGCAGGCGCGGCGGCCGCCAAAGCTCTTGCGGCATCAGCCTTGCGTTTTCTTTCATTCTTCGTGGATGCCTTCCACGGCTGGGCGGGCGGCGCGCCGGGCGTCGCCGCCGCTTGGGATTCCTGTTTCGCGCTGGCCACGAAAGGTTGCGCCGGGACCGGCGCGCCGGAGGCGTGGACCGCGCCTTTTTCGCCCAAATGCTCCTGAATCATTCCGGCCACGCGCAGGGGGTTTTCTTCGAGCGCGGCGATTGCCGCGCTGTCGGCGCCGCCCAGTTTCCAGGCAAGCCTGCGCGCGGCGTTCAAGGTGGCGAGGCCGCCCGCGCTTCGGCGGTCGGCCTTGCCGTTCACCCTCATTCCCCAGCCGGTCTCTTCCGCGCTGAACCGCGTCCGGGCGATGGCCTGAAAGGCGGCGATCCCCCGTTGCGCGTCCTCATCGACCAGCATGGTGGATTTGCCGGTTTTGATGAAGTCGAGCAAGGCCTTGTGCGTTTCGGCAAAAGCCGCGCGCCCGTTTGCGCCCAGAACCGTTCGCGCGACGGCCCCGGCGCCGGCGCCGTCCATGGCCTTTCGCAGATCGCGCGCCGCGCGGCGCGTCTCGGGGCCCACCTTGCCGTCAAGCGCGATATCCTTGCCGGAATAGGTGGCGACGGCCTGCTGGAAACGCATGACGTCGCTGGGGGACAATGTTTGCTTGCCGCGCCTTGCGCCGCCGCCGGGCTTCAGCAATTCGCCGTGGACGCGCCTGAACGCCGCAAGCGCGTCCTTGCCGGGAACAAAACCGGCTTCCTCGGCAAGCCTGCGAGCCGCGGCAAGGCGCGCCTCGGGCGTATCGCGGCCGGGGTGGACGATGCTGTCATAGGCTGCGGCAATGACCTTGCCGAACTGGTCCATTTTCACCGCGGCCCATTGCTTGGTATTGTAAATCGCGTGCTTCAGCATCAGAATCGGATTGAAAAGCCCGGCTCCCTTGGCGAAAGTTTCGAAGTGAAGATGCGGCCCCGTAACCCTTCCGCTGCTTCCCACGCGGCCAATGAGCTGTCCCGCCTTGACGTGATCGCCCACCCGAAGCCGGCGCCCGGATTTTTTCCCGTTGACGGTGGCGTAGGCGCTCAAATGGCCAAAGGCAAAATCGACCGGACCTTCATCGGATTCCAGCCTGATGTAACGGCCATAACCGCCCTTCCATTCCAAAGACACAATCTTGCCATCCGCGGGCGCATAAACGGGATCGCCCGTCTTCGCGCGCAGATCGGTGCCGGTATGGAATTTTCGTCTGCGCAGCAAGGGATGATTCCGCATCCCATAAGCGCTGGTAATGTCCGCATCCTTTCCCAGCGGGTGAAAATAGTTTTGCTTGGATAAATCAGGCACTTTGGGAGCCACGTTTTTTTCTCCAAAATTTTCCAGAAAGTATTGAAAACAATTTTATGAAATCAGGCTTAAAACCCCGTTACCTTGAGAAGAAGAAAGTAAAAAAACCTTTTTTTAATAATAAGTTGTGGCCGGATAGAGCGATAATTCCGGTAAAACAGGGATGCGCTGCAAAAAAGGCTTCCTGTTCCGTATTCATATGCAGGCGTCTTGCAAGTCCCCCATGGTGACGTGCGCCGCGGAGCGCCTGCGCCTCGTTGAAAAGAGTCCCACTTTCCACACGGCGCTCCCCACGACCGTTCGTGACCGTGGTGGATTTCTTGGCTTTAGCCGGCAATGAGCCGTGGGAACATTCCCGCGTCCGCTTTTCCGCCTCCGCAAGCTTCGGCGTGACGAAGAGGCAAAACCCCGGCGTCGCCGCAGGCGAAGCCGGGCGCGGGAATGTTCGTGTTGGTCATTGTCCATTGAACCTAGGGCACAGCCTGGCGTCAGGCGTTCAGGCGGGGCTCGCCCGGTTTTTTGTGCTTGCCGGCGGTGGGTGGAGCGTTTTCGGCCAGCTTCGCCGCGGGTTTGTCCGCCGCGGGGGTGGCCGGACCATCCTTGCCGTTCGCCGCCGCCGGCCTGTCTTGCGCGGATGCCGGCGCTTCCAGCGCTTTGTCGCCCCGCCCGAAAAGACCGGCGGCGAGACCCGCATATCTGTTTCCCGCGAGGCCTCTGGGCAAGGCGCCGGGTTTTTTCATCCACAGCATGCCCGTTTTGCCCTTGTTGTCCGGTGTTGGCGCGGCCGGGTCTGCGATGGCAGGTGGTTGCCCCGGTGCGGGTCCGGTGCGGATGGGCTTTGCCGGCGCAGGGCGTGCCGTGGAAGATGGCGGAGGATCATCCCTTTGGGGAAGGGGCCTTGCGGGTGCGACGGTCTGAGATGGCGGAGGATCACCCCTTCGCCTAAGGGGTGTTGCGGGTACGACGACCTGAGAGGGCGTGGCGGCTTTGGCGGTGGGCAGAGTGAAAGCCGCGCTTGCAAAGTTCTCGTCGAACTGCGTTCCTTGCCTGGCTATGGCAGACAAAATTCTTCTTACGGAAAATCTCCGCGCCTTCCCGGTACCGGCATTCAGCGCGGCGGCATAATAGTTTCCGCCCTCGCCGGCGAAGACGAAAGCGGCATTGGAATTTTTGTGAATCGTGCCACCTTTTCCGCCTGCCACCTTCACGCCCTTCCTGTGCGCGACGGCGAAAAGATAGCTGTTCATGAAGTGACCTATTCGGCTCTTCCCGGGGCCATGGGTGATGCCCTTGGCGAAGTCATTCAGAAACGAACCGGGCGTGTTGTTATAATTTTTATTCTCATGCAAATAGGCCATGACGGCGGCCACGTCCGCCGCCGAGGCGGTTGGACCCCTGCGTTGCTTGTCAAGATTCATGCCGGTGGTGGCGTTGTAAAAAGCAATGCCCTTGCGTTGGGCGTCGCTATAATTACCCCATTTTGGCCAGTCGCCCGGAAGAAGGCCGGGGTAATCGCGGCGCAGGTCGCGGAGCCTTTTGAGCGCCCGCGCGACTTCTTTCTTCCTCACTTTTTTGTACCGTCCGACAACATTTGAGGGATCGGTGCGGAAAGTCCAGCTTGTGAGATTAAGGTCGCGTTTCAGGGCATCCATCGCGGCATAGGTGGCCTCGATTGAGCCAAAGGCTTTCATCGCCAGGTTGAGTCCCTGGTCATTGCTCGACCGGCGAAAAAGACTTGCTATCTGGCTTGCGTATTTTTTTGCGAATGCCGGGAAGTCTTCCCTCAGGTCATGCATGATGGCTGCCATGAGAAAGGCTTTCTGGTTCGAGGCAATCGCATAGGGTTGTGTCGAGTGCTTGCCGATGCATTTGCCCGGCTTATTAACGAGGCATATGGCGGAATGCCGCGCGCCGCGTTTGCGCGGTTTTCCCCGGCGCCTGGCGCGGTATTTCCTGCCTTTTTTTCTTTTGTAGGTCTTTCCTCTGGGAGCCATGGAAAAATGCCTTCGACTATGTTTAAAAAATATCAACCCATTCTAGCGTCCGGGCTTTAAAAATGGGTTATTGGCGGGTTATGGGCGCGAAAAGCGCGGTCAATTGCGGCGAAACGGGGGCCTTTTACCTTTTGGATACCCTATGGCTATAGGCTTTCGGCATACGGGAAACCCGTCCCGTAAGTGACGGAGCGATGGGGACGCAATAAAACACGCGGGCGATAGGCAAGCTCTCCAGAGGTTCCTTCTTCACAGGTTTTATGGTGTCTTCCGCGCCATGACGGCAGAAGAGAAAGAACGAGGTGCGGCGATGAAACGTCTGTCAAAAAAACTGGCCCTGGTCGCGGGCCTTGCGGCGGGTCTTGCCTTCGCGGCGCCGGCCTGCGCCGACCAGATCATTCTGGAGCCGCCGCGCACCGTCATCCAGTCGCCCGACACGCGCCCGCGCCAGATGGAGCTTATCATCAAGGACCATCGCTTCGAGCCGGCGGAATTCCGCCTTCTGCCGCAGGAGCGCATCATCCTTCGCGTCATCAACAAGGATGAATCGGCCGAGGAGTTCAAAAGCCTCTATCTCCGCCGCCGCAAGATCATCCCCGGCAAGAGCCAGGTGGATATTCCCATCGGCCCGCTGAAACCCGGCGTGTACGAATTCTGGGGCATGTACCACACCGAAACCGCCTATGGCCGCATCACCGTGCCGCAGTTGGGGTGGAATTATAACAACCAGCAGTAAGGGTTAGAAGTTAGAGGCTGGGGGCTAGAGGCTAGAGACTGGTTGTGATAAAATTCAAGACTCTTTTTCTAGCCTCCAGTCCCTAGCCTCCAGCCTCTTTTCTGAATCACGCATTGACGCCCGGACGGGAAGGCCTTACCAATGAGGCCCGCCTTTTATTTCTCCGCCCATGTCCGAGAAGCAGGATCAATCCCAACCCCGTCCGCGGCCGGTCTCGCCCCATTTTCAGGCCTATCACCTGCCCTTGCAGGCCCTGCTTTCCTTCGGCCACCGGGTCAGCGGCGTGGTGCTTTCGGCCGGCATGTTCGTGATCGTGGGCTATGTGTGGCTGGCCGCCTTTGCCCCGGAAAATTTCGCCCTCATAAAAGGCCTGCTGGCCACGCCCGCCGGCCGGCTGGCGCTGTTCCTGTGGACGGGAAGCTTTTGCTATCACCTTTTCACCGGCCTTCGCCACATGATCTGGGATACGGGCGCGGGGCTTGAGCCGCCTTTCTACCGCGCCTCCAACTGGGTGATCCTCCTGGGCGTGCCGGTCTGCACCGTGGCGCTTTTCGTCCTGTCCGGGGGGCCGCCATGAGCGCGATCCGGGGCAAATACGCGCCCGTGCGCCGCGCCCTGGGCCTGGGGGCGGCGCAGGGCGGCACGCATCACTGGTGGACGGCCAAGCTCACGGCCATCGCCTTGATCCCGCTGGGATTATGGCTGGTGGCCAGCGTCATTCACCTGGCCGCGCTCGACCGCGCCGGCGTGCTGGAATGGCTGCGCCAGCCCGCCCATGGCGCGGGGCTGATCCTGTTCCTGCTGTTCGGCTTTCATCACAGCGCCGCCGGGCTGCAAACCATCATGGAGGATTACCTGCCCACGCATGCGCAGAAGCTGGCGGGCATTCTGGTGTCCACGCTGTTGCATCTGGCCGGCGCCGCGTTCGGCGTTTACGCGGTCATCGTCGCCGCGCTGAGGGTCGTGTAGCATGCCCGAAGCCTACCCTCTTCATGACCACGAATACGACGTGGTGGTTGTCGGCGCGGGGGGCGCCGGCCTGCGCGCCACCTTCGGCATGGCCGAAAAAGGCCTGAAGACCGCCTGCCTGACAAAGGTCTTTCCCACCCGCAGCCATACCGTGGCGGCGCAGGGCGGAATCTCGGCCGCGCTCGGCAATATGGGCGCGGATGACTGGCGCTTTCACATGTACGACACGGTGAAGGGCTCGGACTGGCTCGGCGATCAGGACGCCATCGAATACATGTGCCGCGAGGCGGTTCCCGCGGTGATCGAGCTTGAGCATTACGGCGTGCCCTTCAGCCGCACCCCGGACGGGCGCATCTACCAGCGCGCTTTCGGCGGCATGACCACCCATTACGGCAAAAGCCCGGCGCAGCGCACCTGCGCCGCGGCCGACCGCACGGGGCATGCCATCCTGCACGCGCTGTACCAGCAATCGCTCAAGCACAAGGCGGAGTTCTTTATCGAGTATTTCGCGCTGGACCTCGTCATGGACGATGAAGGCGCGTGCCGCGGCGTGATCGCCTGGAACCTGGACGACGGAACCCTCCACCGCTTCCGCGCGCATCTGGTGGTGCTGGCCACCGGCGGCTATGGCCGCACCCATTTCTCCTGCACCTCGGCCCATACCTGCACCGGCGACGGCAACGGCATGGCGGCGCGGGCAGGATTGCCCTTGCAGGACATGGAATTCATCCAGTTCCATCCCACCGGCATTTACGGCGCGGGCTGCCTGATCACCGAGGGCGCGCGCGGCGAGGGCGGATATCTGACCAACGGCAAGGGCGAGCGCTTCATGGAGCGCTACGCGCCCACCGCCAAAGACCTTGCCAGCCGCGACGTGGTGAGCCGCGCCATGACCATCGAAATGCGCGAGGGCCGGGGCTGCGGTCCGGGGGGCGATTACGCCGACCTGCATCTGGAGCATCTGGACCCGAAGATCATTCACGAGCGCCTGCCCGGCATCGCCGAGACGGCGCGAATTTTCGCGGGCGTGGACGTGACCAGGGAGCCCATCCCGGTGCTGCCGACCTGCCATTACAACATGGGCGGCGTGCCCACCAATCATCATGCCGAGGCCATCCGCCCCACCGGGACCCATCCCGACGCCGTCGTGCCGGGGCTGATGGCGATTGGCGAGGGGGCCTGCGTTTCGGTGCATGGCGCGAACCGCCTGGGCTCGAACTCGCTGCTTGACCTTGTGGTGTTCGGTCGCGCGGCGGCCCGGCGCGCGGCGGAGCTGGTGAAGCCCGGCGCGGCCCTGAAGGACGGCAGGGCGTCGGACGCCGACCTGGCGCTTTCGCGCTTTGACAGGCTGCGCCACGCCAGGGGCGGCACGCGCACCGCGGAATTGCGCGACAGGATGCAGCGCGCCATGCAGAAGGACTGCGCCGTGTTCCGTACCCAAAAGAGCCTGGAGGAAGGATGCGGCGCGCTGGCGCGCATCTGGAACGGGCGGGACGACCTGAACGTCTCCGACCGCTCGCTGATCTGGAATTCCGACCTGATGGAAACGGTGGAGCTGGACAACCTGCTGATTCAGGCGGTGGCCGCCATTCATTCGGCGCGGGCGCGCACGGAAAGCCGCGGCGCCCATGCGCGCGAGGACTATCCCGGCCGCGACGACAAGAACTGGATGAAGCATTCCACCGTCTGGGTGGACAAGGACAGCGGCACGGCGCGGCTCGGCGCGCGGCCGGTGCATCTGCACACCCTGACGAAGGATGTGGAAACCGTTCAGCCCAGGGCGAGGGTTTATTAGGATCTAGGAGCTAGGATCTGGGGGCTAGGTTCAATGGACAAATACAAGATGGAAAATCCAATAAAGACAATCACTCCCGCGAAGGCGGGAATCCCATTTTTTTATAACAGAACCAAATGGGATGCCCGCCTGCGCGGGCATGATTGATTTTATTGATGTTTCCTTCCTACCTTGATTGTCCATTGGCCCTAGGGGCTAGGAGTCAGTTACGAAAATAATATTACGCTAAATCCTAGCCCCTAGATCCTAGCTCCTAGATCCTAGTCTCTTCTCGCTGGCGGCATCAAAATCGAGGACTGTCACCATGGCCGAATTCGTTCTTCCCAAAGGCTCGCGGCCCGTCCGGGGCAAGGAGCATCCCGCGCCCGAAGGCGTGAAGAATCCCAGGCGCTTTCGCATCTACCGCCATGATCCCGATCAGGGCGGCAATCCCCGCATCGACACCTATACGATTGACGAGAAAGACGCCGGGCCCATGGTGCTGGACGCGCTGATCCACATCAAGAACACCATCGATCCCACGCTGACCTTCCGCCGCTCCTGCCGCGAGGGGATTTGCGGAAGCTGCGCCATGGCCATCGACGGCACCAACGCGCTGGCCTGCATCAAGGAGACGAAGTCGTGCCGGAACGGCGTGGTGGCGGTCTATCCCCTGCCGCACCGGCCTGTGGTGAAGGACCTCGTGCCCGACCTCACCGCGCTTTACGCGCAATACGCCGCCATCCAGCCCTGGCTGAAAACGCAGACGCCGGCCCCTTCGCGCGAAAGAAAACAGCCGCCCGAAGAGCGCGCGAAGCTGGACGGGCTGTATGAGTGCATCCTGTGCTTTTCCTGCTCCACCTCCTGCCCCAGCTATTGGTGGAACGAGGAAAAATTCTTCGGGCCGGCCACGCTGTTGCAGGCCTGCCGCTGGATCCTGGACAGCCGCGACGAGGCCGCGCCGGAGCGTCTGGACCAGTTGGAAGACCCTTTCCGCCTCTACCGCTGCCACACGATCCTCAACTGCACCTCCGTGTGCCCCAAGGGGCTGAACCCCGCCAGGGCCATCGCCGAGATCAAGAAAATGATGGTTGAAAGGCTGGCGTGACGGCCTCAAAAAATCCCTGAAAAATCAGCGCCGATTTTCCGCCGGTTTTAACCCATGCGGGCGCGCGATGTGCTATAATACATGATGCCAACAGGAAGGAGGAATTAGAATGACCCGGCATGTCGATCCCAAGGATCTAAAGTCCGTCGAGAATCCCGTCGAGAATCCCGTCGAAATGCCGGAAGACCTGCGGGCCAGGCTGGGTTTGGCAGAAACCGGTCAACCCGCGCCCCAATCCCCGCAGGAAACCGCCGAAGCCGACCGCATCCGTCACGCCACGGACATCGGCGAGTTGATGAAGGATGTCAAGCCTGAACGGGAGATGGGCCTTGAGGAGCAGCGGGCATTCAACGAGAAGGTCGGGCAATTTGTGAACGAGTTGTCGCGCCAGGCGGTTGCGCTTACCTTCGACAATACCGGAAACCTGATACTGTCGGACGCCTTTTTGCAGGCGTCCAAAAGCCAGAACTGGAGCGGCATGCCCTCGCCCGCGGTGGTGGCCGATATGGTGAAGTCAAAGGACAGAAACATGGCGCGCGTGGTGGTGAAGAACGCGCGCAATTTCGTGGCCGTCATGGTGGCGATCCTTTACAGCATGGGCGAGCGGGACCCCACCAACGCCATGCGCTTCGCCAAAAGCCTGATGGACAAGGGATTCATCTCCGGCGCGTTCTACGACATGATGGGGGACTGGCTGTCGACGCTTAATCCCGTGCCCGATCCCATGCCGGTTCCCTCCCTGGCCGCGCTGCCCAAACATGGCATGCCGAGCCTGGTTGAGATGACCCGCCACATGCGCAACCGGCGCGGCAAGATCGTGCAGACCAAGCGCGTAAAAGTCCGGGCGCCCGCGCAGGGGCGGCGCAGGCGGCGCAAGGATATAGAAGAAAAGTGGGTCCGGCTCAGGATAACCCGGCTGATGAGACCCTGGACCGTTTTCACGCTTGCGGCGGCGGCGCGTCCCGACCGCCCCGCGGAGGATTCCCTGCATGATCCCGCCCTGCCCCGTTTCAGCAGGACAGGCGGCTGAGTTCCAGCCTGGCCTTGCCCGGTTTTTCCGCCCGTGACTCCCGCCGCAAAAGAAGCTAAATCCATATCTCGGTGATCTTTTCGGGGGCGGGCATGGTTACGCGCGTGGGCAGCGTGGCGTTCGAGGGTGTGAATGTTCTTGAGGTCGAGGCGCAGGTGCAGATCTCCGGCGGGCTCGTCGCCTTCACGCTGGTGGGCCTGCCCGACAAGGCCGTCACCGAAAGCCGCGAGCGCGTGCGCGCCGCCCTTCACGCCCTTGGCCTTTCCCTGCCGCCCAAGCGCATCACCGTCAACTTGGCGCCCGCCGACGTTCTGAAGGAAGGCAGCCATTTCGACCTGCCCATTGCTCTGGCCCTTCTCGCGGCGATGGGCGTGGTCCCGCGGGAGGTGGCGGAAAACGCCGTGGCGCTGGGGGAGCTTGGGCTGGACGGCGCTCTGGCTCCCGTCGCGGGCGTGCTGCCCGCCGCCATTCACGCCAATGCGAAGGGCGCGTCGCTGATCTGTCCCGAAATCAACGGAGGCGAGGCGGCCTGGGCGGCGGAGGATCTGGAGGTCCTGGCGCCGCCGTCGCTTCTGGCCTTCATCAATCATGTGAAGGGCGCGCAAATTCTGCCGCGCCCCGCCCGCGCGATTCAGGGCGTCCATGACGGCGCGCCCGATCTGCGCGACATCAAGGGACAGGAAACCGCCAAGCGCGCGCTGGAAGTGGCGGCGGCCGGCGGGCACAACCTGTTGATGAGCGGTCCGCCCGGCGCGGGCAAAAGCATGCTGGCCAGCCGGCTGCCGGGGCTTCTGCCGCCGCTTGCGCCGGAAGAGGCGCTGGAACTTTCCATGATCCATTCCGTGGCGGGGCAGTTGCCGGAAGGAAAACTGCTGCGCCGGCGGCCGTTTCGTGATCCGCATCATTCGGCCTCCCTGCCGGCCCTGATCGGCGGCGGGCTGAAGGCGAAGCCGGGCGAGGTGTCGCTCGCCCATCACGGCGTCCTGTTTCTGGACGAGCTGCCGGAATTCGCCCGCGCCGCGCTGGAGGCGCTCCGCCAGCCGCTGGAAACCGGACGGGCGGTGGTGGCGCGGGCCAATCATCATGTCAGCTACCCGGCGCGGTTCCAGCTCGTGGCGGCGATGAATCCCTGCCGCTGCGGCTATCTGGGCGACACGGCCCAGGCCTGCAAGCGCGCGCCCGCCTGCGCCGCCGAATACCAGGCGCGCCTTTCCGGGCCCCTGCTGGACCGCATCGACCTGCATGTGGAGGTGCCGGCGGTGAGCGTGGACGACCTTTCGCAAGCGCCCCGCGGCGAGCCCAGCGCCCAGCCCGCCGCGCGCATTGCCGCGGCGCGCGAAAGGCAGCAAAGGCGCTATGCGGAGATGAACGGACATGCGCCGCTTCGCACCAACGCCGAGGCCGATGGCGAGATGTTGCAGCAGGTGGCCGCGCCCGACGCGGCGGGGCAGGCGCTGCTCGGCGAGGCCGCCGGGCGCCTGCGCCTTTCCGCCCGCGGCTATGGGCGCGTGTTGCGCGTGGCGCGCACCCTGGCCGATCTGGAAGGGGCCGAAAGCGTGAAGCGCGCGCATGTGGCCGAAGCCCTGTCGTATCGCCGCGCGGCGGTGAAGTGAGGGGAAAGTGACGAGTGAAAAGTGAAGGGGGAAGGGTGGAGAGGGAAGAGCGGAGAATGAAAAAAACCGCGTCATCCTGGAAACCGCCGCAGGCGGTTATCCAGGATCTCCTGAACAGGAGAGAGATCCTGAATAAAGCTCG
>JANQEX010000029.1 GCA_028278105.1 Alphaproteobacteria bacterium | reverse complement strand
TTGCTCCCTGCTTCGCCTTCGGCTACGCAGGGCCAATGGAGCAAGCCAGCCCGGCGTAGCTTCAGCGAAGCCGGGTCGTCGGCGCCGCGCGGCTCCTCGCAATGACGTCTTTGATCACGCCCGCAGGCGCAGATTGGCGCGCAAGCTGCCCTCGGCGCCGAACAGGGCCGAGAAAAGCGCAAGCGCGCCCGCCGAAAGCACGACCGAGGCGCCGGCGGGCAGATTGGCGTGCCAGGACAGCAACAGCCCGGCATAGGAGGAAAGGACCGCCAGCGCCATGGCAAGGGCGACGAGGCGGGCAAGGGTTTGCGTCCAGAAGCGCGCGGCGATTGAGGGCAGCAGCATCAGCCCCAGGGCCATCAGCGTGCCCAGCGCCTGGAAGGCCGCGACAAGATTCAGGATCACCAGAACAAGGAACAGGCGGCCGACGCCCCGGCCCTTGCCCGTGGCGCGCAGAAAGCCGGGATCGAAGCATTCGAGCACCAGCCCGCGCGTGAAAAAGGCAAGGCCCAGAAGCGTGACCGAGGCGGTCGACGCGATGAGCGCGAGTTCCGGTGTGCCGATGGCCAGGATATTGCCGAACAGCAAATGCAAAAGCTCGGCATTGCCGCCGCGCGCCGAGACGATCACCGTGCCGAGCGCGATGGACAGAAGATAGACAAGGGTCAGGCTGATATCTTCCTTCATCTGCGTGGCGCGGGTAAGGAGCGAAGCCAGCAGCGCCACCGCCACGCCCGCGGCAAAACCGCCCAGCGTCATCGGCGCCAGCGAAAGCCCCGCCAGAAGAAAAGCCACCGCCGCGCCCGGCAGGATGGCGTGCGACAGCGCGTCGCCCGCCAAAGCCAGCCGCCGCAACGTCATGAACACGCCCACCGGCGCGCCGCCCACGGCCAGGATCACGCAGGCGCCCAGTGCCCGGCGCATGAAGGCGTAATCGGCAAAGGGGGAAATGAAAAATTCAGCCGCCGTCATGGGAATGCCCGTGCCCGTGATGATGCGCGTGATGATCTTTGTCCCTTGCCCTTGCCTCCTTTTCGCTGGCGAAGATTTCGGCCATGTCCAGATCGAAAGACAAAAGCTTCTGCTCGAACAGCGTATGGGTATGCCCCACGCCAAGGCATTTCCCGGCCAGCACCATGGAATCGGGAAAATATTTTTTGATCAGCAGAAGGTCGTGCAACACGCAGATGACCGTGCGGCCTTGCGCGTGCCAGTCCAGCAAAAGGCGGATCAGGCGCCGGGTGGTCCCGGCATCGACGGCCGTGAAGGGCTCGTCCAGCAGGATGAGCGTCGCGTCCTGCAACATCACCCGCGCGAACAGCATGCGCTGGAACTGCCCGCCCGAAAGCGTGGCGATGGGCCGGGCGGCCAGGCCGGCGATGCCCGTCTCGTCCAGCGCGGCGCGGATTCGCGCGCGCTCCTCCGGGCCCATGCCGCGCGCCTCGCCCAGACGGGGATAAAGGCCGGTGGCGGCGACCTCTTCCACCGTCAACGGAAAGTCGCGGGCGAGCGATTGCGTTTGCGGAAGCCAGGCCGTGGCGCCGCCCAGCCCGGCCGCGCGGACGATCTTTCCGCCTGCGGGCTTCAACACCCCCGCGATGGTCTTCAACAGCGTGCTTTTGCCGGAGCCGTTCGGGCCTGCGATGGCGGTCAGCGAGCCGGGCATGAATCGCGCCGACACGTTTTGCAGCGCGGGACGCGGACCATAGCGCACACTGACGTTATCAAGCGTAATCAGGGGTTCCATGAGCTATCCCATGGCCCAGAAAGCCAGCGCCCAGATGCCGGCGCAGGCCAGCGCCGCCCCCAACAGCCGGCGCGTCCGTCCGGGAGCGAAGATCATGACCGCGTGTCCGGCTTGCAGCAGGCATGGCAGACGCCCGACAACTCAATCACCTGCCGGTTGACCTCCGTCAGAAACCGCGTGCTCAGCTTTTTGGCAAGGCGCGAAAGCGATTCATCCTCCACCTCGCGCACGCTGCCGCAGACGGTGCAGAGCAACAGCGCACCGGCATGCATTCCGTCCCCGTGGTGATGCTGGCAGGCAATATAGGCGTTGACGGATTCCAGACGGTGCGCGAAGCCATGCGCCACCAGCCAGTCCAGCGCCCGGTACACCGTGGGCGGCGAGCGTACACCATTGCGCCGCAGCCGGTTGAGAATATCATAGGCGGAAAGCGGCTTGTCCGCCCGCGCAAGCGCGTCGAACACCTTGCGGTTCGGCGCGGACATGGACGGGGTTTCAATCATGGGATCATCCTTGACAGGCGCGAAAAAAACGGACGTATTGTTATAATATAACTTTTGAACGAGTCCCCTGTCCATGCGCCTTTTCCTGTCGTCCTTGCTGGTTTTTCTGGCCTTCTCCGGCGCTGCGCCGGCCGCGCCCTTGCCGGTGGCGGCCAGCTTCAGCATCCTGGCCGACATGGTGAAGAAGGTAGGCGGCGATGCGGTCGCCGTGACCAGCCTCGTGAAGCCGGGCGGGGATGCGCATGAATTCGAGCCCACGCCGGAAGATGCCAGGGTTCTTGCCCATGCCGCGCTGGTGTTCGAGAACGGGCTTGGCTTCGAGGGATGGATCGGCCGGCTGATTCGCGCTTCGGGTGCAAAGGGAAAAATCATCGTCGCCACAAGCGGCATCACCCCCCGCGGCGCGAAAGAGGATGAAGACGGCCATGCCCATCATCATGAGGACGGCCATGCCCATAAAGGCGCGGACCCGCATGCCTGGCAGAACGTGGCCCATGCGCGCATTTATGTGAAGAATATCGCAAACGCCCTGACCGAGGCCCTGCCGGACAAGGCGGAAGAAATCCGCGCCCGCGCGGCGGCCTATGACGCGGAAATCGAAAAGCTGGATTCCTGGGTGAAAAGGGAACTGGCCTCCATTCCGCCGGAAAAACGCAAAATCGTCACCAGTCATGATGCGTTTGGCTATTACGGCGCGGCTTATGGCGTGACATTCCTCGCCGCGCAGGGCGTCAGCACCGTGGCCGAGCCCTCGGCGGCGGAATTCGCCGCCCTGCTCCGCCAGATCAAGGCCGAGGGAGTCGCAACCGTTTTTCTTGAAAACATGACGAATCCGCGCCTCGCCCAACGGCTCGCGCGCGACAGCGGCGCGAAAATCGGCGGCACGCTTTATGCCGACGCGCTCTCCGGCCCGGACGGCCCGGCCCCGACTTACGTGAAGATGATCGAATACAACACGCGGCTCATGAAAAAGGCGATGGAGAAACAACAAAAGCAAACGGAATAACCCCCTGAACATTCCGGGCAAGGTTGCATCGCCGCCGCGACCTGAAGCCCGTTCATTTTACTGGCTCCCAAACAGGCATTCCCGCGAAAGCGGGAATCCAGTTTAATTATAAACAAACTGGGTCCCCGCTTTCGCGGGGACGCCTGAACGGGTTTAATTCCGTTGAACTAAACGGGATTCCCCTTGGAACCTGCCCCCTGGGAAAGCGAAGGTGGGCATGATTGTTGCGCCAATTTGGTCGGATGATGCTCTAGGTTCAATGGACAATTACCGACACGAACATTCCCGCCCCCGCCTGTCCGCCTCCGCAAAGCTTCGGCGCGACGGGTACGCCAAGACCTCGGCGTAGCCGCAGGCGAAGCCGGGCGCGGGGGCAGGCTCCAGTGGGAATCCCATTTATTTTCAAAAACAATTGGGATTCCGGGTCGCGGTTGCCGCGCAACCTTGCCCGGAATGTTCATCTGGTCTTTTCAATGATTTAAGTTCAATTGTCCATTGAACCTAATACCGGTACCCGCTCAGATAGCCGGGGCGGCTGATATAGCCGCCGGAGCCGTTATAGCCGCCGTCGTTTCTGTAGCCACGGAAATTGCCATAGGACGGGCCGCGATATTCGGCGGGATCGCCCTGCATGGCATAGGCGTAATTATAGCCCGTATCGCGGGCCGTCGCGCGCGGCGGCAACGCGGCGAGACGCAGGACCCGAACGGGAATATCGTTCTCGTCATAAACAACGATGGTGCGGGAATCGATGGCAACGGTCTTCGCCGAAACCGGGACGGCAAAAGCAGGCGTCAGAAGCCCGGCCACAAGAATTGTCACGATTGTCATAATTTTCATAACATGTCCCCTTTGAAACGCCGCCATTAAAGCCGGAAACTCCGCTTCCGGCAAGGCCGTTTCACGGAACAATCGTTAAGGGCCGCGTCTTGCTTTAAAAATCATCCCCCGCGCGCGGCTTCACCGAGGTTTTGGCGCATGCGTTGCGCCGAAACCTGCGGAGACAGATAAAAGGGAGAGAAATGAAAATCTCTTCCCCCTCCCTCTTGCCCGCCTTCGCCAAGGCTTCGGCGGACAAGCTTTCTCCAAGGACCCCGGCGAAGCCGGGCGCGGGGGCGCCTGATTACATTCTGGATTGCTTCGCTCCGCCGCTGGCGGGGCTCGTAATGACGGCGTTGATAGGGTTTTGCGTAAGTCCTAAGGGATATTAAGCAGGTTTATCCCCACAGATTAACGGATTGGAATGTTTTCAAGAGGATAATCAAGGAAAGTTTAGGAGAAGCGCAAATGAGAGGCTTTTGGAATACCGCTACAAGAAACGGTACTCTAGGAAAGTTAAGAGAAATGGGTTGCAAAAATAAGGTATTGCCTGCGTCATGGTGTACGCCGCAAAAGCCATGGCCGAATACGCCACAGCCTTCTACTGAATCACGCCGGAAAGCTGATCCAAAAGCTGCTGGTGCAGTGGCCACCGATATAGGCCGGCGAGTCATCCCGCAGGGTAGTTTTCAAGCACCCCGTCCGGGCCGGTGAGAATTTTTTGGCGGCATTCTGCCTCGAAAATCACTCCCTCTCCCCGGCGCGGGCAAAACCGGGCGCGGGCCGGTCTTAACGATTTCTTATCCGCCCTGGCGTAGCGTGAAAGGATGGAAACCGAAGGCGGCATTCTGGTTCCCGCTTCCGATCTCCGCCGCCAGCTCCGTGGCGACCGTCTGGCGACGGCGGAAATTCTTTACCGCCTTCCCGATCATCCTTCCCTTTTACAAAGCTATCTGTGGCAGGACCTGGACCGCCTGCCCGAATTTCCGGTGCTGCGGCGCTTTCTGGCTTTCTGGCGGGAAAGGCTGGACGGGCGGCTTTACCGGGTGCGCGTGGCGGCCGTGCCGCATATCACCGAAGGCAAATGGCGCGCGCAGGCCATCGAAATCCCCGTGGATTAAATCAGGGTCTGGGGGGTCGAAAGGGTCAATTATCAGAATGAGGGGCGAAAAGGTCGGAAGGGGCGGCGAAGACCCTTTCGACCCCCACGACCCTCACGACCCTTCCGACCCTATCGACCCTTATGCCCCTTATGATGCCCCTCTCCAACCCCTTCCCATTCGCGCTTTCCCTTTCAAAATAACTGCATTATCATTCACCCCCTGATTTCATGGGGGTGTCCGGCATGCGCCTTGCGCGCCTTCTTTCCTTCTGCGCCGCTCTTTTGCCACCGGCCTCCGGTCCGGCCCTGGCCAACAGCGAGTTGATCTCGCCCAATCCCACCACCGGCGGCCGGACCGTGGTGGGCGGCTCCTTCGTCTTGCAAGGCGATTGCGCCCGCAACGGCATCGACACCTTCCGCCCCGGCATCGACCTGAAGCGTTCCACCTGGGCCTGCACCGGCGCCTCCAGCCAGATGCTCCAGATTTACTACGCCGACGGCCCGCAGGAATGCGTTTACATCGACAATTTCAATTACGACCGGGGCCAGTACCGGGCCTTTTTCGTGCCCTTGCAAACCTCGGATGAATGGATCGCCTTCCGCCAGAACCGGCCGGGCGGCGTGCGCCTGCGTTTCGGCTGCGCCGGCGTGATCGGCGCGGACCCGTGCGGCAATGAATTCGGCCTGCCCGACGCCCCCGCCTCGGACGAGGAGGGAGACGCCGTCCGCGTCACCACCGGCGACTGGCGGGCGGTTTACAAATGCCCCTACACGCTGGACGACGACCGGAAACTGGATGGCGGCTGCGGCGAATGGGTGAAGGTGAGCGAGACGGGCGCATGCGAACCGGGCTTGGCCGTCCGGGTGGAGCCGGTGGCGGACATCGCGGAATCAAATGACGCCACGACGCAAATCCTGCCGGTCGGTCCGCCCGGACCGGATATCCCGCTTGTGGATGCGCCGCTTGAGGATCAGCCCGGAACGGAATTCCAGGGGTCTGCTTTTCATTGAAACTTACGCAGGGCTTAAAGCGGGGACCGCGTCCGGAAACCTCCAGGGATTCTCCGGTTCCGCCGGGCGCGCCTTGCCCGCTTGCCCGGAATATTCATGGATGGGTTCCCATGACTTGCGCCGGATTGTCGAACGGGTCTGGATCCCATCCTTTAACAAGTCCCTTTCTTATTAAAGGATAATATGTTATCCTTTAATAACATCCCGCCTTGCTGAAGGCTCGAAAAACCCGTCCATGGCCAAGAAACCCGCCAACCCGCGCTTGGGAATTTATATTACAGGCTCTCTGGCTGGCGAACCTTACAAGGCTTATGTGCCGCCACCCTTGCCGCCCAAGCCGCCGGTGGAGATGACGGGATTGGCGCGGCCTTTGGAGAAGGCCATGCAGGCGCTGGGGGAGCTGAACGGTCTTGGCAAGCTCATCCCGGATGTCGGCCTGTACCTGTTCATGTATGCCCGCAAGGAGGCCGTGCTTTCCAGCCAGATTGAAGGCACCCAATCCTCGCTGGACGATCTTCTGCTGTTCGAAAGCGGCCAGCCGGCCCGGACTCCGGTTGACGATGTGGAGGAGGTTTCAAACTACGTCGCGGCCCTCAATCATGCCTTGAGGCGCATCAAAAACGGCTTTCCCCTGTCGACGCGGCTTGTCCGCGAAAGCCACGCCATTTTGCTGCGCGGCGGGCGCGGGGCCAACAAAATGCCGGGGGCGTTCCGGCGCACCCAAAACTGGATTGGCGGGGCCAAACCCGGCAGGGCCAAGTTCGTGCCGCCGCCGCCGGACAAAGTCACGGATCTCGTCGCCAATCTTGAAACCTTCATTCACGGCGGGACGGCGTTTCCCGTGCTTATCCGCGCTGCATTGCTGCATGTCCAATTCGAGAGCATCCATCCCTTTCTGGACGGCAACGGACGGCTTGGCCGCCTTCTCATTGTCCTTTTGTTGTGCGCGGAAGGGCTGCTTGATGAACCCTTGCTCTTCCTCTCGCTCTATTTCAAAACCCACCGCGAGGTTTATTACGAGGCTCTTCAAGCCGTGCGGAAGGAAGGCGACTGGGAAGGATGGTGCGAATTTTTTCTTGATGGCGTGACCGAAACCGCCAAACAGGGCGTGGAAGAGGGCAAGCGCATCCTGAAGCTTGTCTCGAAAGACAGGGCCCGTCTCGAAGGCTTGAACCGCGCCGCGCCCACCGCGCTCAGGATCCATACCTACATGCTGAAAAGCCCGTATCTTTCGCTGACCAGGGCCGCGAAGAAATTAAAAATCTCCGCTCCGGCCATCACCAACGCCGTGATGAAAATGGTTGAGCTTGGCGTTCTCAAGGAAATGACGGGCAGGAAGCGCGGGCGGGTCTTCGCCTATGAGGCCTATCGCGCTCTCCTGAACGAAGGCACAGATCCCTTCGCCGCCCGCAAATCCCGTTCTGTGTGATTTCTGTATCATTACGCCGGGTTGTCGCATAAAGCCGTTTCGTCTTCTGGAACGAAGTCCGAAGTATCATAAGGACCCCCCCGATTTGATTCCGGTCAAGCGGTGTTGCGTTGCGGGAAAATGATCGCGCCGCGATTCATGGTGCAGCGCACGACAAGTTGAATGAAAGAATTGGCGTCCGGCGCGCGATTCAGGATTAATGGCCCCATCTTTTGACGCCACGCCACGTCACATCATTCAAGGGGCCCCATGACCGACGACATCAAGCGCAATCTCGACGCCGAAGCGCTCGCCTTTCACATGCAGGGCCGCCCCGGAAAAATCTCCATTCTTCCCACCAAGCCGCTCACCACCCAGCGCGACCTGTCGCTGGCCTATTCGCCCGGCGTGGCCGCGCCCTGCCTGCGCATCGAAAAAAATCCGGACGAGGCGTATGACTACACCTCGCGCGGCAATCTGGTGGCGGTCATCTCCAACGGCACGGCGGTGCTGGGCCTGGGCGATCTGGGGGCCCTGGCCGGCAAGCCGGTGATGGAGGGCAAGGCGGTTCTCTTCAAGCGCTTCGCCGACGTGGACGCGATTGACCTTGAGGTGGACACGAGGGATCCCGACGCATTCGTCGATTGCGTCAAGCTGCTGGGTCCCAGCTTCGGCGGCATCAACCTGGAAGACGTCAAGGCGCCCGAATGCTTCATGATCGAGCAGCGCCTGCGCGAGCTTCTGGACATCCCCGTCTTCCATGACGACCAGCACGGCACGGCCATCATCAGCGCGGCAGGGCTCATCAATGCCCTCGACATCACCGGCAAAAGCCTGAAAGACATCAAGCTCGTGGTCAATGGCGCGGGCGCCGCGGCCATCGCCTGCGTCGAGTTGATCAAGGCCATGGGCGTGCCCCATGACAACGTGGTGCTGTGCGATTCCAAGGGCGTGATCTACAAGGGCCGCGAACAGTCGATGAACCAGTGGAAATCGGCCCATGCGGCGGAGACGAAAGACCGCACCCTGGCCGAGGCGCTGAGGGGCGCGGACTGCTTCTGGGGCCTGTCGGTGGCCGACGCGGTCACGCCGGAGATGGCGAAAAGCATGGCGAAGAAGCCCATCATCTTCGCCATGGCCAATCCCAATCCCGAAATCCGGCCGGAGGCGGCGCGCGCCGCCTGTCCCGACGCGATCATCGCCACCGGGCGCTCCGACTATCCCAACCAGATCAACAATGTTCTGGGCTTTCCCTATATTTTCCGCGGCGCGCTGGACGTGCGCGCCCGCACCATCAACGACGCGATGAAGCTGGCCGCCGCCCGCGCTTTGGCCGAGCTTGCCCGCCAGGACGTGCCCGACGAGGTGGACGCCGCCTATGGCAAGCGCCTGCGCTACGGGCCGGATTACATCATCCCGGTGCCGTTCGATCCGCGCCTGATCGTGGAAATCCCCACCGCCGTGGCCAGGGCCGCCGTGGAATCCGGCGTCGCGCGCAAGCCCATCGGGGACGAGAAGGCCTTTCGCGGGAGCCTGCGCGCGCGGCTTGACCCCACCGCCGACACGCTGGAGCTGATCTTCACCCGCCTGCGCAACAGCCCGCGCCGGGTGGTCTTCGCCGAAGGCGAGGAAGAGCGCATGATCCGCGCCGCGCTCGCGTTCCGCGACGCGGGCTACGGCACGCCGGTGTTGATCGCCCGCGAGGAGGTGGTGAAGGAAAGCCTGCTGCAACTGGGCCTTGGCGACGCGGATGGCGTGGAGATCCACAACGCGCGCAAGTCGCAGCACAACGCCCGCTACACCGAATACCTGTTCAAGCGCCTCCAGCGCAAGGGCGTGCTGCTGCGCGACTGCCAGCGCATGGTCAACCAGCAGCGCAACACCTTCGCCGCCTGCATGGTGGCCCATGGCGACGCCGACGCGCTGGTCACCGGCCTGTCGCGCAATTTCGCGGTGTGCTGGGGAGACATCCAGAAGGCCATCGACCCGCGCGCGGGCGGCAGCGCCTTCGGCATCTCGATGTGCGTGATGCCCGAACGCACCATTTTCGTGGCCGACACGGCGATCAACTCGGCCATCGACGCCGCGCGCATGGCCGAAATCGCCGTGCGCGCCGCGGGCTTCGCCGAGCGCATGGGGCATACGCCGCGCGTGGGGATCATCTCCTATTCCACCTTCGGGCAGATGGACGACGAGCGCGCCCGCTTCATGCGCGAGACGGTGAAGCGCCTGGAGGCTTCCGGCGCGGCCTTCGAGTATGAGGGCGAGATGGCTCCCGACGTGGCGCTGAATTACGACCTGATGAAGCGGCTCTATCCCTTCACGCGCCTCACCGGCCCCGCCAATGTGCTGATCATGCCGTCGCTGCAAACGGCCAACATCGCCACCAAGCTGCTGGACAAGCTCGCCGGCAAGAGCGCCACCGTCATCGGCCCTTTGTTGCAGGGCATGCAGCGTCCCGCCCAGATCGTGCCCATGGGCGCCACGGTGTCGGAAATCGTGACGGCGGCCGCCTTCGCTGCCCATGAGGCCATCATGGTGGAGGAAAAATCCCGCGCCGCCGGCAAGGTGGTGAAGATTGCGTGAGGCCGGGGTTTAACGGTTGCCACCGGCATGAATGGCAAGATTTTGAACGGCCAGTGAGAAGTGATAAAGTGAAGGGTGAAGAGTGAAAAAAACGGCGTCATCCCGGAAAAGCGCGAAGCGCTTTATCCGGGATCTCTTTTCCATATTGGCGCGAGATTCCGGATAAGGGCTCGCATCCGCTCGCCCTTTCCGGAATGACGGCTCTGGGGAAGTGAAGAGTGAAAAAACCTGATAGTTTTTTCCAAAGCCGTCATTCCAGACATTGCGAGCGTAAGCGAGCGATGATCTGGAATCTCAGGCCATGATGGGAAAGAGATCCTGAATAAAGCTCGCGGCGCTCGCTTTTTCAGGATGACGCGGTTTTTCTTTTCACCCTTCACTCTTCACTTTTTCACCCCTTCTGCCTTAACAGCCGCCCGCGCTCGCGCCGCCACTCGCGCGCCTTGATCGCGGCGCGCTTGTCGGCTTTCCTGCGGCCCCTGGCCACGGCCAGTTGCAGCTTGGCGATGCCGCGCGGATTGAAATAGATGGCCATGGGAATGAGCGTGACTCCCTCGCGCTTGATGGCGCCCGCCAGCCTGTTCTGCTGGCGCTTGTGCAGGAGGATCTTGCGCGGGCGCTTGCCCTCATGCTGCAAATGCCGGCCGGCCTTGGCATAGGGGGCGATGGTGGCGTTCATCAGCCACAACCCGCCTTCCCGGACGCCGGCATAGGCTTCGGTGATGGACACCTGCCCGGTGCGCAGCGATTTCACCTCGCTTCCGGTCAGGACCAGCCCGGCTTCCAGCGTTTCGCCGATGTCGTAATCATGCCGCGCGCGGCGGTTGAGGGCGGCGTATTTTTCCGTTTCTTTGCGCGACATCAGAGGTCAGAGATCAGAAGTCAGAGGTCAGAAAATAAGAAATTCACCCATTTTTGTCTTCTGATTTCTGACCTCTGACCTCTGATTTCTGAATCACATCAAGCCCGACTTCACGCCCGCGCCATTGCCGCCGGGGGCTTCCAGCAGGCGCATCACGTCGTCCAGCGTGGCGGCCACCTGGTACAGCATGCGGTCTTCGGGTATGCCGAAACCCGCCTCGATCAGATGCTCCAGCAAGCCGGTCAGCGGCTTCCAGTAGCCGCCGTCGTCCAGAAAAATGATCGGCTTGTTGTGCAGGCGCAGGCGCTTCCAGGTGATGATCTCGAAGGTTTCGTCCAGCGTGCCGAAGCCGCCCGGCAGCACCACATAGGCATCCGCCCGCTCGGCCATCATGCGCTTGCGGGTGTGCATGCTGTTGACCACGTGCAACTCGGTGAGTCCGTCATGCTTCATCTCGACCGACTGGATGTGCTCCGGGATGATGCCGATCACCCTGCCGCCGGCCGCGAGCGCCGCGTCGGCGGCGATGCCCATCAGCCCCACGCGCCCGCCGCCGTAAACAAGGTCGAACTTGCCTTCGGCCAGGCGCTTGCCCAGTTCGGCGGCGTGCCGCTTGTAGCTTTCCTTCACGCGGCTCGCCGAGCCGCAGTAAACGCACACGCCGCGGATGGCGGTGATGTCCGTCACGGGGCTCTCGCGCCGCTGCTCGCCGGCGGGGGTAAGAGGCGTTGCGGAAGGAGGAAACGGATTGTCTTTCATGAGGGTCTAGAGGCTAGGGTCTAGAGGCTAGCCAGGTTTGGGAACCCATTCCCGCCTTGCCCGGTTTTTCCAGTCTCCAGCCTCTAGCCTCCAGACCCTAGTGGGAAAAGGCTTAATTTTCGGTAACAGGCGGCGGAAGGCGGCGCGGCCTAATGCAGCACCCGGCCGTGGCCGGCGCCGGTTTCGGAAGCCGGGTCGCGCCCGCCCAGCCGCTCGCGCAGCACGTTGATGTCGGTCCGGGCGCGGGCCTGCGCCTCGGACAGGGTGCGAAGCTGCGCCTCCATCTGCCTCTGGTTGCGCTGAAGATGGTTCAGGGCCTCTTCCACCTTCTGGCCGTGGTTGATCTGCCGCGACAGGGTATCGCGCACCGAAAGGGCGAGCTGCCCGCGCAGGTTCTTCAGCCACATCAGCGCCCCGCCCACGAAAGCGGCGGCGGCCAGGGTCAGAATTCCGGTTATGCACCAGGCAAGAAGGGGCATCGGAAGCTCTCCTGAAGGAAACGGCGCGGTTCAGGCTAACAGGGTCCGGGATAAAGAAAAAGTGGAAAGTGGGGAGGGGGAAGTGAAGGGTAATACAGTGAAAAGTGAAGAGGGAAAAGGCCGCTGGCCTGCCCGGAGCCGTCATTCCGGAAAGGGCGAGCGAAGGCGAGCCCTTATCCGGAATCTCAGGCCATTATGGGGAAGAGATCCTGGATAAACGCGCTTCGCGCGTTTTCCAGGATGACACGGCTTTTCTTTTCACTCTTCACCCTTCACTTTTCACTGTATTACCCTTCACTTCCCGCTTCCTCAGGGCAGTTTCAGGTCATCGGCCAGCGCCAGCATCGTCGAACCGCCGGCGAGCCGCGCGCGGTAGATTTGCAAGCCCTCCAGCACGCGCTGCACATAATTGCGCGTCTCGGCGAAGGGGATGCTTTCGATCCAGTCCACCACGTCCACGCTTCCCGAAGCCGGGTCGCCAAGCCGCATGATCCATTTCCGTACATTCGCGGGTCCGGCATTGTAGGCGGCGATGACATAGGGCAGATAGCCGCCGAAATCGCCCTTCAACTCCTCCACATAGGCCGCGCCATAGCGGATGGAGGTGACGGGATCGAACAGGTCGGGTTTTTTGTCGGCAAAGCCGTTTTTCCGCGCCACATGGCGGGCGGTGGACGGCAGCATCTGCATCAGCCCGCGCGCGTCGGAGCGCGAGACGGCCCTGGGATCGAACTCGCTTTCCTGCCGGATCAGGGCGTGCAGCAGGGCCGTCCGCGCCGGCGCGATGCCGGGCGGCATCTCCAGAAGCGGATAGCCCTCGCCCGGCAGAAGGATCTGCTTCCTGGCCGCTTCCTTGGCGACGCGCACCGCCATCGTGCCCCGGTTGAGGCTGATGGCGAGATTGCACAGCAGCCGGAAATCCTGCTCGCGGCTGAGCGCCCGCGCCAGCGCGAGGGCGAAGGCTTGCGACAGGTCATGTTGCCCGGCCTGGTCCAGTTGCACGATGCGCGCGGCGTCGGCCGAGCTTTCGAAGCGCGTCCGCGCGGCCGGGGTGATGGGCGGCGCGGGCACCGAGATGCGGCTTTCGCGGTAAAGCCGGGCGGCGGCGAGCTGGCCGTAATAGGTGGTGCCGAACACCAGCGCGCGACCGTACCATTGCCGCGCGGCGGGACCGTTCCGGGCGGCTTCCTTCGCCCGCGCGATCCAGTAGGCGGCGCGCGCCAGGGTAATGGGGCTGCGCGCGCCTTCATAAATATTTTCAAAATGCCGCGCGGCGGCGGCGGGATCATGCAGATAACGCAGCGCGATCCAGCCGCCGAGGAATTCGGCCTCGGCCCAGGCCACGCCGGAATCCAGATTGTGCCGCCGCGCGAGATTATAGGCCCGGCGGACGGCCCCTTTTTCCAGAAGCGCGCGCGCGGCGCGGTGGCGCAATTTCCACCACCTTTCCCTGCCCGACGCGGGCGCGCGGGTGCTTTCGATGAGCCGCGCGGCTTTTTCGATGTTGCCATCCTTGAAGGCCGCGCGGATGCGGTCATGGACCAGGCCCGGCGCGTTGCGGTATTTGCGCGGCACGGCGGCCACCCGGCGCCTTGTTTTTTTCGATTTCGAGCCGGAGGCGAGGGCGAGGCGCGCCCGGACCAGCTTGCGGTAATCCGCCGGAACGCGCTTGAGCAGGCGGCGGGCGGGGCCGCGCCGGCCTTCCCATAACAGGCGGTCGATGCGGGCGATGGTGTCGGCCGGGGTGATGACGCCGCCATGGGCGGCGAGGAAATTCCTTTCCTCCTTTTTGCCCATGTTGCGGCCGCGCCAGGCACGGCGGATTTCATCGCGCGCCTCGCCGTCCCGTCCCAGGGCGCGGTAAGCCGCGATCAGGCGGTTGAGGCCGTCGCCGGTCCGCGGCGGGCGGCGGCGGAAAAAGGCCAGCACCTCCCGCGGCGGCATGTCGGGATCCATGCCGCGCTCGGCCCGGACGGCGATGGGCTTCAGGAAGGAATCCGGCCAGGCCGGATGGGTTTCGATAAAGCGGCGCGCGGCCGCGAACCCGGCATCGCTTTCGTCGCTGCCCAGGTAAAGGGCCTCCAGCACCTCGCGCAGCGTGGGGTCCCGCGCCTGCGCCGCCAAGGACAGCGCCGGCTGGAACTTTTTTTCCTCCGCGAGATCGAAGGCGCGGCGGTAAAGCCCGGCATCGCGCTGCGACAGGTATTGCGCGGCCCCCGCGGGCGGGGCCGTCAACAGAAAACAGGCGAGGAGCAACGAAAAGATGTTTGCCGGACGAAAAGCGAAAAAATTTCCTTTCCCCTTGCCCGCCTTAGGGTTGAAAGGGCCGGAAGGATCCATGGGGTCAACAGAAAAGACCCTCATGTCCCTCGCGCCCCTTGAGACCCTGCCAGACACCCCCGCCTCGCCTCCAGGGGGAGAAGAGCCCCTCCCTTCCCTCTGGCGCGGGGACCCGGATTGCGGTAGCCTGCGCGGACCAGCCCGAAGAGGATTCCCATGCGCCCCATTGCCGGATCGATCACCGCCCTTGTCACCCCCATGCGCGGCGGCGAGGTGGATTTCAAGGCCTTCGAGAAACTGGTGGACTGGCAGATAAGGGAAGGCTCGGACGGCCTCGTGATCTGCGGCACGACCGGCGAGTCCCCCACCCTGACTTTCGAGGAGGAAGACCGGCTGTTCGACCTGTCGCTGCGCGGGGCCGGCGGGCGCGTGCCGGTGATCTTCGGCACGGGATCGAACGACACGCGCACCGCCATCGAGCGCACCCGCTACGCCGAGGCCAAGGGGGCCGACGCGGCGCTTCTGGTTTCGCCCTATTACAACAAGCCATCGCAGGAGGGGTTGTATCAGCATTTCAAGGCCATCCACGACTCGACCGGGATTCCGCTGGTGCTATATAACATCCCCGGCCGCTGCGGTGTCGATATTTTACCGCCGCTGATGCAACGGCTGTCACAGTTACCCCGCGTGATCGGCGTGAAGGACGCCACCGGCGATGTGGCGCGCGCGCAACGCACCCGCACGGAATGCGGGCCGGATTTCATCCAGCTTTCAGGCAATGATGATTCGGCCGCCGCTTTCCTGGCCGCGGGCGGCGTGGGACGCATTTCGGTCGCCAGCAACGTGGTCCCGTCCCTGTATGCCCGTCTTCACAAGGCCTGGGATGCCGGCGACCGTCCAGCCTTCCGGCAGCTTGCCGACCGGCTCGACCCGCTGAACCGCGTTCTGTTCGTCGAGCCCAGTCCCGGACCCGTCAAATACGCCTTGCACCTTTTGGGCCTTTGCAGCGAGGAGGTGCGCCTGCCCCTCGCGCCCTGCCAGCCCGCCACCAGGAAGCAGGTGGAGGAGGTGCTGGAGAGACTGGGCCTCTTGAAGGCAAGGGCGGCGTAGAAATAGGATAGGGTATTGGGGTTTTAGGGAATTCGGGTGTAAGGCTTTTGCTCCGGGACTCAATCCACCCTAATACCCCAACACCCTGATACCCTTGCTTGAAGCTTCCCACCTCACCTGCCGCCGGAACGGGCGCGTGTTGTTCGCTCCGCTCAGCTTTTCCCTGAAGGCAGGGGAAACCATGGCGTTGCGCGGGCCGAACGGCAGCGGCAAGACGTCGCTGCTGCGGGCCTGCGCCGGGCTTTTGCCTCATGAGGGAACCGTGACGCGGCGCGCGGATTTCTGCC
>JANQEX010000115.1 GCA_028278105.1 Alphaproteobacteria bacterium | reverse complement strand
AGGCGAAGACGCGCGCAACGCCCAGATGCTGGAACAGGTGGCCAGCAATATCATCAGCTATGATAAATTTTTAAGGCGCACGCGAAGCTGATTTCCTGTGCATTCTCGCTTCTGGCCGTGCCCTTGCAGACGGCGATCTTGTGGCGCTGGTATGGTAAAGGAAGGAAAAGCGGCTGGCTATTCGGCAACAAGTAGCCGTATCGCTTCGTTCCATTGGCTGGCGCGAAGATCGGAGAGGCGCTTGGCGTAGAAGTAATCAAGCAACTGGCGCGTGGCCTCTTCCGTGGAGATGGCCTTTTGCTGGGCGGTATATTCCAGAAGGACGCGAAGATTTCGCTCTTCGGCATAGCTTAAGGGACGGAGATATTGCGCCGCCGACCATGCGAAAAAGGCGCTGAGCGCCATCATCAGAAGCAACAAGCAAAGGTCACGGAAACGGTCGCGCGCGCCGCTCTGCTCCACCATGGGAAGCATGACGCGGGCAAGATCGGCTATGTTTTCCCGGCGGGATTCATTTGCCGGGAAATGAAACTGATGAACCATAACCGGGGGATGCTAGCAAAATATTATCAATGGCATTTTAATGGGTTTCGTAAACAGGCCCGTGTTTTTTACGAACCGGATTTCATCATCAGGCGAAATTATTTTGCTGCGATGCAGCAAAGAGCGCATCGACAGCTTTCCCGCATTCGGCCATGGAAGCCGCGAAGGCATGGGGTTGCGCGGGCCCAGCCCATTCCTCTGTGTAGCCGTACGTTACACCAATAACGTGCATGCGTGCCGCGCGCGCGGCCAGGACATCGTTAATGTGATCGCCAATCATAACCGAATTTTCACCTTGTGCCTGCAAGGAGGCCAGCGCATGCAACAGTGGAAGGGGCGAGGGTTTTTTATCGCTTGCCGTGTCGCCGCCAACCACCACGCCCAGCAGCGGCGCAAGCCCGGTCTGTCGCAGGACGCGCCGGGCGGCGGTTTCGATTTTATTGGTGCAGACGCCAAGCTTTACGCCGGCCGCCTTTTGCTTTTGCAAAAACTCGCGTACGCCGGGATAGACGCAATCGGGGCTGGCGGGAATGGCGGCATAGATATCAAGATAGGTTTCGCGGACGCGGACGGCTTCGGCCGCATCCAGATTCTTTCCGGCTTCGGCGAAAACGCGCTGCAGAAGCGCCGCCATGCCATCGCCGATGCAGCGCTTCAGCGCATCGAGTCCGATGGGCGGAAGCCCTTCCTGCTCCAGCAGGCGGCGGGCGGCTTCATGCATGTCGGGGGCGCTGTCGATCAGCGTACCGTCCAGATCGAGCAAAATGGCCTCCGGCTGGCGCAATCCTCCTGAAACGGCCATGAAAAAGACTCCCTCTCGCGCGAGGAATATGGCACTAATTCGTGTCATGACAAAGACGGTTTCACCATCCCTTGCCTGCATCATCCTTGCCGCCGGAGAGGGCACGCGCATGCGCTCCGGCAAGGCCAAGGCGCTGCACAACCTGGCGGGTTTTCCCATGATCACCCATGTGCGGCGGTTGTGTGAATCGCTGGAGCCCGCGCGCATCATCGGCGTTCTGGCGGAAGGGGCGGAAGATGCCGGAGCCGCGCTTGAACCTCATGGCGCGGTGATCCAGAAGGAACGCAAGGGCACCGCCCATGCCGTGATGATGGCGCGCGCGGCGCTGAAAGATTTCGGAGGACGCATCCTTGTCGTATATGGCGACACGCCGCTGTTGCGGCCGGAAACCCTGTCGGCCCTCGTGGGGCAGCGCGCGCCCGTCAGCCTGCTGGTGTTTGAAAGCATGGAGCCCAATCAATATGGCCGCGTGTTCCTGAATGACGAGGGCATGGCCGAACACATTATCGAATACGCCGACGCCAGCGCGGCCGAGCGGCGCGGCGTCCTGTGCAATGCGGGCGTCATGGCGTTTGACTCGTCCGTGCTGTGGCGGCTTCTGGATCAGGTAAAGCCCCATAACGCCAAGGGCGAGTTTTACCTGACCGACACGGTGGCCCTTGCCCGCAAGGAAGGCCTTTCCTGCGGCAGCGTGCGTTGCGCCGAGGCGGAGGAGGCTTTTGGCGTCAACAGCCGCGCGGACCTTGCCGTGGCCGAAAAGGCCATGCAGCGCCGCTTGCGCCTTGCCGCCATGGAAAACGGCGTGACGCTGGCCGATCCCGATACCGTCTATTTTTCAGCCGACACCCGCCTCGCGCGCGACGTGACCGTGGGGCCTCATGTTATGTTCGGCGTGGAGGTGGAGGTGGAAAGCGGCGTGGACATCCTGCCTTTCTCGCATCTGGAAGGCGTGCGGGTGGAAAGCGGCGCGCGGATCGGGCCTTTCGCGCGGCTCCGCCCCGGCACGCGGGTGGGCGCGGGCGCGCATGTCGGCAATTTTGTTGAAGTGAAAAAAGCCGATATAAACGCGGGCGCGAAAATCAATCATCTCAGCTATATTGGCGATGCCCATGTGGGCGCGCGCAGCAATATCGGCGCGGGCGTCATCTGCTGCAATTACGACGGGGTCCTGAAGCACCGCACCGGGATTGGGGCGGAGGTCTTCGTGGGCTCGAACGCCTCCCTGGTGGCGCCGCTGGAAATCGGCGAGGGAGCGGTCATCGCCGCCGGCAGCGTGGTCACGGAATCCGTGCCGCCGCAGGCGCTTTCCGTGGCGCGCGCGCGTCAGGAAATCAAGCCGGACTGGGCCCGGCGGTGGCGCGAAAAGCAGCGCGCGCAAAATAAAGTAAACTGAAAGAAAATGTCAAAGAATGTGGGTAGCTAAATTTCTATTCAATTGTTGATATCTGGCAAGATCGCAGACCTAATTCATGGAAGCCATCCCCATTCAGGCATTCCCGCGCAAGCGGGAATCCAGTTTTATTAACAACAACTGGGTCCCCGCTTTCGCGGGGACGCCTGTTTCTCAAACGTGGTTGGCTGGCTCCAGACTTGGGGGATTGCTTTTTCTTAAGGTCTGAACATGTGCGGCATTGTCGGCGTGATTGCGAAGCGGCCCGCGGCCGGGCTCTTGCTGGAAGGGCTGCGGCGGCTGGAATACCGCGGCTACGACAGCGCGGGCCTGGCCACGCTGGAGGGCGGCAAAATCGCCCGCCGCCGGGCGCGCGGCAAGATCCGGGCGCTGGAGGACCGCTTGCGCGAAGAGCCCTTGCCCGGCGTCACCGGCATCGGCCATACCCGCTGGGCCACGCATGGCAAGCCGAACGAGGCCAACGCCCATCCGCACGCGACCGGCCAGGTCGCGGTGGTGCATAACGGCATTATCGAGAATTACAAGGAACTGCGCCGCGAGTTGGAGCAAAAAGGCTGCGTCTTCCAGAGCGAAACCGATACCGAGACGGTGGCGCATCTTCTGAGCGTCTATCTGCGCGAAGGCGCATCGCCCGCCGAAGCCGCGGCCAAGGCCCTGCCCCGCCTTGAGGGAGCCTTTGCCCTGGCGATGATCTTTGCCGGGCATGAAGGCCTGGTGATCGGCGCGCGGCGCGGCAGCCCGCTGGCCGTGGGCCATGGCGAGGGAGAGATGTATCTCGGCTCGGACGCGCTAGCGCTCGCGCCGCTTACCAGCCGCGTCACCTATCTTGAGGAAGGCGACTGGGCCGAACTGACGGCGGACGGCGCGGTTTTTCACGATGCCGGCAACAACATCGTCTCGCGCGAGGCGCAGCAAACCGCCCTTTCCGGCGCGATGATCGGCAAGGCGGGCTACCGCCATTTCATGCTGAAGGAAATTTTCGAGCAGCCCGGCGTGGTGGGGGACACGCTGGCCAGCCTGATCGACCCGGAAACAGGCCGCGTCGCCCTGCCGGACCTGCCTTTCAAGTGGAACGCGATTCAAAAAATCAGCATTGTCGCCTGCGGCACGGCCTATTATGCGGCCAAAACCGCCAAATACTGGTTCGAGCAGGTGGCGGGCCTGCCGGTGGAGGTGGACATCGCTTCCGAATACCGCTATCGCAGCCCGCCTCTGCATGATAAGGGCGCGCTGATGGTCATCTCGCAATCGGGCGAGACGGCCGACACGTTGGCGGCATTGCGCTTTGCCGGGGAGCGCGGACAGAAAACGCTGGCCGTTGTCAATGTGCCGGGCAGTTCCATCGCCCGCGCGGCGGACGGGGTTCTGCAAACCCACGCGGGGCCGGAAATCGGCGTGGCCTCCACCAAGGCGTTCACGGCGCAGCTTGCCGTGCTGGCCTGCCTTGCGCTGGATTGCGCGCGGACCAGGGGAGCCGTGGACGAAACAAGGCTGGATGCGCTGACGCAGGCCCTGCGCGCGGTCCCCGGCCATATCAATGCCGTCCTGCAAAAATCCGCGTCCATTAGAGAAGCCGCGCAAATTCTGGCCGAGGCGCGCGACATGCTTTATCTGGGCCGGGGATTGTATTATCCCATTGCGCTGGAAGGCGCCTTGAAGCTGAAGGAAATTTCCTACATCCATGCCGAAGGCTATGCGGCGGGCGAGTTGAAGCATGGCCCCATCGCCCTCATCGACGAGGATATGCCGGTGGTGGTGGTGGCGCCGCATGACGCGCTGTTTGAAAAAACCGCTTCCAACATTCAGGAGGTGATGGCGCGTGGCGCGAAAGTTCTGGTGGTGACCGACGAAAAAGGCGCATCCTCCCTGGATCCGCCGCCCTTCTGGCAACTGGCCCTGCCGGAGATAGACCCCTTCGCCGCACCGCTGGTTTGCGTGGTGCCCTTGCAGGTGCTGGCGTATGAAACGGCCCTCGCCAAGGGAACCGATGTGGACCAGCCCCGCAACCTCGCCAAAAGCGTGACGGTAGAATGACAAGGGTCAGCTTTTCCGTTTTGCATGCTTGTGAAGGAAAGCAAGAATAATGCCTGCAATTGAAGCGCCACCGACAAGGGAAGCCGCCGTTTCCATGCCGCGCGACATGGCAAACATGGAAGCCCCAAGCGCGATTATGGCGACAAAAAGGGCAAACCACTGGCTACGAAGATTGTAAGCTTTGACAAGCTTTGCTTGCCGCAGTTCCATTTCCATGCGGTGTTTTTGGTTGTTTTCTGCCATAAGAAAAATGGTCTTTGCCGCACCCGGCACAATATTTTCATACTCTTTCATCATTTCAGGCGGCGGAAGCGGGCCGGAAACGACTGTGCTTTTTCTTATGGTTCTTTTTCTTAGGGTCTGGACTCAATTAAGCAGGTTTTTTATTCGAAAAAACAACTTCTCACCCCGGCCCCTGCCTCCGCAGGGGCAGGCTCCAGCCGGGGTCCAGCATGAAGCCGGAGGCTTCATGCAACCGCCTTCGGCGGTTGCTGGATTCCGGC
>JANQEX010000055.1 GCA_028278105.1 Alphaproteobacteria bacterium | reverse complement strand
GGGTTCGGGGGTACGGGGGCGCGAGGGTCCGGGGGAGAAAATTTCCGTCCGCGAACCCGCGTATCCCCGAACCCTCGCACCCACGAACCCAGGGGTTTTGCATGAACAAGGTCGTCGAGTTCTTCTCCGGCGTGCGCAAGGAAACCGGCAAGGTCACCTGGCCCACGCGCAAGGAAACCCTGGTCACCTCGGTGATGGTGGTGGTGCTGACCACGGTGATGGCCCTGTTTTTTCTTCTGGTCGACAGCGTGCTGGCGCAGGTCATGCGCGTGATCATCAACATCCGCCTTTGATAACGTTTTGAATCAGGGATCAAGTCATGAGTGAAGCCGCCAAGGACGATCTGCCCGCGCCCCGCTGGTATGTGGTGCATGTCTATTCGGGTTTCGAGAAAAAGGTCGCCGCCGCCATCCGCGAGAAGGCCGCGCAGAAAGGCCTCGGCGAGGCCTTCGCCGACATCATGGTGCCGACCGAGGAGGTGGTGGAGGTCACGCGCGGGCGCAAGGTGAACGCCGAGCGCAAGTTCTTTCCCGGCTACGTGCTGGTGAAAATGGCGCTGACCGACGACACCTGGCATCTGGTCAAGAACACGCCCAAGGTGACGGGTTTCCTGGGCGGCGGGGCGCGCCCCGTGCCGATGAGCGAGGCCGAGGCCCAGCGCATGATGACCCGCATGGAGGAAGGCATCGCCCATCCCAAGCCCTCCGTCACCTTCGAGCTGGGCGAGCAGGTCCGCGTGGCCGACGGGCCCTTCGCCTCTTTCAACGGCACCGTGGAGGAGGTGGACGAGGAAAAGGCCCGCCTCAAGGTGTCGGTGTCGATCTTCGGCCGCGCCACCCCGGTCGATCTGGAATATACCCAGGTGGAGAAGCTGTAGGAAGCCGGGGGATGATTCATCCCGGTCCCGGCGCGGCTGAAGGCGCCGCGCCCGGTTTCGGGTCATGCCGCACGGCCGTGCTTGAGAGAAAATAACCCCGCATGCCCTGGTGGGCACGGTCGATGGGGGCGTTGAGCCGCTTGATAACCTGGCTTGCGCTGCGCGGCACGCTGACGGCAACTGTTCTTGGTTTTCCGTTGCCGTTTTTTGGCTTTATTGTCAGCGTTGTTCTTGCCTTGAAAATGGAAGGATTGGCTCGGCTCTGCCCGCGCCAGTCGCGGCGCATGGCCGGAAAGAATTTCCTCTTTTTTTTCGGGGGCGTGGCGTATTTCTTTTTCCGGTTGAGATACCACCCTTTCGGCAGGGGTCCGTTCGCGGGCAGGGCAATGCCGGCTCTCTTTTCACTGAGCGCCAGCGCCCTCAAATCTTTCCCACCCCTTGGCCCCGCGAAATGGGTTATGTAATCAATGTTGCCTTTTTTCAGCGCGTCATAGATTTGCATCCAGGTCGTCAGGCGCGGTTTCTCGCGGATATCCTGCCTGAAGTGAAAAAGCAAGTTCCTGAAATGGCGGTGCGCTACATTTTTGGCGGCTTCAGCTCCCTTCTTGTCCTGTCTGGCGGCGGCAATGGCGTCGAGAGCGGTTTTGTGCCTGCTCTTGAGATTGTCATACGCCGTTTGCTTTTCTTTTAGCTCTGCTTCAGCCTTTTTGACTTCAGCTTCTTTTTTCTTTTTGCGGGCGGATTTGGCTTCAGCCTGGGCTTTTTTCACCGCGGCTTCTGCTCCGGCAACGGCTTTCAGGGCCGATGCGTGTTTCTTTTCCAGTTTGGCCAATGCATCCTTTTTCGTGCGGAAAATCCCCCTCATTCTCCAAAATTTTCTTCTTGCGTCGTCCATGCCGCCTACGGCGTTCAGCAAGTCCCGCGCGCCTTGCGCGAATTCCGGAAAATCGCGGCCCAGATTGGCGGCGTTCCGGCGGATGGCCAGAATGTAGGTGCTGGTGATGTATTGAAGCGGGCCGCAGGCGCTGCTTTTCGGGTTGCAAATTCTACGCCTGCCGCCGGATTCCTGCAAAATAACCGCCAGGGCATGAAGCGCGTCGCGGCCAAAACGTCCTGAAATTGCGCAAATCGGCTCCAAAATCTTTTGATCGAAATGTTCATAACGATTAAATTTATTCTTCGGATAAAGTATTTTGAAAAAACGATTACGGATATAGGCCGCCGTTTCCTCGCGCGGGCGGCGCTCGCATAACTCCCGGCTTGCCCTGTCGAATCCGGAAGAAGGACCGCTGGGCAGCGGTCTTTGTTTCTGCGTGTCGTCGTTTATCCACCACAGGACCGCTAGCGCGGTTATGGTAGCATTTGCAGTCCCACGAAAAGCCCGCCCCGTCCAGCGAGCAATCCGCACAGTCCGGTCAAGAGCCTGTGCAGCTTTGTCAAAAGCCCGTGCAGTCTGGCGAAAAGCGGTCCTAATCATATGGGCTTTTTAAATGACGCAAATACTTGCAACAACAATTTCCAAAGGCCCGGACTTTTTTCACCCGCGCCTTATTCATGAAGAAATTTTGCGCCTCGCGCAAAAATCATGGTTAACGCCGCCGCGCGAAAAATATTTTGGATGAAAGCAATTTTTTTGTTGTGATTAAAAATCCGTAAACATAGATTTGCACACCGGATGGTTGCGCCTTCGAAAAGAGGCGGGAATATTTCATTCATTTCGAAATAGGAATATAAAGATGCGCCGTATTTTCGCCCTTGGGCTTTTTCTTGCCGTCTTCTGTTACGCATCCACGGCTGAAGCAACACCCCCTCCCTCGCAGACCTGCGCGCTCGACAAGCCGCTGGCCGGATTTGCGCAATGTCCCTTCGGCGACAGCGACAATGATCTGCTGAACCAGGGCTACAACTCAGCGCGCCTGGATACCGACATCACGCTCAGCGGCACGCCCATTTGGGTGCATGGCGCCTGCGCCTATGTCGATGCGCGTGGCACCAGCGGTCCCCTTTTCATTCCCTTCAATAGCGCCACCGAATGGGAAGCCTTCCTGAATGCCGGTACGCCGGGCGTGAACATCGCCGAATGCTGCACGCCGCGCGCCCTGGACGTCAGCGATATTCCCGATCCGGTCGCCGCCTGCTCCAGCGGCTGGAATTTTGAAGGCCTGGTGGATCCCAACGACAACAGCAGGCTCATCGCCAAGCCCAATGCCGGCGGCACCTTCACCTATGTGCATGGTTATGGCGAGAAAGCCGGCTATCCCATTTCCCGCCTGCCTATCCAGCGCGACGATATCGGCGCCAAACAGCCCAGCGGCGCGCATGCGGGCGAGGCCTATGTGGCCAAATTCACCTGCACGGGCATGGTCAGCCCCGGCGCCAGCCATTCCGGCGGTCCGTTCAATTTCGGCGCCGGCGGGGGCGGTAACATCAACCTGACCACGGCGGAAGGCAATGGGACGGAAGGCGAGAACCGTTCCTCCTATGGCCGTTCCGCCAAGTCCGGGAGCAGCGGCGTTCACGAGCATTTCGTGGGCTTCCACATGCAATGCGTGAACAATGACTGGGCGCACACCAGCCCCACCTGCTTCGGCGAGACCCGCGACATTATCGTCGAGGCCTGTCCGAACGGCGCCGACGGCAAGGTTGTCAAGGCGGTCATCAAGCAGTGCGACGGCACCACCGCCACCGAAGTCATCAGCAACACCTGCGGCGAAGTGTGTCCGCCCAAGACCGTGACGATTGAAGATCGCGCCTGCCCCTCCGGCCAGACCGGCAAGATCACGGTTGAGGTGACCAAATACTGCTTCGGCCGCAAGCCCGTGGGCGGCCAGACCGGCGGGAGCTGCGACTGCACGACGGTGGAGAAGATCATCGGCGACACCTGCGACACCTGCCCGCCGGAAACCGATCTTGGCACCTATGAAAAGTCGTGCCCACCGGGCCAGACCGGCAAGATCGTGATCCGCAAGAAGAAAATCTGCGTGCTGAACGACGACGGCTGCGGCAACGTGACCTGCGACTGCCATGTCGAGGAAACGGTGGAGAGCGACACCTGCAGGGCTCACTGCCCGCCCTACACCGACCTCGGCACGACCTACGAGGCCTGCCCGGCGGGCTATCACGGCTCGATCGCGGTGCACACCGTGCGCATCTGCCACGAAATCTGCACGGACGGCATACATTATCAGTGCGTGTGCCATGATCAGGTGACGCGCACCAACAATTGCGTGCTGATCCCGCCGCCCACTCTGCCGCCAGATGATGATGATTGGTGGTTCTGGTTCGTCGGCTTCGACATCGACTTGTTTGGCTGGGACTGGTATGACGATTGGGTCTGGGACGATGGCGGTTGGGGTGATGACTGTTGGGATTGCTTCGGGTTTTAATGCGAGGCGCCTGACCGGACGGGAGGGAAAAATTACCCTCCCTTCCGTAAGTTTGGGGTGGTTATGGTTGGAAAAGTCTATTGATCGGGCATCTATGGATTTTCAATGATTTTAGGGGATTAAATTATGGGCACTTTAAGAAAAACGCTGACGACTGGTCTTACGGCTGCCTTCGTCGCTACCGGCGCGGGCCTCACTGCGGCAAAAGCCGGTGGCATGCCGGAAGAAACCTTGCCGCTTTCGGAACACTGTCCGCCTTGTGCCGACAGGCGGGAGCACAATTCGGCACCCAGAGAGAGAGGGGAAGTCCTGAGAGTCAGGGATACCTGTCCTGTTGAGGGTGCCTATATTGTCAGGCGCTATAAGGATGGAAAAAAATATTTGCACCTAAGATCGGAAAAAGAAAGACGGTTCTGGCTTCCGGCGAAGGACAAAGACGGGAATCGTGTTTATGTGACCTTTGGGACTTCAAACATGTCTCCGAACCGGGATCGTTACCGAAGAGACGCTCGTCGGACAAATGCCGATGCCAAACAGTGCGCCGGGTTCGAGCTTGAGCCGGCAGTGCTTAATAATCTACCGCCGCCCGTGACCCGCAGAAATGCGGCATTCTGGGATGGCAAGAAATACGCACGTTGCAATGTGGGCGTGACTTTTTTGGAGACGCCATACAGGCATTCCGAGTCTTACACGCAAAAACCCACCCGCGTCTGCAAACGTGGCGCCTGCAAGGAAGGTCGCTGGGTTCAAGTTAGGAGGAGAGTCTGCAACGGTTGGCAAGCTGGGCCTTTCTGCATCAAAGTCAAGGGCGTTCGAATTGGCGTAGGCCGCGGTAGTGGTCGCGGGCATCGCAGCGGTAGCTACAGGCAGCCCTACGGAAGTTGGGGTTATGGGCGGCAGCCCTACCGCGGTGGCTACGGGCCGCGCTAATCGTGCCGCGTTTTTCCGAAAGGGAAAGCAGCGGAAAAATGGGGCGGTTTTTTGCCGCTGAATCGCTTTCAATCCGGCGATAAACAAAAGAATTTTCAGCGTGGATGCCCGTCGCCCTGCTACGCCTTCGGCTTCGCAGGGCGCGTTTGCAAAATGGCCCGGCGTCGCTTTAGCGAAGACGGGCCGCGGGCATGACCGCTTTTGTTTGAGCGGGAAATACCCTCAATAAATACCCTCAATTAAGCGCTTGCGGCCCCTGGCGTGTTTCCGCTAGAACTGCGCTATCAGAGGTCAGAAATCAGAGGTCAGAGGTCAGAAGAAAATCTTCGGAGGCCAGGGTTCCCGGCTTCTTGTTTCTGACCTCTGATTTCTGACCTCTGATCTCTGGAGCGAAGCGCCATGCCAAAGGAAATGATCGGCTTCATCAAGCTGCAGGTGCCGGCCGGCGGGGCCAATCCCTCGCCGCCCATCGGGCCCGCGCTCGGCCAGAAGGGCCTCAACATCATGGAGTTCTGCAAGCAGTTCAACGCGCGCACGCAGGGCATGGAAAAGGGCATGCCCATTCCGGTGGTCATCACCGCCTTCTCCGACCGCAGCTTCACCTTCGTCACCAAAACGCCGCCCAACAGCTATTTCATCATGAAGGCCGCGAAGATCGGCAAGGGAACCGCCACCACCGGCCTCAATACCGTGGGCAGCATCACCCTGGACCAGGTGAAGGACATCGCGGAAACCAAGATGCCCGACCTGAACTGCGCCACCGTCGAGGCCGCCATGCAACAGGTGATCGGCACGGCGAAATCCATGGGCGTCACCGTGGCGGAGAAGTGAGATGCCCGGAAAAAGAATGAAAAAACTGGCGGCCTCCGCCCCGAAGCAGGCCTTGCCGCTGGATGAAGCCGTCCAGACGGTCAAGGCCGCCGCCAACGCGAAGTTCGACGAGACGGTGGAAATCGCCGTGAATCTCGGCGTCGACCCCCGGCAGAACGACCAGAACGTGCGCGGCATGGTGCAGATGCCCCACGGCACCGGCAAGGCGGTGCGCGTGGCGGTGTTTGCAAAAGGCGACAAGGCCGAAGCCGCGAAGGCCGCCGGCGCGGACATTGTCGGCGCGGAAGACCTGGCCGGGAAGATCGGCGCGGGCGCGACGGATTTCGACCGCGTCATCGCCGCGCCCGACTGCATGGTGGTGGTGGGCAAGCTCGGCAAGGTGCTGGGCCCCCGCGGCCTGATGCCCAATCCCAAGCTGGGCACCGTCACCCCCAACGTGGCCGAGGCGGTGAAGGCCGCCAAGGCGGGCTCCATCGAATTCCGCGTGGAAAAGGCGGGCCTCATCCATGCCGGCGTGGGCAAGGCCAGCTTCACCGGGCCGCAGCTTTGCGAAAACATCCGCGCCTTCATGGCCGCGCTTCAAAAGGCCAGGCCGGCCGCCAGCAAGGGCGTGTTTGTCCAGAAGATCAGCCTCTCCTCCACCATGGGTCCCGGCGTGCGGGTCGAGCTGGGCTCGGTGAGTCAGTAATCAGAGGCCAGGGATCAGGGGTTGGAAAATTAATAAAGGGTGTCTGTTTTTGTTGCTTGACTTTGGGTAACACAGCAACTTAAAACCGCGCCACGAATACCCGGTTCCATGACCGCTGGCGGGCTTTATGTCCCGGTCATTCGGCACTTGCGCGGCGCGAAGCGCGCGCAGGGAAGAATGACGGAGAGAAAGCCCTTAATATCCAGCGCAGAGCGGGATCAACAGCCTCACGCCGAAAGCGCGGCGCGCGCGCGTGGGCCGTTTTTCTCTTCTCGACAAAATGGAACAAGGTCCGGCGTCCGGAAAAATCCGGGCGTCATTGCGAGAGGCCGAAGGCCCGTCATCCGCAATCCGGCATGGCCATGGGAAACATGGGAAAACATTCCTGGATTGCTCCGGCCCGCGAGCGGGCCCAGCGATGACGGCTCGGCCTGAGAGATGGAGGGATCCATGTCAAAGCAGGAAGCGGCGATGAACAAAAACCGCCTCGCCAAGACGGAGAACGTGACCGGCATCCGGAAGATGCTGGAAGGCCAGGGCTTCGTGGTGGCCCTTGAGATGCAGGGCCTGACCGTGGCCGAGGTCACGGGCCTGCGCGGCAAGGTGCGTGCGGCCGAAGCGGGGCTGAAGGTCACCAAGAACACGCTGACCCGCCTCGCGGTGAAGGACACGCCGTTCGAGAATCTGACTCCCTTCATCAAGGGCCCCACGGCGCTTGCCTGGGCGCAAGACCCGGTGGGCATTTCCAGGGTTCTGGCCGAATTCGCCAGGGGAAACGGCAATCTGAAGCTGAAAGGCTCGAACCTCAATGGCGCGCTGCTGGACGCCGCCGCCACCGCGAAGCTTGCCACGCTGCCGTCGCTGGACGAGTTGCGCGCCCGGATCGTGGGCATGCTGGTCACGCCGGCCACGCGCCTGGCCGTGATCCTCCAGGCCCCCGGCGCGCAGATCGCCCGCGTGCTGTCGGCCAGGGCGGAGAAGGAGGGGTAGGATGATGAGGAGCTAGGATCTAGGGGCTAGGAGCTAGGGTGGAAAAACCAGCCCCTAGATCCTAGGGCCAATGGACAAATACAAGATGGACAATCCAATAAAGACAATCACTCCCGCGAAGGCGGGAGTCCCATTTTTTTATAACAGAACCAAATGGGATGCCCGCCGGAGCCTGACCTCGCGGAGGCGGGGGCGGGCATGATTGATTTTATTGATGTTTCCTTCCTACCTTGATTGTCCATTGAACCTAGGATCTAGGGGCTAGGGTGGAAAAACCAGCCCCTAGATCCTAGTTCCTAGCCCCTCAATTTGGTTCAACTTTTAGGAAAACAGGAGAAAGCATCATGTCGAAACTGGAGAAAATCGTTGAGGACCTGTCGGCGCTCACCGTTCTGGAAGCCGCCGAACTGTCGAAGCTTCTGGAAGAGAAATGGGGCGTTTCCGCCGCCGCGCCGGTGGCCGTGGCCGCGGCAGCAGGCGGCCCTGCGGCCGGGGGCGCGCCCGCCGAGGAGCAGACCGAGTTCACCCTCGTTCTCGCCGATGGCGGCGCGAACAAGATCAACGTCATCAAGGAAGTGCGCGCGATCACCGGCCTTGGCCTCAAGGAAGCCAAGGACCTGGTGGAAGGCGCGCCCAAGACCGTGAAGGAAAGCCTCTCCAAGGAAGACGCCGAGAAGTTCAAGAAGCAGCTTGAAGCCGCCGGCGCCAAGGTCGAGTTGAAGTAATCCGGCCTGCCCGGCCCGTGGTTTTCAGGGCCGGCCGTTGCCTGCCGGTTTTATGCTGTTCGTGAATACAGGTTCTAACGGCGGAATGCCGCAATCGGCACAATCCGGCAAGGGGTTCTGTGCGGAACGACGCGGGTGTGCGGAGTGCCACGAGGTAACGGGAGCGCGGCGATGTGCGCGCTACTGCCGCCGGTGGCGGACCCAGGCCGGGGCTGTTTGTCGAAGCGCGGCTCAGGGTCTGGAACATGCCCCAGGACATGGCCAAGAAGCGCAAGCTCGGACGCAACCAGTTCGCCGCCGCCCGGCCGCTTTGTTATCTCCCGCAGCAAGGCGGCATAGTCTTCCACCACGCCCCTTTTCGGAAGAAGGAATGTGTCCAGAAGCTTCAGCGGGTCATGGGCGCCGGGTAAAAGTTCAGGAAGCCGGGCAAGCCCTTCGTGCTTTACCGCCTCGCGCCGGAGTTCGGTCACGATGCGGTGCGCTTCGATCCTGCCCGTTTCGTCGTGAATAAAAGGGGAATCCTCGCCATTCCGCGCGGCCTCCCGGAACGCGGTTTCGGCCCTCGGCACGAGAGGCGATTCCAGGTCATGCCAAAGATGGGGAATCCCGGTATCGTGGGCGCGCCGTTCGACGCCGGTGACGATCTGGTCGAGCAGGAAATGCATGGCCGGCAGGCGCTCGCGGGCCACCTCGTAATTTGAGGCCTCCGTATCCAGCGCCATGGCTGCGGCCCGCGCAAAGCCCGCGCGCAGGCAAAGGGCCAGAAAGGCGGCGGGGCCCCCGGCGCCGGTCCCGGCGTTGCGGACGTCCCTTGCCGCCTGGTCCCACAGGGCAAGATGAACGCCGCCGCAAAAGCGGATTTCGGCTTCCTCTTCACTGGCGGCGGCAATGATAAGCTGACTCCCCTCCGCCGAAAAGCACGTGCCTGTCTGGAGTTCCGAAGGACGAAAGGCCGGCGCACCCGGATCCTGCGGCCTGTTCCATACCAGATGCAGGTGCGGACTGTTTTTTCTTAAGAGGGCAAGGTCGTGCCGGACTTCGCGGAGACGGTCGGGATTCCCGTATTTGCGCATCAGGGATTCAAAATAGTCCTGCGGATTGAAAATCCCGTTCCAGGGACGCTCCGGCTCGCGCGCCATAAAGCGGCGGGCCGCCTGCCGGAATCTTTCGTAAGTGCCGCGAATGCCAGGTCTCATGGGTTCTTTTTTAATCCCGCGGGCGGCGCCCGCCAAAGGCCAAATTACTTGCATCCTCTTTCGGCGACCTCTTTCCGGCGGCCGGGAGGCGTTTACCTTTAACCCTTTTTATTTCCCTTTTCTTTTGGGTGCGCGCTCTGCACTCTGCCCGCATGTCCGGCCCTTCCCTTCCCCTTGGCATGCCCGCCACGCTCACGCCCGTCATGGCGCAGTACAAGCGCCTGAAGGACGCGCATCCCGGCTGTCTCCTGTTTTTCCGGCTCGGCGATTTTTACGAGCTGTTTCACGACGACGCGCTGAAGGCCGCCCCGGTGCTGGACGTGGCGCTGACCCGGCGCGAGGACGTGCCCATGTGCGGCGTGCCGGCGCATGCCTATGAGGCCTATGTGCCGAAGCTCATCGCCGCCAATTTCCGCGTGGCGATTGCCGAGCAGATGGAAGACCCGGCCTCCGCCAGAAAACGCGGCGGCCGCGCGCTGATCGAACGCGAGGTGGTGCGCATCATCACCCCCGGCACGCTGACCGAGGAAGGCTTTCTGGAAGCGCGGCGGAGCAATTACCTGGCGGTGCTTGCCCCCGCCGGCGGCGGCCATGGCCTGGCCTGGGTGGATTTGTGCGAAGGCGCGCCGCGCGTGGCGCCGGTCACGCCGCGGACCCTCCCGGCGCTTTTGGCCCGGCTGGATCCGGGCGAGCTTGTCGCGCCGGAAAATCTTGCCGCGAAAGACGGCTGGAAGGAGCTTCTTTTGGCGCGGAAAAGCGGGCTGACCCTTCTGCCCCCGGCGCGCTTCGATCCCGCCAACGCCGCGAAACACGCGCTCGCGCAATACGGCGTGGCCAGCCTTGACGGTTTTGGCGGATTCCCGGCGCCTTGCGCGGCGGCGCTCGGCGTACTGGTCGATTACGTGGCGCTGACGCAAAAACAGGCCGTGCCGCTGGCTCCGCCCCGGCTGGACGCCGGCGCGGGGGTGATGGCCATCGACGCCGCCACGCGGCGCAATCTGGAGCTGACGCAGAATCTTTCCGGCGGGCGTCCGGGCAGCCTGGTGGGCGTCATCGACCGCACGTTGACGGGTCCCGGCGCGCGCTTGCTGTGCGAGCAGATTTGCGCGCCGCTTTGCGATGAAAGCGAAATCCGCCGCCGCCAGGATCGCGTGGCGTTTTTCGTGGAGCAGGCGGCGTTGCGGGAAAAACTGCGTGAAGCCCTGCGCGCCTGCCCGGACCTGCCGCGCGCCCTGGCCCGGCTCGCGCTGAAGCGCGGCGGCCCGCGCGACCTGGCCGCCGTGCGGGCGGGGCTGGAGGCGTGCGCGGCCCTTGCCGCCCTCCTGGACCGGGGACCGGCGCGAAACGCCGACATGGAAGCGCTGCGCGCGGGGCTTGGCGAGTTCTCCGGCCTTTGCGCGCGGCTGAAAAAGGCGCTCAAGCCCGAATTGCCGCTTTTCGCGCGCGACGGAAATTTCATCGCGCGCGGCTACGCGCCGGCGCTCGACGAGCTTGTCACCTTGCGCGACGATTCCCGCCGCCTGATCGCCGGGCTTCAGGCCCGGTACGCGGCGGCGACGAAAATCGCCAATCTGCGCATCCGCCACAACAACGTGATCGGCTATCACGTGGAGGTCACGCCTTCCCAGGCCGACCGGCTGCTGAACCCGCCGCACGGCGAAAGCTTCCATCACCGGCAGACGCTGCAAAGCGGCGTGCGCTTTTCCACGGTGGAGCTTTCGGAGCTTGAGCGCAAACTGTCGGAGGCCGACGGACGCGCCCTTGCGCTGGAGCTTCAGCTTTTCGAAGAGTTGTGCGGCGCCGTGAAGGAAAGGGATGCGGGCCTTCGCCTGGCCATCGAAAGCCTTGCCGCGTTCGACGTGGCCGCGGGCCTGGCCGATCTCGCGGCCGCCCGCGACTGGCGGCGTCCGGTGGTGGATGACAGCCTTGATTTTGATATCGCCAAGGGCCGCCACCCGGTGGTGGAGGCGGCCCTGGACGCGCCCTTCACGCCCAATGGCTGCGATCTGGGGCCGGACCGGCGTCTCTGGCTCGTGACGGGTCCGAACATGGCGGGCAAGTCGACCTTCCTGCGGCAGAACGCGCTGATCGCGGTGCTGGCGCAGGCGGGCAGCTTCGTGCCGGCGGCGCGCGCCAAAATCGGCGTGGTGGACCGGCTGTTCAGCCGCGTGGGCGCTTCGGACGATTTGGCGCGGGGCCGCTCCACCTTCATGGTGGAAATGGTGGAGACGGCGGCCATTCTCAACCAGGCGGGCGAACGCGCCTTCGTGATCCTGGATGAAATCGGGCGCGGCACGGCCACCTATGACGGGCTGTCCATCGCCTGGGCGGTGGTGGAATATCTTTATCACGCCTGCAAGAGCCGGGCGCTTTTCGCCACGCATTATCACGAGCTGACGGCGCTGAAGGAAAGCCTGCCCGCGCTCCACTGCGCCACCGCCAGGGTGCGCGAATGGGAAGGCCGCATCGTCTTTTTGCATGAAATCGCGGACGGCGTGGCCGACCGCTCCTACGGCATCCATGTGGCGCAGCTCGCGGGCCTGCCGCCGCCGGTCATTGAGCGCGCATCCCGGCTTCTGGCCGGTTTCGAGAAGAAGGAGGGCGGCGTGACGGCCGCGCCCGTTGCCGCCGAATCCCTTGCCGCCCCCGCGCGCAACGCGCTGCCCGCGCTGGAAGCCGCCTTGCAGGCGCTGGACCCCGACGCGCTCACGCCCAAGGAAGCGCTGGAGAAGCTTTATGAATTGAAGGCGGTGGGAAAATAGGAGAAAACCGCGTCATCCTGAAAAAGCGAGCGAAGCGAGCTTTATTCAGGATCTTTCTCCCCTATGGGCATGAGGTCCCGGACAAGGCTTCGCCTTTCCGGGATGACGCTTTTTGGCAGGGAATCCGATGGGCCTCGTTTACCTGAATGGCGCGTTTGTGGATGAGTCCCGCGCGCGGATTTCCCCCAACGACCGGGGCTTCCTGTTCGGCGACGGGGTGTATGAAGTCACCCGCGCCGTGAACGGCAAGCTGTTCGAATGGCCCCGCCATGCGCGGCGCCTGCAAAACAGCCTGTCGGGCCTGCGGCTTTCCTTCGGGCCGGGCATGGCGGAGATGGAGCAGGTTTCGGGCGAGCTTCTGGCCCGCAACAACCTGCTGGGCGGCGAGGCTTATGTCTACCTGCAAATCACGCGCGGCGCGGCGGCGCGCGCGCACGCTTTCCCGCCGCCCGGCACGCCCGGCACCGTTTTCGCCTGCGCCCGCGCCCTCGCGTCCATGGTGGAGGAGCGCGGAAAGGGCGTGGCGGTCATCACCGCGCCCGATATCCGCTGGGGGCGGTGCGACATCAAATCGGTGAATCTCCTGCCCAATGTCCTGGCGAGCCAGCAGGCGCGGGAGGCCGGGGCGCAGGAGGCGGTTCTGGTGCGCGCGGGCGTCGTCACCGAAGCGTCGCACAGCAATGTGTTCGCGGTGATCGACGATGTGCTGCGCACGCATCCCCTGACTCCCGCCATCCTGCCCGGCATTACCCGCGCGGTGGCGCTGGAGCTTGCCGCCGGACTGGGCCTCAGCATTTCGGAAAAAGCTTTTTCAGCCGATGAAATGGCGCAAGCTTCCGAACTGTTCATCACCGGCACCAACAGCGATATTCTGCCGGTGACGCGGGTGGACGGCAAGGCGGTGGGCAATGGCAGGCCGGGGCCCGTCACCCGCCGCCTGTGCGCGGCCTTTGCCGAAAGGTTGTATGGGAAAAGCAGGGAATGATATTCTCTCCTTCCCTTGAGGGAAGGGGGAATGTGGCTTTTATTCCCCTCCCTTTGGGAGGGGTTAGGGGAGGGTCCATGCGCATGCTTCATGGGCCATGCTCCTTCTTGTGGAAAGGTTTTCCCTCCCCCTTGCCCCCTCCCGGAGGGAGGGGGTGCGGTTTTTATTCCCCTCCCTCTGGGAGGGGTTAGGGGAGGGTCCATGCGCATGCTTTATGGGCCGTGCTCCTTCTTGTGGAAAGGTCTTCCCTCCCCCTTGCCCCCTCCCGGAGGGAGGGGGAAGCCAGACTATTCCCTTTTCACCCTTCTGTTTTTCTGGAATAACCGTCTCATGACAAACCCCAAAACGCTTTACGACAAGATCTGGGACGCCCATGTGGTCAAGACGCTGCCCGACGGGACGGCGGTGCTCTATATCGACCGGCATCTGGTCCATGAGGTCACCAGCCCGCAGGCTTTCGAGGGCCTGCGCATGGCCGGACGCAAGGTGCGCCATCCCGAAGCGGCGCTGGCCGTGGCCGACCATAACGTGCCCACCACCTCCGACCGGCTGGAGGGCATCAAGGAGGAAGAGTCCCGCATTCAGGTGGAGGCGCTGGAGAAAAATGCGGCCGGGACCGGCATTGCCTATCTGGGCATGAGCGACCGGCGCCAGGGCATCGTGCATATTGTCGGGCCGGAGCAGGGCTTCACCCAGCCGGGCATGACCATCGTCTGCGGCGACAGCCACACCTCCACCCATGGCGCGTTCGGCGCGTTGGCGTTCGGCGTCGGCACCTCGGAAGTCGAGCATGTTCTGGCCACGCAAACGCTTCTGGCCCGGCCTTCCAAGAACATGAAGGTGGAGGTGAAGGGCGCGCCTGGCAACGGCGTCACGCCCAAGGATATCGTGCTGGCCATCATCGGCGAGATCGGCACCGCGGGCGGCACCGGCCATGTGATCGAATATTGCGGCGCGGCTTTTTCGGCCATGAGCATGGAAGGCCGCATGACGGTCTGCAACATGTCGATCGAGGCGGGGGCGCGGGCGGGCCTCATCGCGCCCGATGAAACAACCTATGACTATCTGCGCGGTCGCCCGCATGCGCCGCGGGGCGCCGGTTTTGAAAAGGCGCTGGCCTGGTGGAAAACCCTGCCCAGCGACACGGGCGCGGCGTTCGACAGGGACGTGACGCTGGACGCGGCCAGCATCGCCCCGCAGGTCACCTGGGGCACCAGCCCGCAGGATGTGCTGCCGGTGACCGGCCGCGTGCCCGATCCCGGCGATTTCGCGGAAGGCCGGCGCGAGGCGGTGGCGCGCGCCCTTGCCTATATGGGCCTCACGCCCGGCATGCGGTTGCAGGACGTGAAGCTGGACAAGGTCTTCATCGGCTCCTGCACCAACGGGCGGATCGAGGACCTGCGCGCGGCGGCGTCCGTGCTTAAGGGCAGAAAAATCGCGCCGAACATCAGGCTGGCGCTCGCCGTGCCCGGATCGGGCCTTGTGAAGGCGCAGGCCGAGACCGAGGGGCTGGACCGCGTTTTCCGCGAAGCCGGGTTCGAGTGGCGCGAGGCGGGATGCTCCATGTGCCTTGCCATGAACGAGGACCGCCTGGATCCCGGCGAGCGCTGCGCCTCCACCTCCAACCGCAATTTCGAGGGGCGGCAGGGACGGGGCGGGCGCACCCATCTGATGAGCCCCGCCATGGCCGCGGCGGCCGCCCTTTCCGGCCATATCGCCGATGTGCGGCAGATGGACTGAAAGCGTCTGCCCGCAATGAATGAAAGTAAATCAGGTGTGGCGTTGTATGCATGCGGGCGTTAAATACGTATTCATGAAAACGCCGGACCTCCCTTCAAAGCTTTCCCTTTTGATGCGCATGCGCCTTGCCGCTCAGTCCCTGATATCTTCCGCCGATACGCTGCGCCGCGCGGTCGATAGAGCCACGGGGCTGTGGGACAGGGAAGCGCGAATCGCCCGCGACGGCGTCATGGAGCAGCTTCCAGGGGCGGATCCCTATCTCGCATCCTTAGCGAAACAGGCTCACGCAAACAAAGGTTACGCAAGAGTATTTTTTCCGGGTGCAAACCTTAACCTCTAACTGTGCAGGTAATAAAATGACCAAAGTTTCTTCTGAAAACTCTTCGCCGGCGTCTGCGGCCCTCATAAACGATGCGAGGGCGGACATGACACGTTCTTTCATTTAACCGGAATATACCATGGGTGCCTGACAATGCTTGATACGATCTTAAAACTTTCCCTTCCCATACGCCTTCCTGCCCATGTTCGCCTGAAATGGCGCGAAGGAAATCCGAATCGGCGCAAAGAAGAACTGAATCGGAAGGAACTTGAAGACTATTTCAGCCAGAGTGAGCTGGAGAGTGTCCGTGCGTTGTTTCTGAAAGAATGGCAGAAGGCATGGCGGCGGACGGCGGAAAAGGTCGTAAGGAATTGTTATAATAAAGCGGCCCCAGCCCTGGCGTCTTCCGCAAATGCGTGGCGCAGCGTCTCAAAGAATTGGCAAGCCAGACTTCGTCTGTGAAGAAAAAGGATACGCCTGTTTTTCGGTGTTTTTTTTCCCGTCAGGCCATGCTTGACTGGGGCGGATTTTATAGCCTTTCCCGGTAAGGTTGGCCTTGTTAAGAAAATCCCCGCCACGACAGGATAACGAAACTCCCCTCCCCTAACCCCTCTCCGCCTTCGCTCTGCGAGCTTCGGCGGACGAGCTTGCTCCAAGGACCAGCCGGAGCCTTGGCGCAGGCGGGCCAGAGGGAGGGGCTTCGGATTTTCTGTCCTGTCGCCTTACCCGCTCCTGCCAGTCTGATCGGGAAATGCCCCAGGTTCAATGGACAATTAAACTCAAGTCATTGAAAAGACTAAATGAACATTCCGGGCAAGGTTGCGTAGCAACCGCGACCCGGAATCCAGTTTGTTTTT
>JANQEX010000113.1 GCA_028278105.1 Alphaproteobacteria bacterium | reverse complement strand
GACGGCGCATGGGCCATGCCGGCGCGATCATCGCCGGCGGCAAGGGCACGGCGGCCGACAAGATGGACGCGCTGCGCGGCGCCGGCTTTCGCATAACCGGTAATCCCGCGCGGATGGGCGAAGCCATGCTGGAAGCGCTGAAGGCGGCGTAAAACCAGCCCCTTAGGATGAAACTATTCTTCGTCCGGTTTTGAAGATAGATTGTCCACCAGAAACAGGAAAAATTTTGCGCCTGCATTCATATTCGGGTTTTTATGCCTGCCACCGCCGTTCAGACCGATATCGCCCGCATTCTCGCCTCCAACAGGAGCGCCTGGAATTGCTACTTCGGAAGCTTCGCCCTGTTTCACACCGATGGGCGCGATCCGAAAGATCTGGATATCTTCTGCCCCGCCAGTGAGCATGAAAAGATCATGGCCGCCGACATTCGCCGGCTTCATGAACATGGATATGAAGTGAGGAATGGCTGGGGCGGGCTGGATTACTCAAGCATGTATGCCGTCAGGGGAAACGACAGAACAAAAATTGACTGGCTTTATTGGCCACGAAAACAGTTTTTTGAGCCTGTTAAGCACAGGCTCTACGGCGCATGCGCGCATCCTTTTGACATTGCCATGCAAAAGTTCTTGACGGTTCTTCCAGGCAACAGTGACAGGTCTGTTGTTTTTGGTGATCTTTTTTTCCTTCACGAGCACGGGTATGATCTTGGCGCCGTCTTTTTTGCCGTTGCCACGGCCCGGAGCAGCGGTATTTGCGCTTCCATGCTTGAACAAATCCGTCATTGGCGGGACTTGTACCGATTGCGCACCCGTCCGACGGCGTACGACCAGCTTCTGGCTGAATCGTATGGAAAACTGGCGGGCATAATCGATCCTCTGGTTGCTTCAGCAGATTCGTCCGCCGCCATGGGACGGGTGTTTTTGAATGAACCGGGAGAAATCCTTGTTCCCGGAAAAGACGATCTGGCCGGAAGCCGGGTGCTGGAACCCGTCGACATAAACCCCCCTCCAAAAAAACCACCCCTACGGCCGGATTTTCGTGGCTCCACGGAAAGCGCCGCTACTCTCGGTTAGGAAGCGCGGATGGGCTGACCTTTTCAAACAGCACATGATCGCGCCATTGGCCGTTGATTTTCATGTGCTGCCGGGAAAGGCCGATTTCGCGCATGCCGAGGCCGCGCAGCAATCCCAGGCTGCGCCCGTTTTCCGGCATGCAGGTGGCCTCCACGCGGTGCAGGTGCAGGTCGTGGAAGGCGAAATCGAGAATCAGCGCCGCCGCTTCCTTCATGTAGCCGCGCCCGGCGAAAGGCTCGCCCATCCAGATGCCGAGCGTGGCCGCCTGCACGGCCTCGCGCCGGATGTCGGTCAGGGTGATGCCTCCCATGGGCGCGGCATTCCTGCCGCAAACCAGAAAGGCGTATTCCAGGTCCCGCGCCCAGCGGCGCCGGAGGCGGCGCAGATAGCCGCGGTAATAGCCGGGCTGCGACGCCGCGGCGGGCCAGTCCGGCTCCCAGGGCTGGAGAAAATCCCGGCTGATGCCGCGAAGACGCAGCCAGGCCGTGGAATCGCCGGGCTGCAACGGGCGCAGCAGCACGCGGGGTCCTTCCAGCCTGCGGGCCGGCGTCACGCGGCTTTTGCGCTTTTTCTCCGGCGCGAAAAGGACAAACAGATGCTGGAGCAATCCGCCCCTCCTTGCTCAAACCCTGAACATCCCGGCGATCTTTCCGCCTTCCGGCACATGATCCAGCGGGCCGACGAATCCGGTGACCGGCGGGCATGACAAAAGACGGCGCGCGACGCGGCGGATATCTTCGGCCTGGACGGCCGCGATCTTTTGCGCCACCTCGGCGTGATCGACGATGCGCCCGTGCATGATTAAATTGCTGGCCAGGCGCTCGGCGCGGGCCATGCTGCTTTCCTGCGCCATGAACAGCGCGGCGCGAAGCTGCGCCTGGGCGCGGACCAGTTCTTCCTCCTCAAGCTTTTCCAGCGCGCCCAGCATTTCGCCCGCGATGACCGGCAACAGTTCGGGCGCGCGGGCGGGACCGGTTCCGGCATAAACGCCGAACTGCCCGCCATCGCAGAATCCGGCGGCGAAGGAATGAATGCTGTAGGCCAGGCCCCTTTTTTCGCGCACTTCCTGAAAAAGCCGCGACGACATGCCGCCGCCCAGAAGCGTGGAAAAGACCGACAGGGGGTAATAATCGGGATCGGCATAGGACAGGCCCGGAAACAGGATCAGGCTATGCAACTGTTCGATTTCGCGCGGAACGCGAAGGTCGCCGCCGGAAAACCGCGCGGGCGCGCTGCATGTCCGGGCCTGCCGCGGCAAGCCGCCAAGCTGTTTCCCGGCCAGGGACACAAGCGTGTCATGGTCCACCCCGCCGGCGGCCGCCAGGATGATCTGCGGCGCGGCGTAATGCGACGCCATGTAGGCCGTCAACCGTTCGCGCGGGATGGAACGGATGATCTCCGTCCGGCCCAACACCGGCGCGCCGAGGCCGCTGGCGGGCCAGGCCTTTTCCTGCACGATATCGAACAGGTAGTCTTCGGGCTGGTCCAGCGACTGGCCGATTTCCTGCACGATCACCGCGCGCTCGCGGTCCAGTTCCGCCGTATCCAGCACCGCGTTTTGCAGCATGTCGGCCAGGATGTCGAGCGCCAGCGGCAGATCCTCCTTCAGCACCTGCGCGTGATAGGCCGTGGCCTCGCGCCCGGTGTAGGCGTTCAGATGCCCGCCGACCCGGTCCATCTGGGACGAGATGTCGAAGGCGCTGCGCCGCCGGGTGCCCTTGAACAGCATGTGCTCCACAAGATGGGCCACCCCGTTGTCGGCGGGCTCTTCATGGCGCGTGCCGGCCGCCACCCACAGGCCGATGGCGGCGGTTTCCATGCCGGGAACGCTGTCGGTGGCGACGCGAAGGCCGCCCGGAAGGGTGGAAAGGCGGACCGTCATGACGCGGGCATATGGCTGAAAATATAAGTGCGCAGGGCTTCAGGGTTTTTCGGCAGAATCGTGAATCTTTCCCGCTTTTTCTTAAGGCCCTGAATGCGCGCGGGAACGGGCGGCGGGGCGCGCAGGACTCCGCGCACCGTTTCCGGAAATTTGGCGGGATGCGCGCAGGCCAGCGCGATGACCGCCCCCGGCAGGTTTCCGGTCAGGCCCATGGCCGCGTGAAACCCGACGGCCGTATGCGGGTCGATTGTTTGTCCAGACATGGTTTTGGCGGCGGCAATGGCATCGTTCGTTTGACGGTCGCTGGCGGTGTCGGCCATGAATTCGGCTTGCATTTTTTGCAGAAGTTCCGCCGGCAGGCGGTATCCTTCCGGCGATTTCGCGGCTTCCAGGGCTTCGGTCACCGCGCCGCCCTTGCGGTCCAGAATCCCGAACAGATAGCGCTCCAGATTGCCCGGCACCTGGATGTCCATGCTGGGGCTGAGGCTGGGAACCACCGGACCCGGCTTGAGAAGGCCGGCGCGAATGAACTGCGCCAGGCTGTCGTTGCGGTTGGTGGCGGCGACAAGACGGTGAAGGGGCAGGCCCAGACGTCCCGCCACATGGCCCGCGTAAATATTGCCGAAATTGCCGCTGGGGACCACGAAGCTGACCGGCTTTTCCAGGGCCCCCGCCCGCAGGCCGGCATGGATATAATAGACCGTCTGGGCGATGATGCGCGCCCAGTTGATGGAATTGACGGCGGTCAGGTTGCAGCGCGCGCGCAAGGTCTCGTCGCCGAAGGCATGCTTGACCATGGCCTGGCAATCGTCGAACGCGCCCTGCACCGCCACGACATGGACATTGGGCGCGTCCACGGTGGTCATCTGCCGCCGCTGGATTTCGGACGGGCGCTCGTGCGGATACAGGATGATGACCCGCACCCCCTTGATGCCGCCGCACCCGGCAATCGCCGCCGAGCCCGTATCGCCCGACGTGGCCCCCAGCACGGTCAGGCCGCCGCCGCGCTTCGTGGCGAAATGGCCGAAGATGCGGCCCAGCAACTGCAAGGCAATATCCTTGAACGCCAGCGTGGGGCCATGAAAAAGCTCCAGCAGCATGAAGCCGTCATCCAGCTTCACCAGCGGCGCGACTTCAGGCACATCAAATCCGGCGTAGCTTTCATCAACAAGCGCCTTCAGCTCTTCCGGGGAAAGACAGGGCGCAACGAAAGGGGCCATGACCTTGCAGGCAAGCTCGCGGTAGGGAAGGTCCGCCATCGCCTTCAGCTCTTCCCCGGAAAAGGCGGGAAAGGATTCGGGCACGTAAAGCCCGCCGTCGGGCGCGAGGCCCCGCAATACCGCCTGCTCGAAATCGCAACTTCCACCGCCGCCGCGCGTGCTGATATAACGCATGCCCTAATCCTCTTTGGCCTTCGCCTGCGAGAAAAAATAAAGCAGGCCCAGCGCCAGGGCCAGAAGAACGAAGATCATGGCGTAATAGCCGTGCGGATTGGCGTAGGGCGGCTCCGGCTTGCGCGGGCGGGGCCAGGCCGTGTTCACCGGCCGTGCTCCGGCCACAAGCATCAGGGGATAGGATTTTTCCGTCCCTTCCTTCTTTTTGGCCATCGCCTCGGCCAGCGCGGGCGGAATGGGCCGCATTTCGCCTTCCACAAAGACCGCGCCGATGGGCAGGTCGGCCGCCTCATGCGTATCACGGGCCACAAAGCCCCGGTCAACCAGAACCCGCGCGCCGCCCATCAGCACGAAAGGCGTGATCAGTTCCACCCCTTCCCGGCCGCCGCTTTTTTCGGGAAGCCGGATGGATTCGCCGTGGCGGAACCGGCCCATCAGTTTCATTTTGCGGTTGCGGACCAGACCGCTTTCCGCCGGCGGCGGCAGGTCTTCCATGGGCGGGGCGGACGCTTGCGCGCGCCAGGCGCGGTTGAGGGCCACGGCGCGCTCGGCCAGGGAAATCTGCCACACGCCAAGCCCCAGCAACAGGGCCAGCAGAATGACCGTCGGAACCATGGGCAACGGGCGCGAAAGGGTGAGATAGTCTTTCATGCAACCATCCGGGGACGGCGGGTTTTTTCTTTTAGCATATAGTAAAACGAAATGATTTCCGCATGGGAATTTCCCATATGCACATTCCCGCGCAAGCGGGAATCCCATTGTTTTCAAATAAAATGGGACTCCCGTTGGAGCCTGCCCCCGCCCCCGCCTTTCCGCCTCCGCAAGCTTCGGCGCGACGGGTGCGCCAAGACCTCGGCGTAGCCGCAGG
>JANQEX010000110.1 GCA_028278105.1 Alphaproteobacteria bacterium | reverse complement strand
CTAACACCCTAACACCCTAACACCCTAACACCCTAACACCCTAACACCCTAACACCCTAACACCCTAACACCCTAACACCCTAACACCCTAACATGTCCCCCTGGATTCGCCTCGCCCGCCTCGACAAGCCCACCGGCTACTGGCTTTTGCTGTTTCCGGGCTGGTGGTCGGTGGCGCTGAACACGCCGCACGGGCAATGGCCCTCGCTGAAGCTCATGATCCTGTTCTTCGCGGGAGCCGTGGTGATGCGCGCGGCGGGTTGCTGCGTCAACGACGTGGCGGACCGCGAATTCGACCGCCGGACCGAACGCACCCGCGCCCGCCCGGTGGCCTGCGGCGAAATCAGCGTGAAAGCCGCCCTGATTTTCGCCGCGCTGCTGACGCTGGCCGGGCTCCTGATCGTCTGGCAGATGGGACTGCCCGCCGTGCTCTGCGCGGCGGCGTCCCTGCCGCTGATTCTTGCCTATCCCTTCATGAAGCGCGTCACCTGGTGGCCGCAGGCTTTTCTCGGCGTCACCTTCAACTGGGGGGCTTTGGTGGGATCGGCGGCGGCGGCCGGCACCCTCACCCTTCCCGCGCTCATTCTTTACGTGGCGGGATTTTTCTGGACTCTCGGCTATGACACCATCTATGCCTTTCAGGATATCGGCGATGATGAAAAAACCGGCGTCAAATCCACCGCCCGCCGGCTGGGCCGCAAGGCGCGGCGCTGGGTCAGCCTGTGGTATGGAATCTTCTGGCTGCTTCTGATCGCGGCCGGGCATGCTGCGCAGCTTGGCTTCGGCTTTTACGTGGGCATGGGAATCGTGTTTCTCGAACTCACGGCCCAGCTTAACCTGTGGCGCATGAAAGACCCGCACAGCAGCCTGACCGCCTTCCGCGCCAACACCATCCTTGGCTGGTATGCGCTGTTTTCCATCCTGGCCGGCCTCGCCTCGCCCGCGATTCCCTTCCACCATTTCAGCCTGTGACCGTGCATCCCCTTCATTCCGCCTCGGCCGGACCCGAACAGGACTGGGCCGGCTTCCTGCCCCTGGCGGCGCGCTTTATCACCGCCCGCGCGCCGCCCGCGCCCGTGCCGCTCGTGCCCGAATTCGCGCTGCACCTGGCTCCCGTCCTCAATCCGGTGTGGGAGGGCGCGGCGCAATTCCTCAACCGGCCGGATATCCCCCCGCCTTTCTGGAGCATCGCCTGGCCCGGCGGGCAGGCGCTGGCGCGGCATGTGCTGGATCATCCCGGACTCGCGCGCGGCAAGAGGGTTCTGGATTTCGCGTCCGGCTCCGGCCTCGTGGCGCTGGCGGCGAAGAAGGCGGGGGCGGCAAGAGTGGTGGCGAATGATGTCGACCCCCTGGCCATCGCCGCCATCGGCCTCAACAGCGCCCTGAACGCCCTTGAGGTGGAGGTGCGCCACGACAATCTTGTCGGCAAGGGCATGGAGGAGTTCGACCTGATTCTGGCGGGCGATTTCTGCTACGAATGGCCCATGGCGGGCTATGCGGTGGAATGGCTGCGCCTTGAGGCCGCGGCGGGGCGCGAAGTGATTTTCGCCGATCCCGGCCGCCCGCACGCGCCCGCCCATGGCCGGGAAGAACTGGCCCGGTTCACGGTGCCCACCTCCACCGAAACCGAGGACGCCCCCCAAAAAAGCGCCGGCGTCTTCCGGCTTCTGGCCGGAGAGGATTTGTGAAAACAAGGGTTTCCGCGGATTAAGCCGCCGCTAACCGGGCCGGTCTTATTCTTGAGGCCATGGCAGACAAAGCCCGTCCCCTTTATGGCGCGCCGCTACCTCGCAGGAGGGTCGCGGGGCTCACGCCACCTCCCTTGCCGACGCCAAGAAAACGCGAGGCGCGCAAGACAATTGTGATCGATCCGGGGCATGGCGCGCGCAATCGCGCCGGCGGGTATGAATGGGGCCGCGAAATCGTAACACGCGACGGGACCGAGTTGCGTGAAAGCGATATAAACCGCGACGCCGCCGACGCCCTGGGCAAGGCGCTGGAAGATCTTGGGTATCGCGTGGTCTATACGCGGCCCGGCGAGCGCGTTTCCAACCGGGCGGATTACGTCGCTGATGAAAAAGCCGGCGCGGCCGCGGTGGGCTGGCGCGCCACGGAGTTTGAGGGTGATCTGTTTATCAGCCTGCATCACAACTCGGTCATGCAACCAATAAAGGTCAACGGCAGGGAAACAAAGGTCCCCTATGAAGGCGATCAGCCGCCACGGATTTATTACTGGTCCAACGGCGATCCTCACAGCAAGAAACTGGCCGGACAGCTTGCCAAAAAATTGGGCGGCGCGACGCGCACCGGCAGGTTTGCCGTGCTCAAGCCCTGGCTTCACCGTCACGACCGGGCCGGGAAGGACAAAAACAGGCCCGGCAGCCGCCCGGCGGTTTTGATGGAAATCGCCAACATGAACAGCCCGGCGGCGCAGCGCAAAATGCAGAACCCCGCCTGGCGCGCGGCGCTGATGGCCAAGGTGGCGAAGACGTTGCATAATGTTTTGAAGAAGTCGCCGAAGGGCCGGCTCGGTTTTCCCCTTTCCGTCAGGGATACACAGGCCATTGACAATGGCGGCGAGAATGACCGCTACCGGCATTATGCTTTCCAAAAGGACAACCCGCTCTCTTTCTCCGAAAACGCAAAACCGCACCCGTTTGATGTTTGGAGCCGCAAAAAACCATGGCCTGCGCAACCCATTCGCCCCGCAAAGCCGGTACCCGCGACGCCCCTGCCCGCAAAGCTCGTTGCCGCGAAGCCCCTGCTACCCGCAAAGCCCTCACCCGCGAAGCCGTTACATGTTGAATCGCGGCCGGGAGAGGAAAAATCCGCCGCCCGCGTTTCTCCGCCCGCCCCGGCAAGAACCGTGGCTGGAACCGGCATGACCCGATAGGCGCGTGATTTCAAACCGGCTTCCCGCACATTCGCGCGCCTTGTTGACAGCCAAAGCCCTTCCCGCCTAAAACACCCGCTCCCGCGCGCCCCGCGCGCGCGGGCCGGAAGACCGGCGGCAGCGTAGCTCAGGGGTAGAGCAGGGGAATCATAATCCCTTGGTCGGGGGTTCAAATCCCTCCGCTGCTACCCTGTTTGAAGGGGCTTTTTGCCCCTTCAAACAGGGTGATGGGGTGGGATTTGAACGGCGTTCACAAAATGCCGAAGGCATTTTGCGCGAGGCCCTGAAAGGGCCGAGGGTGAGGCAAAGCCGAACCCAAAAACACGCCAAAGCGTGTTTTTGCAATTCCCTCCGCTGCTACCATTAAAAAGGGGCCATCAGGCCCCTTTTTAATGGTTCCAGTGCGAGCGGTGGATAACCCCCCGGGTTCATGACCCGATCGGCAAATTGAAAATTTGACGCCGCGAGGGTCAGGGCGAGGGTTGCGCAGCAACCCGAAGCCAATTCCCGATGCCGCCACCAAAAAAGCAAACCATCCTTAAAACAAACTATCTTTATATTTCAATAAGTTAAATAGATTCTTGGCAATATTTTATGGCGCCTCTTCCTAGCTGCGAATCGGTTCCCCCTCCTTCAAGAATCACATAATAAATAATTTTAGTCGTTAGTTTCTTTTGCTAGTTACAGGAGAGAATATGTCCGATCAATGGTTAAAGTGTCTGGTAACGGAAGGCATGTTCAGTGACGAAAGCGTTGTTCAAATCACTACGTTAGCGGATCAACAACTTTCTTTTTTCGTTCCTACTTCTGCTACAAGAGACAATCAACTGAAAGTGCACGTCATCGAACGCACAAAAGATGGCACATTAGTAGTTATCCCTAATGAAAATCGGTCGATTGTTCCAGTAAGCTCAAACAAAATTGTAGCTGCATGATCCTTTCAAATCTTAGCATTCAAAAAGCGCTAGATGAAGGGTGGTTAGTTATTGACCCCCAACCCTCTCCAAGAACACCCATAGCAGAAGGTCCTGAATGCCCGTACAACACGAGTGCCGTTGATCTGCGACTGGGTAATGAAATTGCATGGTTCAAAGAAGGGAGTGCCTTCTCCATTGACTTAACTCAAGGAGGGTTTCCTCAGCTTTTTGCTCAAAATTCAGACAGATGTTCTATTACTAAAGAACAGCCTTTTTCACTCAAGCCACACTCGATGGTTTTGGGAAAAACTGTTGAGCGTGTATCGCTGCCAATTGAAAATGGCAGAGTTTGTTTAGCTGCAAGAGTGGAAGGCAAAAGTTCTTATGCGCGCTGTGGGTTGCTAGTACATTTTACCGCTCCAACTATTCATGCTAATTTTTCTGGCACCATTACTCTAGAACTAATTAACCTTGGCCGTATCCCTATTTTGCTATACCCAGAAATGCCTATATGTCAGTTAATTATCGAGCAGGTTGATGGTATTCCTTTTCAAAATGACAGTCAGTTTCAAGGACAAAATACTCCTGGCGGCACAAAAAAATGATGGGATGTCAGAAATTCTGTGGCCAACAAAAAACAGATCGCAAAATTTGATGACGTTTTAATTTGTGGTGTTCTCCTGCGGTCTGCTTAGCAAGAAATTCTATAATGACTTTAAGTTGCTCTGGCAGCGGTCCCGGTGCCTTAGTAAAGCGAATTCGTCTTTTGATCATCTTAAATTGGGCATGTTCTTTTCCTTATTAAGGAGAGAATCGCAGCTTCACGCAGATGGTATCTTTACCTGCTGCCAGTTACATAATGATCACGAAAGTGCTATATTGTCTGCACCTTCCCGCTGCCGTTATAATGCTTGTTCATAAGGCTGGCGATACGCCACGTCCTGCAAGGACGGGTGGCGGGCGATGAAGTCCTCCACCATTGCCTTGGGCAGGATGTGATAGCCGTTATGCGGCCGCATGGTTTCCGGCGCGTCGGCCGGGGTGAGCTTTATGTAGAAACCGTTCAATCCCTCAAGGGCAAGACAACTGTCCACTTCATAAAGATCGTCGGTATGGGCGCGGCCGGGTATCATGGGTGCGAGCCTGTCCCGGCCGCGTTTTTTTGCCTCGGCCAGGTTTTCGGCGGCGACAAAGCCGTTGGCGTGAATTTCCGCGAACACGCCGTCCTGATACCCCCCAAGATTGACAAAATAGAGCCGCTTGCCGGGTTCGGGCTTTTCCCGGACCAGCTCAATCCCGTGGCCGTCGGCAACATCCAGCTCCATCCAGGAATCGATATGCAGGCCGCGCGGCGTGCCGAACCACTTGTCCATAAGCTGCTCATAGGTATCTTCGATAGTGGCGCCGGTCACAAACACCACGTCGTGCAGTTCCGTATTGCATTTGGGCGCGCGGCCTCCGAGCAAAACGGCAAACAGTTTTTCCCGCGGCATCTTCTTCTCCCCCGCATCCCGAAACTTCCGCAGTATGCCCTCGTGACCGCCCAAAAGGCCAAAGACAAACCCCCTATGGAGGCAGATTGACCGCTGCCCGGCCCTGAAATAAGATTTGGCGTGCTTATGTCTCGTGTTCCGGATTCAAACGATGGTGAGGCGTACCCGGAGACTTATGACAAGTCATGTTAAATTCAGGCAGGGCTTGAGGGATGTCCTCCTCGGCACGGCGGCGGTACAGCAAGCTGCGAACGTCATTCCGACGCCGCTTGTGGTCTCCGGCCATGGCGCTGGATGGCTTCGGTCCTTGTCCGTCCATGCGAAAAAGCCGCTGATCTCGCGCAGCCGGATGGCAGAAATCTTTTTAGGTTACAGGGGCTTGCCCGGACCGAAGTGAATGGGCATCGCGCGCGGACAAGCGTCATCAAGATCAAAATCGCACACGGTTTTATGGCCCTTCTGTTCCTGATTCGCTTGCACAAGGCGAAGGCGTCCGCTATCTTCCGCCTGCTCTCGTAAAAGCGGCCCGCGCGGGGAATGAAGGAAAAGCTTCCCGCCACCAAGGGGCCGTGAAACACTGGGCAAATCCGGGCGTTGGGATTCGGACGGGGATTTGCCTCTTTTTAAAAAAAGCCGTTTGCCCTGCGGCGGAACCCGCCGTGGCGGCGCGCCTTCCGGGAGATGCCGCCCGCCGAAAATCCCGGCGTTTCCCATTTCGAATTCACCCTTGATCTTCCGGCATTTTTCCGCCACGGCGGCGGCTTGCGGGCGGTCGTGCTTGAACCTGCGGCGCCGCCGGACTATTTTGTCGCCCGGAACCTTTTGCGGGGCCTCATGACTCTTGTGCATCTGGTGTTTTTCGATTTCGGCGGCGGGCATCGCGCCGCGGCCACCGCTCTCGGCGCGCGGCTCGGGCAGGCGCATGCCGAATGGGATGTGCGCCTCGTCAATCTCAAGGACATGCTGGGCCATGTTCCCCATTACCGGCTGATCGCCACGATTTCCGAGGAATTCTACAGCGCCATGCTGAAAAACGGCTTCACGGCCGGCTCGCGGCAGATGCTGAAAACCCTGCAAAACGCCATCCGCCACGAAAGCGCGCCGATTGAAAAGGCGCTGCGCATCTGGTGGCGGCAGACGCGCCCGGACCTGGTGGTCTCGCTGATCCCCAATTTCAACGCCTGCATGCACGCCGCCCTGCGCGACGTCCGTCCCGGCGTGCCTTACGTCACGGTGATGACCGACCTTGCCGACGCCGGCGGCCATTTCTGGATGGGCGAGTCGAAAGGCCGCGCGGTCATGGACCTGTTCCGAAAAACGCGCGCGCCGGACGAGAAGGACAGCCGCTACATCATCTGCGGCGGCGACTACGCCGTGGACCAGGCGCATCTTTCCGGCTGGTACCATCCCCACCATATCCTGCAAAGCTCCGGCATGCTGCTGCGGCCCTGCTTCTACGAGCCGCCGAAAGATCCCGCCCTGACCCGTGAGCGGCTCGGCCTGCGCCCGGACGAGCCCGTGGCGCTGGTCATGTTCGGCGGCGTGGGCTCGCATGATTCGGTGAGGCTGGTGCGGCGGCTGGACCGCCTTGGCGTGCAAAGCCTCGTGATGTGCGGCAAGAATCACGATCTTTTGAAAGATCTGGCCGGCAAAAAAGGCTGCGCCGCCATTGATTTTACCGACGATATTCCGGGCTACATGCGCCTGGCCGACTTCTTTGTCGGCAAGCCCGGCCCCGGCAGCATCAGCGAGGCGGTGCAGATGCGCCTGCCCATCGTGCTCTCGTCCAGAAGCGTGATGGTGCAGGAGCAATACAATCTCACCTGGGTGCGCGAGCGCAAGGTCGGGATCGTCCTGCCTGATTTCCGCCGCCTGCCTGACGCCGTGCGCCTGCTGTTCCGGGAAGGCTATCTGGAGAAATGCCGCGCCGCCTGCGCCCGCCAGCACAACCACGCCCTGTTCCAGATTCCCGAAATGCTGGCGTGGATCGCCGCGCATCACACGGCCCCGGCGCAAACCGGCCTGCGCCGTGGGACGTCCTTTTCCGCGGAACAGGATTTGCCGCGCGCCGCCGCGCGGCATTGAACGAATGTCCTTTTCTTCCGCGCCTGTTTTTATGGGCGTGTTCCCGGTCAGGTCCGGGGGGCGGCGGGATTGTCCTTTGTTTTGTCATGTTCCCGCCATCCGTGGCGGCCCAGCAGCAGGCCGCCGAGCAAAAGCCACGGTCCCCAGCCCAGCGGCGAAAGCGCCTCTTCCTGAAACACGCTGTTGACCAGCAGCAGGCCAAGCGCCACCGGCACGACAACCAGCCGCCGGTCGTATGCGAAATACTGCGTGGCGGTCCAGACATTTTTCCAGAGCTTGCCATAAAAAAGAAGGAAGACGGCTGTCCCGACGCCGATCTGGTAGAGCATCACGCCCAGGGCGCTTTCCAGGGCGAAATCGGCGAAGCCCAGAGACTGGTACCAGGCGAAATCGGCCTCGTTCATCCCGGCCGGCGACAGGTTGCCGCCCACCCCCACGCCATGGCCAACGGGATTTTCGAGAAAACCCCTGAGTCCGCCCATAAGCCCCAGCACGTGATAATCCTTCGTCACAAAGCCGTAGATCAGTCCCGCCACCAGGTAGGACGCCATCAGCCCCGCCAGCGCAAGGCGCAGCAGGGCCGGATTGCGTGACCACTCATAAAAAAGGCAAAGCCCCGTCGTCCCCACAATCAGGATCAGCGGACCCTTGGCGCCGACCAGCAGCGCCATCAGAAAGCAGGCCAGCGCCACGGCATGCGCGCGCCGCATGAAGCAGACAAGGCAACAGAAGCACAAGGCATAGGCATAAGAAATGTTGTGGATGTTGGGGCCTTTCGGGCGCAGGATATCAAGATCGAGCCCGAACCGGCCCGACAGGTTGAGGTAGGACGTGGTGTACTGGGCGATGACTTCGCTGATGCTGCCGAAGTTCTGGTCATTATCAAGCTGCGTGGCCTTGAGGTTGAGATAATCCATCACGTGGAAAAGATCGTAAAAATCGTGGGTAAACATGAATTCGCCCACGCCCCAGGCGACCAGCACAAGGGCGATCAGCCGCACGAGGCCGGCGGCATAGCCCAAAGACAGGCGCAGGCCCATCACCACGCCCACGATCAGCATCAGGACGCCGGTCAGGTAAACGCGCGCGTAGATCACGGCTCCCGCTCCCGACGCCAGCGCGCCATAGGCGGTGTAGGCCAGAATGGTGGCCACGAACAGCGTCACCCATAGCGGCAGGTCCCGGCTTTCCCCTGGCATGAGCCTGCGCCATTTCAGCCAGGCCAGGAAAGCGATGGCGGACGTCAGGACAAGGTTCAGCAGGCTTCCGCCCAGCAGGATCCGGAAATGGGAATATTCCCGAAGCGCCGGGACAACCAGGGACGTGAAACCATTTTGCAGGAAGACCATGACGAGCATCAGCGCGAAGGCGAATTCGATGCTGACGAACATGGCCAGCACCGTGAGGCCCGCGAGCCAGATCAGCCCCGCCGCGCCGGTATGGGCCACCAGCAGCGCGTGCGCCAGAACGGCCAGCGCGGCCAGGCAAAAGAAAATCACCGCCTTCAGCGCGGCCTGAGGACGCCGGGGGCCGGCAAGCCCGGCCGGAAGAATCGAAGGATCGGGGCTCATGGCGCCTTACCATAATCCAGGCAAGAGGAAGCCGCCATGCCCCCGTGATGCCGCCTCTCATGAAAATCAGGCGGCGTCGTTGGTTCTTTCAAGACCGATCAACAAATGAACAGCATGAACATTCCCGCGTGCCGCCGGAGCCACGGCGGATGAAATTCCCCTCCCCTTGAGGGAGGGGTTGGGGGTGGGGTGAAGCGTTGGTCTTTTCAAGGCCTCGGCATTTACGCTACGGGAAACTGGCGGACCCCACCCCTTAATCCCCTCCCTCAAGGGGAGGGGAAATATATTTATGTCGTGCTAACGAAAGCCTTTCTGTCTCGCCCAAGGGCTTCGCGGGGCCATTCGCAAACTCGTTCTTCTGAAACGTGTCCGTTCATCGTGCCGCCGGCAGAAAAGGCTGCCGCTCAATCGCAAGCGTTTTTGTAGATATAAGTGCCGTCCGCGGCGGCCGCCAGCCGGGCGCCGTCGCTGCTGCTGGCGATGCCGCGCCACCTCCGGTAGCCCGCGCCGTCGCGCGGCGTCCAGGTCGCGCCGGAGTCGCTGCTGGTGTAGATATAGCTGTCATGGCCCCCCGCCGCCAGCCGGGTGCCGTCGCCGCTGCTGGCGATGCCGTGCCAGTTCCGGCTGCCCGCGCCGGTGCGTTCCGTCCAGGTCGCGCCGGAGTCGCTGCTGGTGTAGATATAGCCATTGCTGACCGCCGCCGCCAGCCGGACACCATCGCCGCTGCTGGCGATGCTCATCCACTCCCGGCTGCCCGAACCGGTGCGTGCCGTCCAGGTCGCGCCGGAGTCGCTGCTGGTGTAGATATAGTTGTTGTTGGTCGCCGCCGCCAGCTTCGTGCCGTCGCTGCTGCTGGCAATGGCGGTCCAGGTTCGGGTACCCGCGCCGGTGCGCGCCGTCCAGGTCGCGCCAGAGTCGCTACTGGTGTAGATGTAATTGAAGACGGTCCCCGCCGCCAGCTTGCTGCCGTCGCTGCTGCTGGCGATGCCATACCAGAGCCGGCTGCCCGCGCCGGTCTGCTCCGTCCAGGTCGCGCCGCTGTCGCTGCTGGTGTAAATATAGCCGCCCATGACCACCGCCGCCAGCTTGCTGCCGTCGCTGCTGCTGGCGATGCCGGTCCAACTCTGGCTGCCCGCGCCGGTGCGCTCCGTCCAGGTCGCGCCGGAGTCGCTGCTGGTGTAAATGCCGGTGGAGGCCGCCGCCAGCCGGACGCCGTCGCTGCTGCTGGCGATGGCTTTCCAGCTCCGGCTGCCCGCGCCGGTCAGTTCCGTCCATGTGGCAAAGCAACTCCAATCTATTTCTTTGCACACCCATGCGCCGCCTGAACGCGCGATGATTTGCCCGTCCGCGCAATCAGGCAGGGTCGTGCCCCCGCTCACGCCCGCCCAGGCGCCGTCCCCGCGCAGATAGGTGCTGCCTGAAGCCGTTCCCGAACCCAGCCGCGCCGGGGCCACCGTGCCGCTGGAAAGATTATCGGCATTCAATGCGGTGAGCGACGCGCCGGAGCCTGAGAAAGCCGCAGCCGTCACCGTACCGTTCACATCAAGCTTCGTGGCCGGACTCGCCGTTCCGATGCCGACATCCCCCGCAGAGCCGGTCACGATCATTCTTTGTGACCCGCCGGCATATACCTCGACTCCGCCAGTCCCGCCCATCAGGTAGACGGCGCCGTCATCAAAAGATCCAAGCGAAACGCTGTGGTTGTCGCCACCGGCCACCTTGAGATAGTTTATTCCTCCCGTCTGGGATTTCGGCCATCCCAGCGACAGAATGCTGTACCAGTTCATGTGGCCATCGGAATCGATTTCCCAATCGCCGCTTGGCCCAAGTTTTGCCGTTCCGGCGACATCCAGTTTAACTTGAGGATTTGCCGTCCCGATGCCGACATTGCCGTTTTCGTCAACCACCACCAGCGCGCTGCCTGAAGAATCCCGCCATTCGGTCAGGTTGCCGCTCTGCGATTCCGCTCCTTTCACGGTCAGGGGAATGTCGG
>JANQEX010000052.1 GCA_028278105.1 Alphaproteobacteria bacterium | reverse complement strand
GCGGCCTGGACGGAACGCACCGGCGCGGGCCGCCGGAACTGGCGCGCCATTGCCAGCAGCAGCGACGGCAGCAAGCTGGCGGCGGCGGCCTGGGGCGGCTATATCTACACCAGCAGCGACAGCGGCGCGGCCTGGACGGAGCGCGCCGGCGCGGGCCGCCGGGAATGGCGCATCATCGCCAGCAGCAGCGGCGGCGACAGGCTGGCGGCGGGCGCCGGCTGTATCTACACCAGCAGCGACTCCGGCGTGGCCTGGACGCTGCGCGCCAGCATGTGCAGCCCGACCTTGCGCGGCATCGCCAGCAGCAGCGGCGGCGACAGGCTGGCGGTGGCCGGCGGCAACAGCAGTATCTACACCAGCAGCGACTCCGGCGCGGCCTGGACGCGGCACGCCGGCGCGGGCACCCGGGTCTGGAATGGAATCGCCAGCAGCAGCGACGGCGCCCGGCTGGCGGCGACGGTCCGCGGCGGCCATATCTACACCAGCGCTTGCGATTTTGAGTAACATTCCTTCAAGGGACGCGGCTTTTTTATTCCCCTCCCTCTGGCCCGCCTGCGCCAAGGCTCTGGCGGACAGGTTTGCTCATTCGGTCCCGCGAGGTCCTTGGGCGAGACAGGAAAGCTTTCGCCAGCATGACATGAATATATTTCCCCTCCCCTTGAGGGAGGGGATCAAGGGGTGGGGTCGCCGGGTTCCAGTAGCGTAAATGCCGAGGCTTTGAAAAGACCAACGCTTCACCCCGCCCCCAACCCCTCCCTTCCGCCTTCGCTCTGCAAGCTACGGCGGACAAGCTTTCTCCAAGGACCTCGCCGGAGCCTTGGCGAAGGCGGGCAAGGGGAGGGGAGTCAAGGCGGGCCAGAGGAAGGAGAGTTCTAGGTTCAATGGACAAATACAAGATGGAAAATCCAATAAAGACAATCACTCCCGCGAAGGCGGGAGTCCCATTTTTTTATAACAGAACCAAATGGGATGCCCGCCGGAGCCTGCCCTCGCGGAGGCGGGGGCGGGCATGATGTTTTTCTAACTGAGACACTACTGACTTTTTGGAATGACACATTATTGTTACATTTTGTTCGTCCGCTGGGAGTCTTGCCTTGCTTGCCCATTGCACGCACGGACGCACCGGCTATACTTTCCGCGTGGTCCCTGTCATGGAGTCTGTCATGCAAAAAAATCTGTTCGCTCTTGCCGGCTTTCTGGCACTGCTTTCTTTTCCCTGCCATGCCGCGGACGCGCCAATGCCGCCGCCCATTCCCTCGCCCGAAGACATGCAAAAAATGCGGCTGCTCAATCCGGGTCCTTCGGTCTTCGCTTTTTCCGGCGCCTCCTGCCCGGCGGGATCGGAACCTTATAGGGGACCGGAGCAGGACCTGGTGAAAGACAGCGGTCTGGTCTATTGCGTCTTTGCCAAAAAAGTGCATATCTTCCCGAAAAATCTGAACAAGGAATGTCCGCCGGGAATGAAGAAATACAAGAGCAAAGCCAAGCCCGGCGGCGATATGATCTGGTGCGAGCAGGATCTTTCCTACAAACCGCCCGCGCCTCCTATGCCTCCCGCGCCATCTGCGGCGCCCCAGCCGGCCACGCCACCACCATCACCTCCTCCTCCTTTGCCATCCGCAACGCCTGAGACCCAGAAGCCTTCTTCGTCTTCTCCTCTTGAGGGCCTGAAGAAGTTGTTCAAGTAAGGCAAGAAACAGGAGGCGGCGGGACGCTTAGGAAAGCCCGGTGACGGGAGGCTATTCGCTTTCGGGAACCTGCAAATGCCGCTCGATATGGTCGAGGCGGGTTTCGACGCCGGCCATTCTTTCGCCATGCCCCGCCGAGGCGATGGTAACACAAGCCGTCGTATGAAGCGGCCCCGGTCCGGTCACGAGCGGTTGCGGGGAGCGGGGTTGCAAATAGCGAAGGTTTTTTTCAACAAGCGGCGCGCGTACCGCAGAGCGAGTGAAAATGGGCGCCCTGGATACCTTCAGGGAGCACATAATAAAAGGGTTTGTACATCGCGGCGCAATGACAGCATGCCGTCGGCCAGAAGGCTTGTGTTATATTCGATTTTTCCAATTCGCTTTTCAATAGCCTCGAAGCGCGCATTCATTTCCGCGCGCAGCTCGCGCAGATGCTTGAGGATAAGATTGTCGGGCTCTTCGCTCATCCATTTATTCTACTCCACTTGACGTCCCGAAGATAGTAAAAACGTCCCGCATCGCGGCAACGATTTTCCGCGCCGCTTGTCAAAAAGTGCGACGGGAATTTACCGGATGAAAGGACAATGGAACCCTGAATCCCGCAGGGCTCCGGGTTTCATGACCGATCACGACTATTCCTGGCTTGCGCACTATCCTCCCGGCATCGACTGGCATGCCGGGATGCCGCGCTATCCCCTGTGGGAAATCCTTGACCGCGCGGCGGCGAAATTCCCGCGCCGCGCCTGCATGGATTTCGTGGACCGCATCACCACCTACGAGGAAACCGCAAGGCTGGTGGATGGCGCCACCGCGGGCTTGCAGGCGCTTGGCGTGAAAAAGGGCGACCGGGTGGGGTTGTTGCTGCCCAACACGCCCTATTTCGTCATTTTCTATTTCGCCATCCTGAAGGCGGGCGGAATCGTGGTGAATATCGACCCGTTATATGCCGAGCAGGAACTGGAGCATCTTGTCAGGGACAGCGGGTTGAAACTGGCCGTCACCGTCGACGTCAGGATGATTTACGACAAGGCGCGCAAGATGTTCGGCCGCACGCCGCTGGAACGGCTGATCGTTTGCCGCATCGCCGATGCCTTGCCCGTCTATAAGAGGCTGGCCTGGTGGCTGCTTCACGGACGGGAGACGGCGCGTATTCCCCGCGACGCCCGGCACGTAACCTGTCACCAGGTGCTGCACAATCATGGCGACGCGCGGCCGGTCGAAATCGATCCGGCAACGGACGTGGCCGTGCTGCAATACACCGGCGGCACCACCGGCGTGCCGAAAGGGGCGATGCTGACCCACGCCAATCTGGCCGCCAATGCCATGCAATGCCGGCTGTGGTTCAGCGCCGCCCGCGAGGGGGGAGAGGTGGTGCTGGGCGTTTTGCCCTTCTTTCACGTCTTCGCCATGACGGTGGCGATGAATCTGGGCGTGCTGCTGGGCGCGACGATCATCGTCGTGCCGCGTTACGAGCTGGCTTCGCTGGTGGAGACCATTCACGCCAAGCAGCCCACGCTGTTTCCGGCCGTGCCCACGCTTTACGCGGCCATCGCCAATTACCGCCGCCTGGTGAATTACGACATTTCCTCGGTGCGCTATTGCATTTCCGGCGGCGCGGGGCTGCCGGTGGAGGTCAAGCGCGCGTTCGAGTCGGTCACCGGCTGCGTGGTGGCCGAAGGCTACGGCCTCACCGAAAGCGCGCCGGTGGTCAGCTGCAATCCGCTGGACGGGCGCAACAAGGCCGGCTCGATTGGCCTGCCGTTTCCGCGCACCATCATCGAAATCGTCAGCATCGAGGATCATGAAACGGTGCTGCCGCCCACCATGCGCGGCGAAATCTGCATCCGCGGACCGCAGGTGATGAAAGGCTATTGGGGGAACGAGGCGGAAACATCCGAAATCCTGCGCCGTTTACCGAACGGCGACTGGCGTCTTTACACCGGCGATGCCGGTTATATGGACGCGGACGGGTATGTTTATGTCATCGACCGCCTGAAGGACATGTTCCTTTGCAGCGGCTTCAACGTCTATCCCCGCATCGTGGAAGAGGCGATTTTGCGGCATTCCGATATCGCCGAATGCGTGGTGGCGGGCCTGCCCGATACCTATCGCGGCCAGACGGTGAAAGCCTATCTGGTCATGAAAGACGGCAAGACCATCACCCGTGACGATCTGACGGCTTTTCTTGCTGATAAAGTCTCGCCCATCGAAACGCCGAAGCTGATCGAGTTGCGCGCCCGCCTGCCAAAAACGGTTGTCGGGAAAAATTCCCGCAAGATGCTTCTGGATGAGGAAGAAGCGCGGAAAAATGGCCGGAACACCGCCGCATCCGCCTGATCCAGCCGGATTAGGGCTTGCATTTTATGACGCCGGAAAGTTAACCTTCACTCCCTCGCCGACGATCCAGATTTTCCGGTGTTCATGCGCGTGACCGTCCTTCGACTCGCCTTGCTCCTGTTGCCGCTGGCGCTGCAAGCCGTGCCGGCCCTGGCCCGTGACGACCTGATGCCGCCACCGAAAAAATCACCGCGCATCCCGGTGGAGGCGAAGGTTCTGGATGATCCCGCGCCGCGTCCTGCCGAAAAGCAGGAATACGAGGGCGCGGGCAAGGCCGTTGACGGTGAGCGCCTGAATGTGGCCGGACAGGAAGTCCGCCTTTTCGGCATCATCACGCCGTCGCTGGTTTCCAGCTATGGGCCGCATGCGCGTCTCAGCCTGGATCGCATGCTTTCCGGCACGACCGTTCTGTGCAAGGCCACCGGCCACGACCGCGAAGGGCATCTGCTGGCTTTCTGCGGCACGGTGAAGGTGCCCGACCTGTCTTTCGAAATGCTGCGGCAGGGCTGGGCGATGGTGGACCGCCGGGCGCTCAAGGGCAACACGTTGTCCGGGGTTTACGAACGCGCGGAGCAGGAGGCGCAGGCCAACGGCCGCGGCATTTTCGCGCCCACGCCCATGGCCATGGCCGTGCCGGTCAGCAATCCCGGCAAGGCGGCCATGGTTCCCATGCCCGAAGGAGACGAGACGAAGGCGCTGCCGGAATCCGTGGCCGCGTCACCGGCTTCCGGCGCAAAGGACAAGAACATCGCGCCGCTTCCCGATATTCCTTCGGCCCTGCAAAGACTTTCGGCCGCCGCCGCTCCGGTCAGGACTTCGAACAATGCGCAAGCACCCATGGCGGTTTCCGAAACAGCAGGGCCTGGCGGTTTTCTTGAGCGCTATCAGATCCTTTCCGGCGCGGTTCTGTTTTTGGTGACGGCCTGTGTTTTCGCCTTTGCCCTGATGTGGCGGGAGAAAAAAGTGCTGGCCGAAAAGCGCCGCGCGCTGGCGGCGGCGTTGCGCGGCGAACTCATGTCGGCCCGCATGATCTGCCGCACCCGCGCCCGTGACCTGATGCGCGCGAAAGACGGGGATGATCCGCGCGCGCCGTCCCAGCTTTGGCCGCGCACCCGCAGTTTCGTCTATCAGGCCCATGTTGGCTCGCTGGGACTTCTGGGGGCCGAGCTTGCGCGGCAGGTGGCTTCCGTCTACGGCCAATGCGCCGATTACGCCAGCTATTACCAGAACGCATCGCCGCGCCATGTGGCCGCTCCCAGGGTTGTGGCCGAAACGCTGGCCAGCCTGGCCGAGCATATGGATACCCTTATGCAGGGTTTGCAGGAGGTTGAGACGACGGGCCGCGCCCTGATCGGCGAAGACATCATGGCCGAGGATGAGGCCCGCGCCGCCGCCGAGAACGTGCGTCTGGCCGTTGCGGCGGCGGACAAGCGCGCCCTCCCGGCGCCGCGCGCGGGTATCGGGGATATCCTGACGCGCAAGGGGCCGCGCCAATCCCCGGCGGTAAAAAAAAGCGGGGATGATGGTGAAGAAACCCCGGACAACGAAGAAACCGGCGAAGCGTCCAGCGCTGAAGCAAGCGAAAAACCGGAAACGGACCGGGCCGCATGACCGGCGCACGAAGCGGTCCAGCCGGGAAAATGGTGCGGTCGAGAAGACTCGAACTTCCACGGGTTACCCCACAGCGACCTCAACGCTGCGCGTCTACCGGTTCCGCCACGACCGCATAAGAGCCCTGAACAGGGGCCTTATAAATACGGTCCCGGTGGCAAAATGCAAGCGTGATTGCGTAAATCCCCTGTTTTGGGGGGATCGCGGCATGGTATAGCGATGGCCATGCGCCGGTGCTTGCGCCGAAATGGAATATCCATGCCAGTCTGGCGGACCGAAGAACAGCCTGTCGATTATCCTGCGGCCCTTGCCGCCATGGAGGCGCATGTCGAAGCCATGACCGCCGGCAAGGCGGATGAAAAAGTGTGGTTGCTGGAGCATCCGCCGGTCTATACCACCGGCGCCAGCGCCGCGCCGCGCGAGCTTCTTGCACCAGGGGATATTCCCGTTTACCCGGCGGGCCGGGGCGGGCGCACCACTTACCATGGGCCGGGTCAGCGCGTGGCCTATGTGATGATCGATCTGCGCAAGCGCGGCTGCGATCTTCGCGCCTATGTGCGGTTTCTGGAAAACTGGGTGCGGACGGCGCTGGCCCGGCTCGGCGTGAAGGCGGAGCCGCGCGAGGGGCGCGTCGGTCTTTGGGTTGTCCGCGGAGGGCAGGAAGAAAAAATAGCCGCCATCGGCGTGCGCGTCCGGCGCTGGGTGACCTGGCATGGCGTGTCGATCAATGTGGAGCCGGATTTGTCCCATTTTTCCGGCATCGTGCCCTGCGGGCTGGATGGTTACGGCGTGACATCGCTTCGGGCGCTTGGACTCAAGGCCGGAATGAAAGAACTGGACGAAGCGCTAAAAAAATCATGGAAAGATGATTTTGGCGCTGCAACAATCCCCAATATATTGTAACGCGGCTGCCCGTTTTTTCGTTTCCTTAAGCATTTACGGCATAAAAAAGAAGCGGAAAAGGTTTTTTCCGGCGAAAACCGCTTCCGGCGGGCGCATCCCAAGTATTGACGTATGCACGAGCACGATACCCTTCAAAAAGCCACCGAATTTGCCAAGGCCGCGATGATGCGCCTTGAGTTTCTCGGCCTGCCGCCCACGCCCGAAAATTTTTCGCTGATGTATACCTATGCCAGCGGCCGCTTGCCGGAAATCAAGGAGTTGATGGACGACGCGGTCCGCCGCGGCGGCCTGAGCCGGGATCAGGCGCAGGTTATCTATGAGCGTCATGTGGGCGTGGCGATTGAACGCGAGGCGGTCAGCCGCAACATGGAGGCCTTGAACGCCGAACTGGCCCGCGTCATGCAAATGATTGAAAGCGCCAACGAAGGCACCACCCAGTTCAACCAGACCCTGAGCAGCTTCACCGGCGATCTGGCGAAACCCGCGATTTCGGTCGAGGAAATCCGCGCCACCGTGACGCGGGTTGTGGAAGAAACCAAGGTCGTCACCCAGCAGAACGCCAAGCTTCAGGAGAAGCTTGAGGAATCATCGGAACAACTTACGGTTCTGAAGGAAGACCTCAGCAAGGCCCAGCAGGAAAGCCTCACGGACCCGCTGACGGGCGTGGGCAACCGCAAGCGCTTTACCAACGAGCTTAAGCGCCTGACCCAGGAAGCGGAAGAACAGAAAACGTCCTTGTCGCTTCTGATGGTGGATATCGATCACTTCAAGAAATTCAATGATACCCATGGCCATCAGGTCGGCGACCAGGTACTGCGCCTGGTGGCGCGTACGCTGACCGAAAACCTGAAAGGACGCGATGTGATCTGCCGCTATGGCGGCGAGGAATTCGTGATTATCCTCGCGCAGACCAGGCTGGCCGATGCCCATCGCGTGGCCGAAGCCCTGCGCCAGTTCGTGGCGACCAAGAAGGTTGTGCGCCGCGATACCAATGTTTCGCTCGGCACGGTCACGATTTCAATCGGGCTGGCCGAATGGAACTGGACGGAGCCGCTGTCCCAGTTGCTGCGCCGCGCCGACACCGGCGTTTATCTGGCCAAGGCCGCGGGACGCAATCGCGTCATGGCGCAGGACCCGGAAACGCAGGACGCCGCGCACATGGATGCGAAGACCAAGGACCGCTTTTCCGAACTGGATTCCGAGCTTGACGGAACAGCCGGTCAACCGGCCGCGCCCGAACCGGCCGCCCCGCCCGCCTGATCTTCCGGTGTGTTAATGCCCTTTCGGACGCTTCGCAGGTGCCGCGTTCAGCGCCAGCCGGGTGATGATGCCGTCCCGCGTCAAGGGCGTGTAGCTATGCAGGCTAAGCTGGTTGAGGGGCGGGTGGCGTTCCTGCTTGCAAATACCGCTCATGCACTCTTCCGCTTCTTTTGCATTCAGGTCCTGGCCCAGGATTTCCCGGTCGCCATGGCTGTTGGTATAAACAACCATCCAGCGTTCCTTGATCTCAGGACTGGTGGAAAGAAGATAGGGTTTGTCCATTTTTCAGCCCCTCGAAAATATGTTCACGCCTCATGGCAACAGAATAGGCCAAACCCTTCTAAAAACAGGTAAACAGGCCGGTTTTTCGTTTGTTTCCTTTATTCTGGGCGCTTCACATGTTCTAAAAATGTTCTAAAGTGCCCGGATGCAGCATGCCTTATTTGCGCCGGAGAAACCGGCCGTTCCCGATATTTTTGCCGGCCTGAACCCCGTGCAGCGCCTTGCCGTGGAAACGCTGGAAGGACCGCTTCTGGTCCTGGCCGGGGCGGGCACGGGCAAGACGCGGGTGCTGACCAGCCGTCTTGCCAATATTCTGCTTGCCGGACAGGCCGAGCCGCACCAGATCCTGGCGGTCACCTTCACCAACAAGGCGGCGCGGGAGATGCAGGCGCGCGTGGCGCGTCTCATCGGCCAGCCGACCGAAGGCTGGTATCTGGGCACGTTCCATTCGTTGGCCGCGCGCATCTTGCGCAAGCACGCCGAGCGCGTGGGGCTGAAAACGAATTTCACCATTCTTGATACCGACGACCAGGTCCGCCTCATCAAGCAGATTCTGGAAGCCGAAAACGTGGATACCAAGCGCACGCCGGCGCGCATGGTCCTGGCGGTCATCGAGCGCTGGAAGGATCGCGGGATGGGTCCCGAAAAGGTTCCCGCCGAGGACGCCGCGCAAAACGGGCGCTTCCTGAATTTTTACCGCATCTATCAGGACCGGCTGAAGGCGCTGAACGCCTGCGATTTCGGCGACCTGCTGTTGCACAACCTGACCCTTCTGCAAAACCATCCCGATCTTTTGCAGGAATACCAGAACCGCTTCCGCTATGTGCTGGTGGACGAATATCAGGACACCAACCTGGCCCAATATCTGTGGCTGCGGCTTTTGATGCTGGGGCTGGACGGCGCGGCGCGCAACATCTGCTGCGTGGGCGACGAAGACCAGTCCATCTATGGCTGGCGCGGCGCGGAGATCGGCAATATCCTGCGGTTCGAGCGCGATTTTCCCGGCGCGCGGGTCGTCCGGCTGGAGGAAAATTACCGCTCCACCGGGCATATTCTGGGCGCCGCCTCCGGCCTTATCGCCCATAACCGCGACCGGCTCGGCAAAACGCTGTGGACGGCCTCGGATCCGGGCGGGAAAATCCGCGTTCAGGCGCTGTGGGACGGCGAAAGCGAGGCCCGCTTCGTGGGCGATGAAATCGAATCCCTTCAGCGCAAGGGGATGGGGCTGTCCAGCATCGCCGTTCTGGTACGCGCCGGGTTCCAGACCCGCGAGTTTGAAGAGCGCTTTCTTTCCATCGGCCTGCCGTACCGCGTCGTCGGCGGCCCGCGCTTCTACGAGCGGCAGGAAATTCGTGACGCGCTGGCCTATCTGCGCCTGATCGCCGTGCCGGAGGATGATCTGGCGTTCGAGCGCGTCATCAACCTTCCCCGGCGCGGGGTGGGAACGGCCAGCCTGCAAATCATCCACCAGCGCGCCCGCGCCGACCGGGTTCCGCTGGTCGAGGCGCTGCGGCGTATTCTGGGCGAAAGCGGATTCCCCCCGCGCCTGCGCACGGCGCTGCAAGGCTTCATGATGCATTACGACCGCTGGCGCGGCCAGATCGGGCAAATGTCCCATGCCGATCTTGCCGAAACCGTGCTGGAGGAATCGGGCTATGCCGCCATGTGGCAGGCGCAGAAAACGCCCGACGCCGCCGGCCGCCTTGAAAACCTGAAAGAGCTGATCAACGCCATGAGCGAGTTCGATACGCTGCAAGGCTTTCTGGAGCATATCAGCCTTGTGATGGAAGCGCATGAAGACGAAAGCGCCGAAAAAGCCAGCCTGATGACGCTTCATGCGGCCAAGGGGCTGGAATTCGACGTGGTGTTCCTGCCCGGCTGGGAGGAGGAGATTTTCCCCTCCCGTCGTACGCTGGAGGAAAACGGCGTCCGGGGGCTGGAGGAGGAAAGACGCCTTGCCTATGTGGGCCTCACCCGCGCCCGTAAAAAAGCGGTCATCAGCCATGCCGCCAACCGGTTTGTGCACGGCTCATGGACGCATGCCGTTCCCTCCCGCTTCGTCGATGAGTTGCCGTCGGAGCATATCGAGAAAGACGTCGAGCCCGGCCTGTTCAACGCCCGTCCGCGCGGCGGCGCATTCGGCCGCGGCGCGCTGGATTCGCCGGTCTCAAGCTTCGGCGATTTCCACCATCCCCCGCGTCCGCGCGTGACGCTGGAAGGCAAGGCCCGCAGGGTGGAGGAAAAGGAACCCGTCCGTCATTACCGCCACGGCGCGCGCGTTTTTCACCAGAAATTCGGCTATGGCTCGGTGACGGCCGTTGACGGCGACAAGCTTGAAATCGCCTTCGAGCATGCGGGCGCGAAAAAGGTGATGGCCGCTTTCGTGATTCCGGCCGAAGAAGCGGCGGAGGACTTTCCGGCGTAAGGCCGGCGCAAGAAGCATTTTGATCTTGCGGCGGCCCCGGCAGCCTCGCACACTGGCCGCATGACAGAATCTTTTCCCTTCGCCGCATCGAAAAGCGATCAGCCGGGGCGGCTTGAAGCCCTTCGCGCCCGGCTTGCCGCGCAAAAGCTGGATGGTTTTTTTATCCCCGTCTCCGACCGCTATCTGAACGAATATGTTCCGCCCTGCGCCATGCGGCTTGCCTGGCTGACGGGCTTTACCGGCTCGGCCGGCATGGGCGTGGTGCTGAAGGATCATGCCGCGCTGGCGGTGGACGGCCGCTACACGCTTCAGGCCGCGCGCGAGGTGGAATCCTCTCTCTTCGAATTGCGCCACTATCTGCGCGCGCCTCTGACCGATTTTCTGCGCGAGCACGTCAAGGCAGGGGCGGTGATCGGCTATGATCCCTGGCTGCACACCGAATTATGGCTGGAAAAAGTAAATACGGTGGTCCGGTCCTTGGGCGCGAAAATGACGCCGGTCGGGAGCAATCCGTTTGATGCCATATGGCAAAGCGCGCCGCCGCCGCCCAGGGCGCCGGTTTTCCCGCACCCGCCCGAATTCGCGGGCGAAAGCTCGGCCAGCAAGCGCGAACGCCTTGCCGCGTCATTGAAAAAAGACAGGATCGCCGCCGCCGTGATCGCCAGCCCCGTTTCGGTGGCCTGGCTTTTGAACATGCGCGGCGGGGACGTGGAGGGCACGCCGCTTCCGCTCAGCCACGCCCTGCTGCATGACAGCGGCAAGGTGGACTGGTTCATCGATCCCGCCAAATGCTCCGAGGCGGTGCGCCTTGCAGCGGGCGAGGATGTGACGCTTGTTGAAGAGGAAAACTTCATCCCCACGCTGCGCGCGCTGGGGCGGGGCGGCAGGAAATTCCGCGTCAACCCGGCCACCACGCCCCTGGCCGTGATTCATGCGCTGACGGACGCCGGCGCGGGGCTGGATCGGGGCGATGACCCGTGCGAGTTGCCGCGCGCCTGCAAGAACGCGGTTGAAATCGCGGGCATGCGCGCCGCGCACCGGCGCGACGGGCTGGCGTTGACGCGCTTTCTGTTCTGGCTGCAACAGGCGGCCGGAACGGGCGTGGATGAATTGCAGGCCGAGGAAAAACTTCTGGAATTCCGCAGGGAAAATCCCGAATTCCTTTATCCCAGTTTTCACGCGATCTCCGGCGCGGGACCAAACGGAGCGGTGGTGCATTACCGCGGCACGGCCGGGACCAACCGCGGCCTGAAGCCGGGCGAGCTTTACCTGATCGACAGCGGCGGCCAGTACCGCGACGGCACGACCGACGTCACCCGCACCGTGGCCATTGGCGCGGTCAGCGACGAGATGAAGCGCAATGTCACCCGCGTGCTGAAAGGGCATGTGGCCCTGGCCTCCATCCGCTTTCCCGCCGGCGTCACCGGCGCGCAACTGGACGTGCTGGCGCGGCAGTATTTATGGCGGGCGGGGCTGGATTTCGACCACGGGACCGGGCATGGCGTGGGGGCTTTTCTGGGTGTGCATGAGGGGCCGCAAAGCATCTCCGCGCGCGGGCAGGCGGTCTTGCAGCCGGGCATGGTGCTCTCGAACGAGCCGGGCTATTACAAAAAGAACGCCTATGGCGTCCGCATCGAAAACCTTGTCGCCGTGCGGGAAAGCGCGGTCATGATGGACGACAAGCCCATGCTGGAGTTCGAAACGCTCACACTGGCGCCCATCGACCGCAACGCCATCGACGCGGAAATGCTGACGGCGGATGAAAAAAGCTGGCTGGACGAATATCACCGCAACGTTTACGCGGCGCATGAAAGCAGGCTGGGCGAGGACGAACGCCGCTGGCTCCGCGCCGCGACGGCGGCGGTGGAGTTGTGGAGTCATTGAATCCATCATGTTTGCTGGTTTATCGATTAAATATTCCGGGCAAGCGTCGGAAGGGCGCGCGGCCCGGAGTTCCGTTTGTTAAAATATAAATGAGCCTGTTTTGAAAATGCCGGAATCAATCGAATTGCTCATTCCGGCGTAAGCCGGAATCCACATTTTTCAAGCAGAGATGGATGCCGGCTTTCGCCGGCATGAGCGGCCAGGGGGCTTTCAAAACAGGCTCAATGGGATTCCCGCTTTTCCGCCTCCGCAAGCTCCGGCGCGACGGGCGCGCCAGGACCTCGGCGGTGCCGCAGGCGAAGCCGGGCGCGGGAATGTTCGTGTTTCTTATGGGCCTTAACTCCCCGCCAGCTTCAGCCACTCTTCTTCGCTTAAAATTTTTACGCCGAGTCCGGCGGCCTTTTTGGCCTTGCCGCCGGCATCTTCCCCCGCCACCACGAAATCGGTTTTGGATGAAACGGATCCCGCCACGCTGGCTCCCAGACTTTCGGCCCGCGCCTTGGCCTCGTTCCGGCTCATGCGGGCGAGCGTGCCGGTGAAGACGATGGTTTTGCCGGAAAGCGGGCTGCTGGCCGCGGCAGGTTCCTTCCAGTCTTCCACGGTCATTTCTTCCAGCAGGTCTCCGGTTATCTGCCGGTTGTGCTTTTCGGCGAAAAACCCCGCGATGTCGTCCGCCGTGGATGCGCCGATATTGCCGATATTCACGAGCTGCGCGCGGGCGGACCCGTCCTTGTCGCCCGCCGCCTGCATGTCCTTGGCAAAGCGTTGCCATGAGCCGTAATTTTTGGCCAGCAGCTTCGCCGTGGCCTCGCCCACCTGACGAATGCCAAGGGCGTAAATAAAACGGTCAAGGCTGATGGTCCGGCGCGCGTCAATGGCGTCGAACAGGTTTTGCGCCGATTTTTCACCCCAGCCCTCGCGCTTTTCCAGACATAGCCCGGCATTGCGGCGCTTCAGGCGGAAGATATCGGCGGGCGTCCGGATAATTTTTTCCTGCCAGAATTCGCGGATGGTTTTGTCGCCCAGTCCCTCGATATCGAAGGCCGGACGGCTGACGAAGTGAATCAGCCGTTCCACCGCCTGCGCGGGGCAGATCAGGCCGCCGGTGCAGCGGCGGATGGCCCCGCCTTCCTCCCGGATGGCAAGACTGCCGCATTCGGGGCATGTGTCGGGGAAAACAAATTTCGCGCGGCGCGCATGAGCGGCGTCGTCTTTCACGCCGGTAATCTGCGGAATCACGTCGCCGGCCCGCTGCACGATCACCCGGTCGCCCACGCGCACGCCCTTGCGGGCGATTTCATCTTCGTTGTGCAGGCTGGCGCGGGCGACCATCACCCCGCCCACATTCACCGGCTCCAGCTCGGCGACGGGAGTCAGCGCCCCCGTGCGGCCCACCTGAATGATGATGTTTTTCAAGGTGGTTTCCGCCTTGATGGCCGAGAATTTATGCGCAATCGCCCAGCGCGGCGAACGGCTGACGAATCCCAGGCGTCTTTGCAGCGCAAGGTCGTTCAGCTTGAAAACCACCCCGTCCATGTCGAAAGACTGGTCCGCGCGCCGTTCTTCCATTTCGGCATGAAAATCCCGCATGTCCTTTTCGTCATGACACAGGCGCGAAGGCTCGTTCAGCGTGAAGCCCCAGCTTTTCAAAAGGCCGCGCAATTCCTGTTGGGTTTCGGCAAGACTCTCCGGCGCTTCGCCCAGGGCATAGGCGAAAAAACGCAAAGGGCGCGCGGCGGTGATGGAAGGGTCAAGCTGGCGCAGGCTGCCCGCCGCGCCGTTGCGCGGATTGGCGAAGAGGGGCTTGCCTTCTTCCTCCTGCCGCCTGTTGAGCGCGAAGAAATCATCCTGGGTCATGTAAATCTCGCCGCGGATTTCCACGAAGCCCGGCACGTGGCCTTTCAGCTTTTTGGGAATGCAGGCAAGGGTTTTCAGATTGGCGGTTATGTCCTCGCCTTCCTCGCCATCGCCGCGCGTGGCGCCCAGGACAAGCGCGCCGTCGCGGTAATGCAGACTGGCGGAGACCCCGTCGATTTTCGGCTCGGCCACGAAGGGCAGGGGAGCGTCTTCGGCAAGCTTCAAAAAACGGCGGATGCGCGCGAGAAAATCGGCAATGTCTTCGTCCGAAAAGGCGTTGTCCAAAGACAGCATGGGCTGCAAATGCCGCACCTTTTTGAAGCCGCGCGCGGGCGCGGCGCCCACGCGCTTTTCAGGGCTGCCGGCGGGCGCAAGTTGCGGAAAGGCCTCTTCCAGCAGGCGGTAGCGGAGGCGCAGCGCATCATATGCCGCGTCGCTGATTTTGGGCGCGTCCTGCTGATGATAAAGCCTGTCGTGATACGCGATGTCCTCGGCCAGTTTCGCCATTTCGGCCCTGGCTTCAAGAGGTGAGGGAAGCGCCGTTGCCTTGGCCTTTTTCATGTCACGAGGCCTTGCGTTTTTTAGCGGACGGCATGGACGCGCCTTCCAGAAGATGCCGGGCGGCCGCGCGCGCGGCGTCGGTCACCACGTTGCCGGCCAGCATGCGGGCGATCTCTTCCTGACGCGCCACGCCCGAAAGCGCCGTGACTTTCGTGGCCGCCGCGCCGTCCTGCACCGTTTTTTCCACCCGCCAGTGATGATCGCCGCGCGCCGCCACCTGCGGGCTGTGGGTGATGACAAGGGTTTGCGTGTTTTTCGCCAGTTTTGAAAGGCGCTCCCCCACCGCATGGGCGGTGGCGCCGCCGATGCCGCTATCCACCTCGTCGAATACCAGCGTGGTGGCGCTTTCGTCCGCCGAAAGGCAAAGGCGCAGGGCCAGCATGAACCGCGCCAGCTCGCCGCCCGATGCGGTTTTGTGCAAGGGTGCCTGCGCCATGCCGGGATTCATGCTGACCGTGAAGCCGATGCGGGTCATGCCGTCGGCATTCGCGTGATCGGGGGCGAGCTTTTCCAGATCAATCGCAAGCCGCGCGTTCTCCAGCTTCAACGGCGGCAGTTCCTTCGCCACGGCGCTCTCCAGTTTTTTCGCGGCTTTTTCGCGCGCGGCGTGGATGAATTCAGCCTTGGCCTGCCAGGCTTTGAAAGCGAGGTCCCGGCGCTCTTCCAGCTTTTGCAGGGAAGCGGAATTGTCTTCGAGCAAGCGCGCCTCGGCGCGGAATTTTTCCAGCAACTCCGGCAAGTCCTCCGGCGTGCATTGGTATTTGCGTCCGGCGGCGCGCAGGGCGAACAGACGCTCTTCCGCCGCTTCCAGCGCGGCGGCGTCAAAATCATCCTTGTGCAGCAGGGATTCCAGCGCGTTCACCGCTTCGGCCAACTGGTCTTCGGCATGGGAGAGCGTATCCAGAACGGAGTGCAAAAGCTCCGGCGCTTTTTCGGCGGCGCGCGTCAGGATGCGGCGCACGGTTCCGGTTTTGACCAGCGCGCCTTCTTCCTGCCGCAGCCCGGCCTGGGCGGCTTGCAGCGCCTCGATCACCCGTTCCTTTTGCTGAAGCCTTGCGCGGCGGCCGGCAAGCTCCTGCGCCTCGCCGTCACGGGGGGCAAGCTTTTCAAGCTCATCCCGCGCGGCGCGAATATCTTCCGCCCGCCGCGCGGCGGACTGAACATCGTCTTGCGCCGCCTCCAGCGCCGTCCGCGCCGCGCGCCAGCCGGTGAACAGTTCGCCAAGCTCCGTAACCGAGGCTTCAAGCCCCGCGAACCGGTCCAGAAGGGCCAGATGCGTTTCGCGGTTCAAAAGCCCGTGGGTTTCAAACTGCCCGTGAATGTCAAACAGGGTATCGCCCGCGCGCTTCAGGGCATGGACGGCCACGGGCTGGTCGTTGATAAAAGCGCGGGTGCGGCCGTCTTTCCCGATGACGCGGCGGAGGATCAGCGCGCCGGAAGGATCGTCCGCGAGGCCCAGCCCGTCCAGCGCCGCGCGCGCGGGATGGTTGTCCGGCAGGCTGAAGGAAAGCGAAACGCTGGCCTGGTCCGCGCCGGGCCGCACCCGATTGGCCTCGCCCCGCGCGCCCAGGGCCAGCGCCAGGGAATCAAGCAGGATGGATTTTCCGGTTCCCGTCTCGCCGCTCAGCACCAGAAGGCCGGGCGGCACGTCGATATCCAGCCGGTCGATCAGAAGAAAGCTGCGGATGGAAAGCTGCGTCAGCATGCGCCTTTCCCGTCCCTAGCTGTTGAAGAGCTTCGCAATCCAGCTTTCCGAATCCAGCTTCGGCGCAAGGTTCTGCTTCATCAGCAGGGCGTAGGATTCCTTGTACCAGGAACTGGAGGGAAAGTTATGGCCCAGCACGGCGGCCACCGTTTGTGCTTCGCGCGGTATGCCAAGCGCAAGGTAGGTTTCCACGAGCCGCGCCAGGGCTTCGGGAACCTGGCTGGTGGTCTGATAGTCGGTCACGACCTTGCGGAAGCGTCCCAGCGCCGCGATGTGCAGTTTCTGGCGCTGGTAATAGCGGCCGATTTCAAGCTCCTTTCCGGCCAGGTGGTCGCGGGCAAGGCTGAGCTTCAGGTTGGCGTCGCGCGCGTAGGGGGTGCCGGGAAAGCGGCGCACGACGTCGGTAAGCTCCTGCATGGCTTTTTCGGTATCGCTCTGGTCGCGGCCCACATCGCTGATCCGCTCGTAATGGCAAAGCGCGCGCAGGTAATAGGCGTAGGCGATGTCCTTGTGTCCCGGATGCAGTTGGATAAACCGGCTCAGGGTGTTGACCGCGTCGGCGTAATTGTATTGCTGGTATTGGGCATAGGCCGCCATCAGTTGAGCGCGTCCCGCCCATTCGGAATAAGGATGCTGGCGCTCCACCTCGTCGAACAGGCGGGCGGCCTCGCCGTATTCCTTCTGCTTCATGGCGGCGAGGCCGCCATGATACAATTCTTCGACCGGCTGCTCGACATAAGGCTTTTCAACGGGATCGTTGGCGCAGGCCGAAAGCGCCAGCAGGACCGCGGCCAGCGCGGCGGGAACGGGGAATTTCAGGCTCATGCCCTTTTATAGCACAGCCGGACGGGCGCGACGGAAGCGCAAAAAGAACGGAAATTCCGGAAAAATAACGCTGTTTCAGGCAGAAACATGCGTTTCATGCCTGGTCGCCCGGAAAGAGGCCGGAAGCGCCGGATGCATTTCCTGCACGGCGTCCCTTGTGGCAAACAACTTGCACAGCAAGGCGTTGTTCATGGCATGGCCGGAGCGGTTGCCGCTGAAACGGCCCAGAATCACCCCGCCCGCCAGGGACAGGTCGCCGATGGCGTCCAGCAGCTTGTGGCGGGCCAGTTCATTGGGATAGCGCAGGCCTTCCGGGTTCATCACGGCCCCTTCGCCGCTGACCAGAATGGCGTTGTCCAGATCGCAGCCAAGGGTCAGGCTTTTTTCGCGCAAGGCATGGATTTCGGGCTCGAAGCCGAAGGTGCGGCAGGCGGCCAGTTCGTCGCGGAAATTCTGCGCGCCGAAATCAAAGCCGTGGCTTTGCGGGGCGATCCCGTGCTGGGGATAGGCAACCGTAATCTGGAAGGCCGGGCTTGCGGCGGGCTCAAGACGGGCAAAGGCCGCGCCCTCGCGCACGTCAAGGGCTTGCGAGACTTTCAAGAAGCGCCGCGGCGCGCAAAGCGCCTCAACGCCCGCTTCCTCAAACAGGTCCATGAAAAAAGCCGCCGCGCCGTCCATCAACGGCACCTCGTCGCCATTCAGCGCGATATGCGCATTGTCGATGCCGCTGGCGTAGAGAGCCGCCATCACATGTTCGATGGTGCGCACCTCCACGCCCGCTTCATTGACAAGTTGGGTGCAAAGCGGCGTGACGCGCACATAATCCCAGCGGGCGGGAAGGGTGTTGTACCAGGGGGAAAGGTCGGTACGCTCGAACACAATGCCGGAGCCGGCTGATGCCGGATGCAGCGTCATCGTGACCTGCTTGCCGCCATGGGCGCCGAAGCCGGTACAGGATACGCTCTGCGCAAGGGTTTTCTGCGCGGGTGAAAGAAGCGGATTCGGATAAAGGCTCATATCGCGCGGCAAGGTCAAACCCCGATCATTCCAGTTCTGATTCCGGGTTCATTTTTAACATTTGCAAACCCCGCCTTGTATTCACGGGTGCATACGGCGTGTTACACCAAAGGGGCAGGCTGATAATAAATTTATGAAAATACTTTCAGCAGGGGGTCGAAAGAGACTGAAGGGTCATGAGGGTCTTTGACCCTCAGACCCTTACGATTCTCTCAACCCTTCTAATTCGACTGCCGCCGCAGGAAAGCGGGAATGTCGAGCTTCTCTTCTTCCGACGAAACGCGCGGGCGGTCGGAAGGATCAATGCCAAGATTTGTTTGCTGCGCGGCCTGTGGCGGCGGGGGGGACGGCGTTTGCGGCGCGGGCTCCGCCGGACGCGCATGCGGCGGACCGGCCCCCGCGAAGCTGGCCAGACGGGCGAACAGCGAGGTGGAGCGTTTTTGCGTCTGCTTCTCCTGATCCGCCGCGGGCGGATTTTGCTGGACCATGTCTTCCGCTGGTGGAGGAGCGGCGGCAGGCTCGCTCGCGCCGCCCTGCGCTTCGCGCGCGCGGTTCAGAATGCCGGTTAGCACGGCTGCTTGCGATGTCGTTTCCGGCCGCCCACCGCTGATGCCAAAGGAAGGCGTGCCGGCAAGGCCCGCGCTGGCGACGCCGACCGAAGGCGGCGGCGGCATGGCGGCCGTGGCGCGGGCGCTGGCGGCTTGCGCGGCGGCGGGCGCCACAAAGCCGGGCGCGAAGGCAGGCGTTGCCGGACGCGGCGTCTGGGCGGGATGCGCCTGCATGGGGACGGGATGTGCTTCCACCGGGCGCGGCGGCGCGGCGGTGAACGGGGGCTGGGCCATGCCGCGCGACTGTTCGGCGGAAACGTCGATGCCGGTCGCCACCACCGAAACGCGCATGCGGCCTTCCATCTTTTCATCGAAGGTGGACCCGAAGATGATATTGGCGTCGGGGTCCACCTCGTCGCGGATGCGGTTGGCGGATTCATCCACCTCGAACAGGGTCATGTCGTAGCCGCCGGTGATGTTGATCAGCACGCCGCGCGCGCCTTTCATCGACACATCGTCCAGGAGCGGGTTGGCGATGGCGGCCTCGGCGGCATTGACCGAGCGCTTTTCGCCCGACGCCTCGCCGGTGCCCATCATGGCCTTGCCCATTTCGCCCATCACCGAACGGATATCGGCGAAATCAAGGTTGATCAGGCCGGGCATCACCATCAGGTCGGTGACGCCGCGCACGCCGGAATGCAGCACCTCGTCCGCCATGCGGAAGGCGTCGGCAAAGGTGGTGCGCTCGTTCGCAACCCTGAAAAGATTCTGGTTGGGGATAATGATAAGCGTGTCCACATATTGCTGAAGCTCGGCAATGCCGCTTTCCGCCATGCGCATGCGGTGCGAGCCCTCGAAGTGAAAAGGCTTGGTCACCACGCCCACGGTCAGGATGCCCTGCTCGCGCGCGGCGCGCGCCACGACCGGGCCCGCGCCCGTGCCGGTGCCACCGCCCATGCCGGAGGTGATGAAGGCCATGTTCGTGCCTTCCAGGCAGGCCATGATTTCGTCGATCTGCTCTTCGGCCGCCGCGCGCCCCACCTCCGGCTTCGCGCCAGCGCCCAGCCCGCGCGTGAGGTTGAGGCCAAGCTGGATCTTCCGCTCCGCCAGATTGCCGCCCAGCGCCTGCGAATCCGTATTCGCCACGACAAAGTCCACGCCCTCAAGACTGGCGCGGATCATGTTGTTGACGGCGTTGCCTCCGGCGCCGCCCACGCCAAACACGGTGATGCGCGGGCGAAGCTGGGTCTGCACTTCGGGCACGGTAAGCTGGATGGGCATTTCGGAAAACTCTCTTCTTTCTTGCAGGCGGGCCATCAGGGCAACCCCCGGTGATCTGGAACTATCACCCCTGCCTTCGCCTGCGCGAAGGCCGGCTCCGGCAAGGGTCTACGCTTTAAATTTTAATCACAAGATAGTTTTAAAGCGCGGATGCCCGCTTGCGCGGGCACGACGTTCCGCTTGACCGGGACATGCCTCAAGCCACGTCATGATTCCCTTTTTCTTAGCACTAGCCTTTCCCCCCGATTCGGGGCAAGGCAATTCAAGGCGGGGGTGAAATGATTAAGGCGAAACAAGGGAATCCGGAGTCGCCTAAACAAAATTCTTCAGCCAGTTGACGATACCCGTGAAAAAGCCCTCGCCGCCGCTTAGATCCTGTCCGAAGCGGGGCAGGGCGGCTTCGGGATTCACGGCAAAGGCCAGCAATCCCGCCGTGGTGGCGAATGCCGGGCCGCTTAAAGGGTCGGAAAGGCCGGAGATGCGGAGCGGACGGCCGATGCGCGCCTGTTTGTCCAGCATGCGGCCCGCCATGTCGCGCACTCCCGGCATCTGGCAGGCGCCGCCGGTCAGCACAATGCGCCGCGTCAGGCTGGTGCTGGCATTGGCCGCTTGCAGCCTTGCCCGCACATATTCGAATGTTTCCTCAAGCCGCGGCTGGATAATGCGGATCAGGTGCGATTTGGGCACATGATTGGCCAGCTCCGGCGCTTCCTCGCCCACCTGCGGCACGTCGATGATTTCCTTGTCGTCCGACGGGCTGCCATAGGCCCCGCCAAACAGGGTTTTCAGCCGCTCGGCATGCGACAGGGGGGTGGTGAGCACGCGGGCGATGTCCTGCGTGATGTGAATGCCGCCAAGAGGAATGCTGTCGGCATGCACCATCTGCCCTTCCTGAAACACGGCGAGGGTTGTGGCGCCGCCGCCCATGTCGATCACCGTGGCGCCCAGCGCCATCTCGTCTTCCACCAGGCAGGAAAGCCCGCTGGCATAGGGGCTGATGACCACATGTTCCGCCTGAAGCTGGCACCGGCCCAGGGCGGCCAGCAGGGTGCGGATGGGCGCAGTTTGCGCCGTGACCATATGCAGGCGGGCGCTGAGCCGCAATCCCGCCATGCCGCGCGGGTCGCGGATGTTTCCCTGCCCGTCGATGCCGAAATCGGTGGGAACAAGATGCAAAAGTTCGGATTCATCGTCCAGCGTGTGGTCCTGTCCCGCCACGAACAGGCGCTGAATATCCTCGTCCGCCGCCTCGCGTCCGCCAAGGGGCACGGCGAGTTTTTCGTGATGCGAGGTCAGGCGGCCGCCCGAAAAATTCACCACCACGCGGTTGACTTTTTCACTTGCCATGTCCTCGGCGTTGTCCAGCGTGGCGTTGATGGCGTTTTGCACCGCCTCCATGTCCACGATGTTTCCCGCGCGCACGCCGTGCGAAATCTGGTTGCCGAGGCCGATGACCTGCACGTCGCCCGCTTCGAACCTCCGGGCGATCAGGCAGCAGATTTTGCTGGAGCCGATGTCAAGAGCGGTCATGGTGTCGCCGCGCGCGCGGGCGCGGCGATGTTTGGGCGAAGGGCGTTCGGGCATGACCGGTCATCCTATCCGCGCGGAACGATTCGGGCAAAGCGCTCTGGCCCACTATCTGGCCCCGGATTTTACCGCACGATTTTTTTTGGCTTTGGGATTCTTGCCGGGTTTCTTTGTGTCTCCGGGCGGCGGGGGCGTTTCCACCGTCATGCGGTCGGGCAGGCGCAGGTCCAGCGCGACGATATCGCGGTCAAGGATGTTCTGCCGGGATATCAGGTTATCGAGGCGCGTGAGCGCCTTTTTGGCATCCTCTTCGGGCAGCTTGACGATAATCTTGTTATCCATGTGCAAGTCCCAGCGGCGCTTGCCCACCCGCACCGCGGCGCGCATGCGCCGGAAGATGGACGGGTGTCTTGAAAGCTGCGTCAGCAATGCGGCGGCTTCCTTGCCGGCGCCCGCGCCCACCACCAGCGGCAAGGCCGGATTTTCGCCCAGCGGCGCTTCGCGCAGCGCGTGGCCCTCGTCGTCGATCAGGAAAAAACGCTTGTTGTGCTGCCACAGCGCAATCGGTTTCCGCTCGGTCAGGCGCACGTAAATGGTGGAGGGCAGCCGCCGCTCCACCGTGCCGTTTTTCACCCAGGAAATATCGCACAGTTTTTCCAGCGCCTCATGCGGATCAAAGGCAAGGATGGGCGATCCTTTTTTGGCGCCCAGCACCTTAAGGATATCGCCGCGCTCGGTCCGGGTGCGGCCTTCCACCACGATTTCCTTTACGGAAAATCCCGCATGGCGCGAAAGGCCATAAGCGGCGGCGGTCAGATCCCGCCCCCATTCCCCGACCTTGCCGGTGCGCCACAGGACCGCCGTGCCGCCCAGCACGAGCACGGCCAGAAAAATCATGGCCGGCAACAGCAAGCCACGCAGCGCCGCCCAAAAGCCGGGACGCTGTTCCTTGCGCGGCTTGCGGATGGTTATACGGCGCTTGGCGCGGCTCATGAGCATCTTTGCGACAAAGGCGGGACGTCCTGTGTCTGTCTTGATTTTAGCACAATCAGCTTTTCGATGAATGCGCCCGGTGCAAGCGGCGGATTTTCCGCCAGCGCCTGATGGAAAATCACGGTGGAGGCGGTAAGGCCTGGCAGGCTGTTCGCCTCGATAACAAGAACCTGATCCGTTTCCATGTTGAAAAAGATATCTATACGGGCGTAATTTTCAATGCCGAGCGCCTCGGCCGCCTCGGCAATCCGAGCCTGGATAAGGGCAATTTGCCTTGTGTTGACAATACTGCCTGGCGGGGGGGTGAGATTAATGCCGGTGCCGCCCTGAAACTTCTCCTCAAGCGATAAAACGGAATTTTTGGCAACGGTGATGCTGGGCAGAAAACTATGGATGCGCCCGGCTTCTTCCAGAACTCCCACCGTCATCTCAATCCATCCCTTGCGACGGTGGTGAATAAGCGTTGCGCCGTCCACAAGGGTTTCGTCGGTGGCGATAAAAGGTTCCAAAAGCAATTGCCGGGGCGCGGCGGGAAGTTCGATAATGTTAGGCTGTTGCGCGAGGCTATGGGGGGACAACATGGACAGGCCGTTTTGCAATGCGCGCATGTAGGCAGAAAAATCTGTAACCGTTTGGATCCGCGCAACACCGGCCGAGCAGCCATTATCTTGCGGTTTGATAATCAGATCGGTGCTGTTCAGTTCTTCACAGGCGCGGGCAAAAAATCCTTTTGGATTGCGCAGGGCCTCCTCTAGCCGAAAACTGATCTTGGGCGCGGCGATCAGCCCCGGATCGTTCAGCGCGTTTATGATTTTTCCTGTTTCTTCCTTGTTCATGCAAAGCCTTGACGTGGTTTGTCCCGAGCCGTTGTAGTCAAGACCGAAGGAATCCAGCATCGCCTGAATGGTTCCATCCTCGCCCGCGCCGCCATGCAGGCCCAGGAAAACGAAAGCATCTTTTGCCTTTGCCTCTTGGCAAAACTGCTCAAGGCTCATGCGTTGCGGCATGGCCTGCGGCATGGCGTTGGGGTCAAGGCCGAGCCGCGCCCGAATCGGCGGCACAAGCTTTTGTAGCCTTTGGATTGTTTCTCCGGCGCTCTGGCAATGAAGAGCGATTTCTTCCACGGTGTGATTTAGCGTGAATGGGTAGGGAAGCCGCCATACTTCGCCATTGGAGGCAAGTAAATAAGGATCGGGCGCATAATGTGCGGAGTGTAAAAGTTTAAGCCATACATTGGTTCCCGACATCAATGAAACCTGCCGCTCGGCAGTGGCGCCGCCAAACAGCACATGCACGGGGCGCCGGGGACCCCGCGGTACCGCTTCTTTCTGAGAAAATGTGATGCCTGCACGTCGCCCAGCCTGCATGACGATGTAACGAAGGATTTCGGCGTGGCTAAAACCGATGCGGCTTGCCTGATGGAATAGAAAGCTGTTTTGCTCCATGCCGGAAATGGGATTAAAATCCGAAAAGACCACTCCTCCTTCGGGCAAAAGCCAGCCGTCAAGACGTGCGAAATCGCGCATGCCGAAGAAGACAAACAGAATTTCGGCTGATTTCTGGATGGCGGCAATGATTTCATCGGAAAAGCGTGGCGGACAATGATAGGATACATGGCAATTAGGCAGGTATTTATGACGAAAGCTGAAAATTTCCGACTCCTTTCCTTCCAGACGTATTTCGGTGGGAATAAGGGCAACCGGCTTGCCGTCCGGCGCCTGTAACACCAGAACGGTGAATTCCTGCCCGTCACAATAGGGCTCGATGATCGCGCTGGTGTCGCGCTTTTGTTCAAAAAGAAGACGGGCTTTTTCTGCGGCTTCGGCGGCGGAGGTCACGGTGGCAACGCCCAGGCTGGAACCGCCCGCGGTCGGCTTCACCACGGCCTGGGTCAAGTGATGCCTGCGAAAAAAAGCACCGGCCCGTGCCACAATATCCTCCGGCTTGTCTTCAGCGCTAAAGGTGCAGTTTGGCAGGGTAGCGAAGCCATGACGGGAAAGATGCGTGTTGGCGCTGGCCTTGTCGAACATTCTGGTGCATGTCGACGCGGGCGACCCGATAAATGGGATCCCGTTCTTTTCCAAAAGAGTTTGAAGCGCGCCGTCTTCGCCAAAAGCGCCGTGTATGGCCGGAAAGACAAGATCGGCCGCGCGGCATTCGCGGATAAACTCCTCTTTGGTTAGCGCGTACGCTGACTGGGCAAGCTTAAAATCGAAGTCAGACGGGGTATTTGAATAAAGCTGCGCCGTGGACAGACGGAAAAAACGGCGCTGCATATCGCAATACAGGGGCACAATCTCCCAGCCCTGTGGGGAAAGGTGATCAAGCAGCGACCGCGCCGAATTCAGGGATATGCCGCGCTCGGCAGAAGGTCCGCCGCAAACAATAGCAATGCGCATGATCTAAAATCCTCCACGGGCAATTATAGCAATCATTTTCCTATTGGGAGCATTTTTTGCCGAGCCGCCGGATTTCCCAACGCAAATCCACGCCGGTTTTCTCCGCCACGCGGGCGCGCACGGCCTCTCCCAGATTTTCCAGTTCCTCGGCGGTGGCGTTGCCGGTGTTGATGAGGAAATTGCAATGTTGCGCCGATACCTGCGCGCCGCCCAGCTTCATGCCCCGGCATCCCGCCGTGTCGATCAGTTGCCAGGCTTTTTCGCCATTCGGGTTGGCGAAGGTGGAGCCGCCGGTATGCGTGCGGATGGGCTGGCTTTCCTCGCGCGATTTCTGGATTTCGGCCATGCGCGCGGCGATGGCGTTCGTGTCGCCGGGCGCGGCCTTCAGACGGGCGGAAAGGAAAATCAGGTCCTCCGGCGCGCCGCTGTGGCGGTAGGAAAAGCCCATGTCCGCGCAAGAGAGGGTGCGGATGTTGCCGTGACGGTCAACCGTCCGCACGTCGATCACGACGTCCTTGAACTCGCGGCCATAGGCGCCGGCATTCATGCGCAGGCCGCCGCCAAGGCTGCCCGGAATGCCGCACAGAAATTCGAGTCCGGTCAGCCCATGCATGAGCGCCGCCCGCGCCACCTGAAAATCAACCGTTGCCGCGCCCGCGGTGACGATGGTTCCGTCCACCTCCACGCCGCGAAAACCCGAACCCAGGCGCACCACCACGCCATCCACGCCGCCATCGCGGATAATGACGTTCGAGCCAAGACCGAGAACCGTCAGCGGCACGCCGGCGGGAAGCCGCTTCAGGAAAGACGCCAGGTCTTCCTCGTCGGCGGGTTGGAACAGGACTTCCGCCGTTCCTCCCACGCGAAACCATGTGCTGTTGCGCAAGGGAGCATCGGACTCCAGCAGGCCGCGCACGGCGGGCAGGCGTGAAAGAAGGGGAGAAGAGGTGGCGGCGGTCAATCGGTCCTCCGGCGTCACGACGCGGCTTTTTTGGAGGCCGCAAGGATTTTTTCCAGCGCGCCGGGCAGGCTTTTTGCCCAACTGGTGATATTGCCCGCGCCCAGGCATACCACCATGTCGCCGGGACGGGCGATTTTGGCGACAAGCGGCGGCAAATCATCGGAAGACGGCAGCACATGCACGTCGCGGTGGCCATGGGCGCGCAGGCCTTCGGCCAAAGCCTCCTTGGTGATGCCGGGAATGGGCGGCTCGCCCGCGGGATACACGTCGGCCACGATCACCGCGTCGGCGTCGTTCATGCAGGAGCAGAATTCCTCGAACAGCGCGGAAAGGCGCGTATAGCGGTGCGGCTGGATCACCGCGATGGTGCGCCCCGCCGCCGCGCGCGCGCCGCGCGCCGCCGAAAGCACCGCGGCGATTTCCACGGGATGATGCCCGTAATCATCGATCACGGCGATGCCGCCGGCTTCGCCGGTGCGGGTGAAACGGCGCTCGACGCCGGTGAAATTCGCCAGCGTCTCGCGCAGAACCGGAGCGGCCACGCCAAGCTCGCGCGCGACGGTCAGCGCCGCCAGCGCGTTCTGCACGTTGTGGCGGCCGTACATGGGGAGGGTGAGGCCGTTCAGGTTTTCGCTTTTGCCCGTTTTACGGTCGAGGAAAACCACGTCAAAACGCGCGCCATGCGGCCCGGTTTCCACGTTCACGGCCCGCGCGTCGGCCTGCGCGTTGAAGCCGTAGGTGATGATCCGCCGGTCGGAAACGCGCGGAACCATCGCCTGAACCTCAGGGTGGTCAAGGCACAGAACGGCAAAGCCGTAGAAGGGAATATTGGTGACGAACGTATCATAAGCCCGGCGCACGGCGGCGAAATCGCCGTAATGGTCCAGGTGCTCGGCGTCCATGTTGGTGACGACGGCGACGGTGGCGGGCAGTTTCTGAAACGAGCCGTCGGATTCATCCGATTCAACCACCATCCAGTCGCCTTCGCCCAGGCGCACATTGGTGCCCCAGGCGTTGACGATGCCACCATTGATGACGGTGGGATCCAGCCCCGCCTTTTCCAGAAGCGCGCCGGCCATGGAGGTGGTGGTGGTTTTGCCATGCGTGCCGCCGATGGCGATGCCCCATTTCAGGCGCATCAACTCGCCCAGCATTTCGGCGCGGCGCACCACCGGCAGCATGGCCGCGCGGGCCGCCTGCAATTCGGGATTGTCTTTCCGGATGGCGGAAGAGATGACCACCACCGCCGCCTCCCCCAGATTTTCGGGCTTGTGGCCGATGGCGACGGCAATGCCCATGCCGCGCAGACGCCGGACATTGGCGTTTTCCGCCGCGTCCGACCCCTGCACCTTGTAGCCAAGATGGTGGAGGATTTCGGCGATGCCGCTCATGCCGATGCCGCCCATGCCCACGAAGTGCAAGGGTCCGATGGCAAGCGGAATGCGGGTTTTCTGGTGAAGCGGGGCGATGTTGGTGTTCATTTCGGTCAGGCGGCGTTACGATTTGCGTTCAAGGGCGCATCGCCATTTTCGCCGTGAAACGCGGGAATATCAACCGCCGTCATGACAAGTTCGGCCAAGGCCTCCGCCGCCCCAATGCGGGCAAGATTCCGCGCCGCTTCCGCCGCCTTTGTTAACGCCGTGGGCGCGGCCAGAAACGATTCCAGCCGGATCGCCAAAGCCTCAGGCGTAAAGGCCGCTTCGGGGATCAGCCAGCCTGCGCCGGCCTCGGCCATGAACCGGGCGTTCGCCTGCTGCTCGCCAGCCAGGGCGCGCGGGTAGGGAACAAGAATGGCCGGGCGGCCCGCCGCGCAAAGCTCGGCCACGGTGGACGCGCCGGAACGGCCAATCACGAAATGGCATTGCAGCAGGCGTTCGGGAATGTCGGAAAAGAAACGGGCAAGCTCCGCTTTCATGCCAAGGGCGGTATAGGCAAGCCGCGCATTTTCAAGATCGTCCGCGCGGCATTGCTGGCTGACAACAAGGCGCACGCGCAGATGTTCCGGCAGAAGGGCGATGGCTTTCGGCACGACATCGGAGAAGACATGCGCGCCCTGGCTGCCGCCCATCACCAGAAGATGAAGCGGCGCGTCCCCTTCGGCGGGCGGGTAGGGAATTTCACGCAGCGCGCAAATGGCGGGACGCACCGGCAGGCCGGTAAACACGGCCCGCGCCGCGTGCGAGGCGTCGAATCCCGCCGTTTGCGGAAAGGAAAGCGCGATCTTGCGGGCCAGCGGCGCCAGCACCTTGTTGGCGCGGCCCAGCACCGCGTTTTGCTCGTGCAGGAAAACGGGAATGCCAAGCTGCGCGGCGGCAAACACCGCCGGCACGGAAGGATAGCCGCCAAACCCCACCACCGCCACGGGCTTCCGGCGCCGGAGGATGAGCCAGGCCTGGCAGAAGCCGATCAGCATTTCGATCACGCCACGCGCCTTGCCGGCCAAAGAGCCGCCCAGGGACTTCGCGCGAATGCGCAGGACGGGCACGTCTTTCAATTCGGTGCCGAAGCGCCCGCCGCGCGGGTCGGTCATCAGGCACACGGCAAGCCCGCGCCGCGCCAACTCGCGCGCCAGCGCCTCGGCCGGGAAAATATGCCCGCCGGTCCCGCCGGCGGCCAGCACGACAAGGGGAGTGGATGGCGCGCTCATCGCAAGGTCCTCGCCTGTTTCCGGGTTAACCCAAGCAGCATGCCCATGGCAATCGACAGCGCGAGAAGGGACGAGCCGCCGTAAGAAATAAAGGGCAGCGTCATGCCTTTGGTGGGCAACAGATGCAAGGACGAGCCCATATTGATCGCCGCTTGAAGGCCGAATTCCGTCAAAAGCCCGGCGACCGCGAGGAAAATAAAGAAATCGCTCTCGCGGACGAGCCGCCAGAAACCGCGCAGCACGATGAAGGCGAACAGCGCCACGATAATCAGGCAGGCGATCAGGCCGAACTCTTCCCCCGCCACCGGAAAGATAAAATCGGTATGCGCGTCGGGAAGCTGCATCTTGGCCTGCCCTTCGCCGGGCCCCATGCCCAGCCAGCCGCCATTGTGGAACGCTTCCAGCGAGCGGGTGATCTGATAGGTATCCCCGCTGTCGGGATTGAGAAAGCGGTCGATGCGGCTGGCCACATGCGGCAGGAACATGTAGCCAAGGCCAAGTCCGCCCGCGCCCAGCGCCACGAGGAAAGCCATCAGCATCACCGGAACGCCCGACAGGAAAAGCTGCACCATGAAAACGGCCGAAATCAGGACCACCATGCCCATATCGGGCTGCATCAACAGCACCGCGGCGATGGCGGCAAAAAGCCCCGCGGCCAGCCAGGCGCCGGGAAATCCCGGCGTTTCCGCCGTGCGCGAAAAAAGCCGGGCGCACAGCACGATAAAAGCCGGCTTCAGGAATTCGGAAGGCTGCACGGAAAGGCCCGGCAGGTGAATCCAGCGTTGCGCGCCCTTGATCTCCGCGCCGATATAAAGCGTGGCGACAAGAAGAAGAAAGGAAGCCAGAAAAAGCAAAAGCGCGGCAAGGCGGATTTGGGGAGGCGTCAGCAAGGATATGCCGATCATCAACATCACGCCCAGCGAAAGCTGGAACAGATGCCGCTCAACAAAGTAGAAACTGGACTGGCCCAGATGCAAGGCCCCCGCCGGACTTGCCGCCTGGATCAGGAAAACCCCGATAATCAGCAGCAGGGCGATGCCGCCCAGAAGCCAGTGATCGACGGTCCACCACCAGCGGCCAAGAACGGAGCGGTCGGAACGCGCGATGACCATCAGGCGGCCCTCCCGGCTTCCGTGGTGGGCCGGGCGGCAACCAGCCGCGCGAATTCCTCGCCGCGATGCTCATAGCTGCGGAACTGGTCATAGGACGCGCAAGCCGGCGAAAGCAGAACCACCGCGCCGTCAATCCCGTCGGCCCGCGCCCGGCGCGCGGCGGCTTCCACGGCGCGGTCCAGCGTGCCGCAGCGGGTGAAATCCGCCTTGCCTTGAAGCCAGTCCGCGAAACCGCCGCTGGCCTCGCCGACAAGAAAAGCATGGCGGATGCGGGGCATGAAGCCTTCCAGTCCGCTCAGCCCGCCGTCCTTGGGCTTGCCGCCGGCGATCCAGTAAATGACGTCATAACACGCAAGCGCCTTGCTTGCCGCCTCGGCATTCGTGGCCTTGCTGTCGTTGACAAAGCGCACGCCGTCCAGCTTGCGCACAAGCTGCTGACGATGCGCTAAGCCGGGATATGAAAGAATGCCCTTTTCAATTTCCGCATCGCTCAAGCCAAGCTCGCGGCAGATGGCGAAGGCGGCGGCGGCGTTCTGGGCGTTATGCGCGCCGGGAAGGGCGGCGGCGTTCTCAATCGAAAACAGCCTTTTGCCGCCGGCGTAAAGTGTGCCATTCACGCCGCTGACGCCTTTATCAAGGATGCGGCTTGCGCCGAAGGGCGTGACGCGCCACGGCGCCTTTTTGGCGGTTTCTTCCGCAACCGCCAGGCTTTCGTCGTCGTCAACGCCGATGGCCAGCAAGGGGCTGCCCCGGACGTTTCTCAAAAGATTTTTCTTGGCGTTGACATAGCCTTGCATGCCGCCATGACGGTCGAAATGGTCGGGCGTGATGTTCAGCCATGCCACGGCATCGAAAGCGGCGGAGGGCGTCAGTTCGCACTGGAAGGACGACATTTCAATGACGTAAAACCCGTCTTCGCCCAGTTCGCCGAACGACAGGACCGGTGTGCCCAGATTGCCGCCCGCCTGAACCTTGCGGCCCGCGCCTTGCAGGATATGGGCGATGAGCGCGGTGGTCGTTGATTTGCCGTTGGTGCCCGTGACCGCCACCATGCGCGGACGGGGACGGTCGGCGTAGTGGCGGAACAGAAGCTCGGCATCGCCGATAATTTCAACCCCGTGTTTCCTGGCCTGCGCCGCCACGGGATGCGGTTCGGGAAGCGTGTGCGGAATTCCGGGAGAGAGGACGAGCGCGTCAATCCTTGTCCAGTCGGCTTTGGCCAGGTCTTCCGCCGCGGCGAGGTTCGCGGCGGCCGTCCGCGCGGATTCGTCATCATCCCAGGCGATCAGCTTCGTGCCCGAATCCGCCAGCGCCCGCAGCGTGGCCAGCCCGGATTTGCCAAGTCCCATGACGGCGATGGTTTGTCCTTCAAGGTCACGCGGCGAAATCATTTAGCGCAATTTCAGGGTGGCAAGGCCCGCGAGGGCAAAAATAAACGCGATGATCCAGAATCGTATCACGACCGTGGACTCCGGCCAACCCAGTTTTTCGAAGTGATGATGCAGCGGGGCCATTTTGAAAACGCGCTTTCCGGTCAGCTTGTAGCTTGCCACCTGAATCATTACCGACAGCGTTTCCGTCACGAACAACCCGCCCACGATGGCCAGCACGATTTCATGCCGCGTCACCACCGCGATGCTGCCGATGGCGCCGCCCAGGGCGAGTGATCCGGTGTCGCCCATGAACACCGAGGCCGGCGGCGCGTTGAACCACAAGAAACCAAGACAGGCGCCCAGCAGCGCGCCGCACAGCACGGCCAGTTCGCCGGCCTCCGGCACATGATGGATTTGCAGGTAATTGGCGAAGATGGCGTTGCCCGCCAGATAGGCAATGATGCCGAAGCTGATGGCCACGAACATCACCGGCACGGTGGCAAGGCCGTCCAGCCCGTCGGTCAGGTTCACGGCGTTCGCCGCGCCCACCATGACCAGCATGGCGAAGATCAGGAAGAAGGGGCCGAGATTGACCAGAAAATCCTTCAAAAAGGGCATGGCCACGGACCAGCGCAGATCGGGCGAGCCGTAAAGGGAAATAATCAGCGCCGCCAGAACGGCGATGCCGGCTTGCGCGGCGAGGCGCGCGCGGCCCGATATGCCCTTGCTGTTACGGCGGGTGAGCTTCAGGTAGTCATCAAGAAATCCCACAAGGCCGAAACCCAGCGTCACCAGCAGCACCACCCACACATAAACATTCGCCAGATCGCCCCACAGCAGGGCGCTGATGAAAAACGGGATCAGGATGATAATCCCGCCCATGGTGGGCGTGCCTTTTTTGACCAGATGACTTTCCGGTCCATCATCGCGGATGGGTTGGCCCTCGCCCTGTTTGCTTTTCAGCCAGCGGATCAGCATCGGCCCCAGCCAGAAGGCCAGCGCCATGGTGGTCAGCGTGGCGCAGCCGGTGCGGAAAGTGATGTAACGGAACAGGTTGAAAAGTATGAAATCTTCGGCAAGAGGCGCGAGCAGAAGGTAAAGCATTGGAGGTAAGCCTCGTTAGACGGCAGCCTGCTTTTTGGTGTTTTCTTCTTCCTGCATGGCCAGCAGCGCGTCCACGACCTTTTTCATGCCCATGCTGAACGAACCCTTGACGGTCACGATGTCGCCGTCCCGCATCGCGGCCGTCACAAGCGGGGCAAGCTGGCCGCTATCGGGTTTCCAGCCGCCCTGAGTGTCCTTGGGCAGGCTTTCATGCAGCAGGCGCATGAAGGGCCCGCAGCAGAAAACGCGGGCAATGCCCGCTTCTTTTATCATGGGAGCGAGATCCAGGTGGAATGGCTCGGAATTTTTGCCAAGTTCGCGCATGTCGCCCAGAACAAGAAGAAGCCTTCCCTTGCCGCGCGGCGCGCGCTGCGCCAGAACGCTGATGGCGGCGGCGACTGCCGCCGGGCTGGCGTTATAGCTTTCATCCACCAGCGTAAAGCGGCCGCGCGCGAAAGGAATTTCGGTTGCCGTGCCGCGGCCTTTGGCAAGATCCAGCGCGGCAAGACGCTGGGCGATTTCCCGGACATCCGCCCCAACGGCGCCCGCGCAAAGCAATACGGCCAGCGAATTTTTCACCCAGTGAAACCCCGGCGCGCCGACGCGGTAGGATAGCGGCGCGCCCAGCACTTCGGCCTTTACATGACTTCCTTCGGGTTGAAGGGAAAATTCATCAAGCCGCGCGTCGCATCCCTTGTCCTTGCCAAAGCGCAGAATATTCTTGATGCCTTTGGCGGCGGCGGCGTTTTTCAGAAGGTCAAAGTAGGCATCGTCGCCGTTCAGAATGGCGGCGCCGTCGGGCATGACGCCTTCAAAAATCTCCGATTTGGCGCGCGCAATATCCTCAAGGCCCGCGAAAAACTCAAGATGCACGGGCGCGATGGCCGTCACGAGCGCCACATGCGGTCGCGTCATGCGCGCGAGCGGGCCAAGCTCGCCCGCATGGTTCATGCCAAGCTCGAACGCGCCATAAGCCGCCTCGCGCGGCAGGCGCGCGAGGCTCAGCGGCGCGCCCCAATGATTGTTGTAGCTGCCTTGCGAGGCGAAAGCCGGCAGCACCTGCCGCAGCGCCTCCTTGCATCCCGTTTTGCCGACCGAGCCGGTGACGGCGATGATTTTTGCCGGACTGCGGTCACGCCCGGCCTTGCCCAGCGCCTGAAGCGCCTGGAAACTGTCGGGCGTCAACACCAGCCGTTCGGGCGGCGTTTGCGGGGGTATGTAATTGACGATGGCGCCCGCGGCGCCTTTTGCCAGTGCCTCGCCTACAAAATCATGCGCGTCGAAATTGGGACCTTTCAGGGCCACGAAGACATCACCCGGTTGCACCGTCCGGCTGTCGATTGACACGCCGGCGGCGTTCCAGCGCCCCGTGCAGACACCGGAAGTAGCGGCGGCGATCTCCGCCGAAGTCCATAAAACCTTTTCGCTCATGCGGCTTGCTCCTGCATCAGTTTGCGGGCCATGTCCGCGTCATCGAAAGGAAGGACGGCATCGCCCAGGATTTGGCCCTGCTCATGCCCCTTGCCGGCGATCACCAGCGCGTCGCCCGGTTTCAGAAGCGAAAGGGCATGCGCAATCGCCTCGCCGCGCCCCGCGATTTCGGTTGCGCCCTTGCAGCCTTGCATGATCGCGCGGCGGATGGAAGCGGGTTCTTCCATCCGTGGATTGTCGTCGGTAACAACCACGATATCGGCAAGACGCGCGCCGATGCTGCCCATCATGGAGCGCTTGCCGGCATCCCGCCCGCCGCCGCACCCGAAAACCACGGCCAGACGGCCCGGAGCGGAAGGCCGCAGCGCCGAAAGCGCGTTTTCCAGCGCGTCGGGCTTGTGGGCATAATCCACGTAAACGCGCGCGCCCTTATGCGCGCCCACCAGTTCCATCCGCCCGCGTACGCCCTTTATTCCTGGTAGCGCGGCGGTGACCTTTTTCACCGCCTGGCCGCCTGCAAGCGCCAGCCCGGCCGCGCAAAGCAGATTCAGCCCCTGGAAATTTCCCGCGAGCCTGACCGGACATTTTATCCGCGCGCCGAAAATATCCAGATCAAGCTCCTGCCCTTCGGGCGTTTCCTTTGCCCCGCGCAGGCAAAGATCGCCATCATGCGCGCCAAAGCTGATGATGCGTATCCCGCGCCGGTTCAGGATTGCGGCAAGGCTTTCATATTCCGGGATGCCGTGGCGCAGAACGGCCACGCCGTCTTCCGGCAGGAGTTCCTTGAACAGCCGCGCCTTGGCCGCGAAATAGTGTTCCATCGTGGGATGATAATCAAGATGGTCGCGGCCAAGATTGGTGAAGGCGGCCAGCTTCAGGCGCAGCCCGTCCAGGCGGAACTGGTCCAGCCCGTGGCTGGAGGCCTCGACCGCCACGTGGGTGATGCCCTTTTCCCGCGCCAGCGTCTGCAAGTCGCGGTGCAGGCGGATGCAGTCGGGCGTGGTGAGCGATCCGTGGCGTTCAATTCCGTCACCCATAATTCCCAATGTGCCGATGGCGGCGGATTTATGCCCGCAGGCTTGCCAGATCTGCCGCGTGAACTGCACGACCGAGGTTTTGCCGCTGGTGCCGGTAACGGCCGCCAGCAAATCCGGCTGGACGGGATAAAAACGCGCGGCAATCCGGGCCAACGCCTGCCGCGGCCCGTGGCTGAAAATGGCGGGCAGGTTGCCGGGAACGGGCGTGCCGGAAGGCGCCAGAATCGCCACGGCTCCACGGCGGACGGCGTCGCCTATATAAGAGCGTCCGTCACCCGTCGCGCCGGGAAGAGCGGCGAACAGGTGGCCGCTTTCCACCTCGCGTGAATCGCGCGCCAGGCCACGGATTTCCACGTCAGGTCCGCGCCACCGGAAATCTCCTGCGAGTTCGGAGAGCAACATCGCGTTATCCTGCTAAACAGACATGCTACCGGTATATGCATTGACCCTAGCCATCAAGAAGACGGTCCTGCCCGCGACGGCGGGCATCCGCGCTTTGAAATCTAGGTTCAATGGACAATTACCAACACGGACATTCCCGCGACCCGGCTACGCTAAAGCTCCGCCGGGCCTTTTTGCAAGTGCGCCCTGCGAAGCCGAAGG
>JANQEX010000001.1 GCA_028278105.1 Alphaproteobacteria bacterium | reverse complement strand
CTCACGCGGCATGGCTGGATCAGGGTTTCCCCCATTGTCCAATATTCCCCACTGCTGCCTCCCGTAGGAGTCTGGACCGTGTCTCAGTTCCAGTGTGGCTGATCGTCCTCTAAGACCAGCTACAGATCGTTGCCTTGGTAGGCCGTTACCCCACCAACCAGCTAATCTGACGCGGGCTCGTCTTCCGGCGATAAATCTTTACCCCTGAGGGACCATACGGTATTAGCTACAGTTTCCCGTAGTTATTCCGTACCGGAAGGTAGATTCCCACGCGTTACGCACCCTTGCGCCACTTGTGTATTGCTACACCCGTTTGACTTGCATGTGTTAAGCCTGCCGCCAGCGTTCGTTCTGAGCCAGGATCAAACTCTCAAGTTGAGTTTCAAAAGCACCCTTGAGGCAGGCGCCTTTTTCCTGGCGTTCGTCTTTGCACTTCCCGTCTTGCGAGGGGAAATGAACATCATTTGACGGGCAAAAAATCTGCCCGAACCGAAATCCGGACAGAATGTATTGCGTAAGATCAAAGGATGCCTCAAACGACAAACACCGGATACCTGCGTCTCTTCAGTCGCCCGAAGAGCTTCAGGATTTTCCGCCGGCTAAATTCCCGCTACTCGCTTCCTCCATTCAAGGAGAAAGCGTACTCACATGCGAACATGCGAGTGGCGGGACAGCCGCCGCCTGCGCATCCCTTCTCTCGTTCCTTATTCACAATGTCAAAGAACCGGTTGAGCGCGATCAAAACCTTTAAACAAAGGGGTTTAACCAACTCTCAACCTTTTGCAGGAAGACGACAAAACCCTTAAGCGCTTGGCGGCACTTAAAAAACTTCGTCATTTTCCTGCTGAGCGGCGGTCCAGTGACGAATCGCCGCAGGACGCCTTTATACGCTTCCGGCAAACATATGTCCACAGGAATTTGGAAAGATTTTTATGAAGAAAAGCCCCTAAACCGGCATTTTTTTGACGTTCGGGATCTTTCGCGGGTTAATTCCCTTTCAGGCCGAATTGAATTCCAAGCTTATCCAGAAGAGCCCCGGTTTCCGCCTTGTCATAAGGCTCGGCCGTCCCCGGCCCCCAGACCGGATTTGGCCATGCGGCGTCGGTTTTTTTGCGTGCGATAACATGCACATGCAGTTGCGGCACCTTGTTGCCAAGCGCGGCAACATTCAGCTTGTCGGGCGCGAACAAATCATTCAGCGCGGAGGAAGTCCGCGCGATTTCTTCCATCAACACGGCCCGGTCGCCGGGAGGCAGATCAATGATCTCGCGCAAATCAGGCCGCATCGGCACAAGGACCAGCCAGGGAAAGCGCTTATCGTTCATCAGCAGCACGCGGCAAAGCGCAAGATCGCATACGGCATGCGTATCGGCGGCCACTCTTTCGTGAAGGGTGAAGCTGTTCATTTTTATAGCATATACATCCATCGTGCCCCTGCCCCAACGAGAGCAGGAACGGGAATGCCTGGGAGAGCTGGTATTATTTCACCAAAACACTATTTTGTTTACATGATGAACACAACTCCTGCCGCCACCCAACTGACCGGAAAAGCCGCCCGGCGCATTCTTGATTTGCGCAAGAGAGAAGGCAAGCCCGGCCTTGCCCTGCGCCTTGCCGTGGATAGCGGCGGCTGTTCGGGCTTCCGCTACAATTTCAGCCTGGATGAAAACCCGGCCGAAGGCGACATGAAAATAGAAAAAGACGGCGCGTTGCTCGTGATTGATAACATCTCCCAGGCCTTTCTCGGCGGCGCGGTCATCGACTATGTTTCCGAGCTTTCCGGCGAAGGCTTTCAGGTGCAAAATCCGAATACCGACGCCGCCTGCGGCTGCGGCGCGTCCTTTTCGCCGAAAAACCAGTAAGAACATTCCGGGCAAGCAGGCCCCGGCATAAGCCATGAGTTATTTTACAAGGCTGTAGGCATAAACAGGCGTCCCCGCGCAAGCGGGGACCCAGTTTGTTTATAATAAAACTAGGCCCCCGCTTTCGCGGGGGCGCCTGAACTTTGAGACCCTCGCCAGAGCCGCTCCCCGCACCCCGTCTTCGCTAAAGCTCCGCCAGGCCGTTTTGCAAGCTCGTCCTGCGTAGCCGAAGGCGAAGCAGGGAAGCCGGGGCCTGGGCCGCGCCGGCCCGGAATCCCATTTGACTTCTGTCCAAATAAAATGGGATTCCCGCTTCCGCGGGAATGTTCATATTATCATGAATTATCGACAGGTTTTCTCACATGAAACTCGCCACCTGGAACGTAAACTCCATTCGCGCGCGGCTGCCGCTGGTGCTGGACTGGCTGAAGCAGGACGCGCCCGACATCGCGCTGTTGCAGGAAATCAAATGCGAGGAAAGCGCTTTTCCCCTGATGGAAATTCAGGCGGCGGGGTATCAGGCGCTTGTCCGCGGGCAGAAATCCTATAATGGCGTGGCCATTCTTTCACGCGAAACCCCCGTGCCGCGCCGCGACGTCCTTCCCGGCATGGAGACGGACCCTCAGGCCCGTTATATCGAGGCCGAAGCGGGCGGTTATGTCGTCGGCAGTCTTTACTTCCCCAACGGCAATCCGAAAGACAGCGAAAAGTTCCCCTATAAGCTGCGCTGGATGAAGGCGCTGCGCGATCACGCCGCCATGCTTTTGCAGCAGGAAATCCCGGTGGTTCTGGGCGGCGACTATAACGTCATTCCCGGCGGGATCGACGCCGCCTCCCCCGCCCGCTGGAAAGACGATGCGCTGTTCAGCGCCGAGGCTCGCGCGGAATTCCACGCCCTGAAAAATACGGGCTGGTACGATGCCTTGCGCCTGATGCGTCCGCATGAAACGCATCTTTACACGTTCTGGGATTATCTGGGCGGCGCCTGGGACCGCGACGACGGCATCCGCATCGATCATCTGATGCTCTCGCCCGAAGCGGCCGGCCGGCTGCAATCCTGCGCGGTTTCCCGCGATTGGCGCGGGCGCGAAAAGGCCTCCGACCACGCGCCGGTTATGGCCCTGTTTTCCCCATAAATATTTATTTTTCCTATTTGTCTTTCGACAAAGCCTCCCCGCGCCACGGAGCTAGGATGCCCTTGTTTTCAAGACAAGCAAAGCCGGTTTCGGGGCGCCAGGAAAGAGCCTCCTGCGCGCCCCGACCCTTTATCGTCTCCGCGCGTTCATATTTAATTAACCTTGGGCATTGATCCTGACCGGCGCGTGACTGCCTGTTTTGAACAGATTATGCGTATTTCCTCTTTCCTGCCTCAAAAGGCCGGTAGACTGCTTCCGGTCAAAAGCGCCACATGCGCTTTGCGGGAGATTTGGACGTGAGAAAAATACTTCTGTTCCTTGCCGCGCTGCTTCTGGCCGCTTTACCCGCGGCGGCGCAGGCGAAGGTGATGAACCACCCGCTGAAAATTCTGGCCACCTTCACCATTCTTGCTGATTTCACCAAGCAGGTGGCCGGCAATCAGGCCAAGGTCTGGCCAATGGTGGAAGCAAACAGCACCCCCCACACCCACACGCCCACCAAGGCCGATCTGCTGACCATCCAGCGCTGTGACCTTGTGGTGGCGAACGGCATGGGGCTGGAGGGCTGGCTGGCTCCCCTGATGCTTGATTCAAGGGAGCGCATCGCGGTGCTGAACGCCGCCGTGGGCGTGGAGGAACGCCGCGGCGCTGCGGGCGGACTGGATCCGCATGCCTGGATGGATGTGGGCAACGCGATGATTTACGTGAAAAACATCCGCGACAAGCTGGTGGCCATTGATCCCCTGAACGCGCCCTATTACAAGACCAACGCCAAAGCCTACCTGCGCAAGCTGAAAAAGCTGGATCATTATATCCGCCTTCGGGTCGGCCGCCTCCGCGAAGAGCAGCGCAAATTTGTGATCGATCACGACAACATGGCCTATTTCGCCGCCGCCTATGGCTTCACCGTCGTGCCGGTTTTGGGACTGGAGCCGTATTACTACGCTTCGGCCAGCGATTATCCCGAAGTCGTGGAGCGCATGGAAGACGAAGACATCAACATGCTGTTTTACGACAACGTCACCACCTCGCGCCTGGTCGACGGCATGGCGGCGCTTTCGGGCGGGCAGGTCGGCGGCATGCTTTATACCGAAGCGCTCTCCGGCAAGGAGCCCGCCAACAGCTATATCGGCATGATGCGGCAAAACGTGGCGCTGCTGATGAAAACCCTGGGCCGCCCCACAGCGGAAAAGGATTAGGTTCAATGGACAATTACCAACACGAACATTCCCGCGGAAGCGGGAATCCCATTTGTTTTCAAAAACAAACTGGATTCCGGGTCGCGGTTGCTGCGCAACCTTGCCCGGAATGTTCATTTAGTCTTTTCAATGACTAGAGTTTAATTGTCCATTGAACCTAGGCTGGTCCGTATTCTGGCTTTTGCCCCGCAGTTTTGTTGGCGGCGCGCTCGGCCTCGTTTTGGGCATGTTCCTTTTCTATTGCGCGTCTCAAGACGGGAAAGCGGGCGGCGGCCTTTTTGTATCGAATGAGCAAATTCCCGAAGGTTACAGCGGGCTTGCTCCCGTCAGGAAGAAATCCGGAAAAAGCATCCATGCCGATTTCGCGGGGCATTTGAATGGCGTGCAGGTTGCCGACGGTGCGATACAAGGGGCTGTGTTTGCGCGAGAATCCTTCCGCGAGAGTCTTGGCGAATATGCCAACGCACCCGACAAGAGCCGCGCGGAAACCGAGATGGGCGCAGCAGGTAAAGGCGTCGGCTTCGGCGAATTTCTGAAGGGCGTCCAGCATGGCGCCGCCGCTCGCCGCCTCCGTGACTTTGGGCCAATATTTCAGGTAGTTCGTGCTGTCGGATGCAAGCAAGGGAAGGAAGGAAAGACCGGCAACCACCTTTGTTCCCAACACCACGGAAAACAGGCGCGCCTGTTTTATTTGCAGCGTTTCACAAACGTGGCGGCAGGCATCCTGCGCGGCTTTGAGCCAATGATAATCGTCTATCGTAATACGCCTGTTTTCCATTCAAAAAACATAACATGTCGTCCGTAAGCTCTGGAAAATTAATTACTTGCGGGATTTGGTTAAGGACCGCACATCCACCATGCGCCAGAGCAGCTTGCGCGGGCTCCAGGTGAGGGCGCGGGCAATGGCGGGCACGGAAGCCGTGCGCGCCGGCTGGATTTTTTGACGTTTTTCCCAAACCCGCGACAGGGATTCCAGCGCCGCCATGAATCCCCTGAACCTTGATGCGGCGGCCGCCGGGCTTAGCAATATCAAAAAGAACAGCATGGCCAGGTGCAGCGGCAGAATGGGCCAGAAAAGCGGGCCCGGCATGTTTTTGACGAAGGTCCAGACCAGATTGCGCGTGCCGTGGAACAGGGCGAACGCGCTGCGCCGTCCGGTGATGCCGGACCCTTCATGCCGCACGAAGGCCTCGGCCACCTGAATGGCGCGATAACCCTGAAGCCGCAGGCGGAAGGCAAGATCGGTATCCTCGCAATAACAAAAGAAATCCTCATCAAAACCGCCCACACGCAGGAACAGCTCGCGCCGCGTCAGCAGCGCCGCGCCGCAAATGCCGAAGACTTCGCCTTCGTCTGGCAGGGCTTCAATCGTCCAGCCCTTGCCGCCGCGAAAGGGCAGGCCCGTGAAGAAATAACAGTCGCCCGCGCCGTCCAGAATTTCGGGCACGGCGTCGTCGAGCTGCGTGCAGCCGAAAAGCGGGCAATCGGGATGGCGGCGCGTGGCGGCCATGAGCGTGGAAAGACATTCCGGCTCGGCATAGGCATCGGGATTCAGCAGAAACAGCCAGTCGCCTTGCGCCGCGCGCGCGGCAAGATTGTTGCCCCCGGCGAAGCCAAGATTTTCTCCGGGCTTCAGCCAGCGGAAGCGCGGATCGGGCAGGGGCGTTTGCGGACTGCCGTCGGTCGAGGCGTTGTCGACCACCAGCGCCTCGAAATCATCGAAATCCTGCGCGGCCAGGGCCTTCAGACAGCGGCCGAGCCTTTGCCCCGCGTTGAAATTGACGATGATGACGCTGATTTTCATGCTGTAACCAAAGAAGGGGGTGGAAAAACCTAGCCGAATGACCACATAATAGCCATGGATTATGGAAGCTGTAGCAGTGAATGAATTTTCCTCCATGGAGGCAAGGCTACCGTATAAACAAAGCAGGCGTCCCCGCGGAAGCGGGGACCCAGTTTTATAATTAAACTGGATTCCCGCTTTCGCGGGAATGCCTCTTATTGAGAGGCTTTCGCCCTCGCGCAATAACCGTGCCTTTGGGAAGTGGAGAAGAGAGGAGCCATGAGCGCCGAAGCCGACAAAAACCGCGTTATCATCTTCGACACCACCTTGCGCGATGGCGAGCAGTCGCCGGGCGCGGCGATGAATCTTGAGGAGAAGCTGCGCCTGGCCGGGGTTCTGGAAGAGCTTGGCGTGGATGTGATCGAGGCCGGATTTCCCGTTTCTTCGGCGGGGGATTTCAAGGCCGTCAACGAAATCGCCAAAAAGGTCAGGAATTCCACGGTTTGCGGACTGGCCCGCGCCGCCAGGGGCGATATTGAGCGCGCGGCGGAGGCCATCGCGCCGGCGGCGCGCAAGCGCATCCATACCTTCCTCTCCACCTCGCCGCTGCACATGAAATACAAGCTGCAGAAAGAGCCGGAACAGGTGCTTCAGGCCGTCTGGGACGCCGTGACCTTCGCCCGCAACCTGTGCGACGACGTGGAATGGAGCGCCGAGGACGGATCGCGCAGCGAGCCGGATTTCCTTTGCCGCTGCGTGGAGGCGGCGATCAAGGCGGGCGCGCGCACCATCAATATTCCCGACACCGTCGGCTACACGACGCCCGATGAATACGGCGCATTGTTCAAAATGCTGGCCGGGCGCGTGCCCAATGCGGATCAGGCGATTTTCTCCGTGCATTGCCATAATGACCTGGGCCTTGGGGTGGCCAATTCGCTTGCCGGCGTCATCAACGGCGCGCGGCAGGTGGAATGCACCATCAACGGCCTTGGCGAGCGGGCGGGCAACGCCGCGCTGGAAGAAGTCGTGATGGCCCTGAAGGTGCGGCATGACCGCATGCCCTTCACCACCGGCATCAGGACCGAGAACATCACCCGCGCCTCGCGCCTTGTGTCGCAGATCACCGGCTTTCCGGTCCAGCCGAACAAGGCCATCGTGGGAGCCAACGCCTTCGCCCATGAAAGCGGCGTGCACCAGGACGGCATGATCAAGAACCGCCAGACTTACGAGATCATGACGCCGGAATCCGTGGGCCTGACCAATTCCTCGCTCAAGCTGGGCAAGCTTTCGGGCCGTAACGCCTTCCGCACCAAGCTCAGGGAGCTTGGCTATGATCTGGGCGACAACGCGCTGGAAGAGGCCTTCAAGCGGTTCAAGGACCTTGCCGACCGCAAGCGCGACATTTTCGACGACGACCTGATCGCCCTCGTGGACGACGAAATGGCCAACGCCGCGGCGCGCATCCGCTTCGTCGGCCTGGAAGTCTATGCCGGATCGAAAGGTCCGCAGAAAGCCACGCTGGAATTGCAGATCGACGGCAAAAACCATACGGTGACGTCCAACGGCAACGGCCCGGTGGACGCCACCTTCAACGCCATCAAGCAGCTTGTGCCGCACGAGGCCACGCTTTCGCTTTACCAGGTGCATGCCGTGACCAAGGGCACCGACGCGCAGGCGGAGGTGACCGTGCGGCTTGAGGAAAGCGGGCGCACCACCAACGGGCAGGGAGCGGACCCCGACACGCTGGTGGCCTCGGCCCGCGCCTATATCAACGCCCTGACCAAATTACTGGTGAAGCGCGAAAAATCCACGCCGGGCGACATGACCCTGATTTCGGACAGCACCGCGGCGGAGTAAAACAATTATTCATCTTCATCCGTCCGGCGCGGGATGTCGCGCGCGCCGTGGATGATGCGTTTGATCGCTAATAAATCTTCCTGAACGGTGTAGAAAATCAGATATTTCCCGTGGGGAACCGAGCGCAGCCCGGTTGCAAGATTGTTCTCATTTCGTCCGATGAGCGGGGTTTTTGCCAGTTTGTGGCAATGGTCCTTGATTTCTTCGATAAAACTTACACCAACAATCTTATAAACTGATTTACTTCATAGGGAGAACGGTCATGCCCGCGACCCGTCTTCGCTAAAGCTACGCCGGGCCGTTTTGCAAATGCGCCCTGCGTAGCCGAAGGCGAAGCAGGGAGGCGGGCATCCACGCTTTAAAACTCTCCCGTATATAAGATTCAAAGCGTGGACCCCCGCCTTCGCGGGGGTGACGGCTAGTATAAGCCGTGAGTCATTTCATAAGACCTGTGGTATTTCCGAACGCCAAGGGTTGTCTACCGAAATATAATCGGCGATACAGTCAAGATCATTGAGCGCAAGCGGAGTGAATTCAACGCGCATGTGCTACTTTCTTTTTTTCCACGCCTCGGCACGTTCCTTGTATTTCTTTCCAAGGGTTGCGAAAACCTCTTCCGCGGGAATGGGCGGGCCGCTTTCGTAGGCGGCCTGGATTTTCTTGCGTAACTCCTCGTGCTCCTCCTCGCGGCGCTGGTCGGCGGTTTCCATGCGGCGCAGCGCCTCGCGCACCACCTCGCTGGCCGAGGCGTAGCGCCCGCTTTCCACCTTCTTTTTGATTAGCTCTTCAAGCTGGGGGGGGAGGGAGATGTTGAGGGACATGGTGCTGGCCTCATGTTTTTGACCATGCGCCATAATAACAAAAAATGTCAAAAACTGACATGTCAATATATCATTTTAAAACAAAGCTTTATGTCAGCTTTCCATCTCCTCCCGGCGGTTGCGGATGGTGACATGGCCCATTTTGCGGCCGGGACGGGCGTCCTTCTTTCCATAAAGATGCAGATGCGCGCCGGGCATGTTCAGGTAATCCTGCCAGTCCCTGGCCGCGTCGCCGATCAGGTTTTTCATGATGCAGGGAAAAAGCGGGCGGGTGTCGCCAAGCGGCAGGCCGCAGATGGCGCGCACGAGCTGCTCGAACTGGCTGGTGGCGGCGCCGTCGATGCTCCAGTGGCCCGAATTATGGGGGCGGGGGGCCAGCTCGTTCATCAGTATCTGGCCCTCAACCACAAACATCTCCACCGCCAGCAGGCCCACGGCCTCCAGCTTTTCGCAAAGCGTGGTGGCCATGTGGATGGCCTGATCGCGCACCGCGTCGGGGATCGCGGCGGGCACATGGGTTTCATCCAGAATGCCGCGCTGGTGGCGGTTCTCCACCGGCGGAAAGGCGCGCATCTGCCCGTCGGCGCGCCGCGCGACAATAACGGAAACCTCCTTTTGGAAAGGCACGAAGGCCTCGGCGATGGCTTCGCCGGTTTTCAGGCTCTTCCAGGCCTTTTCGATGTCCTTCTCTTCGCGGATCGCCGCCTGTCCCTTGCCGTCATAGCCGAGCCGCGTGGTTTTCAGGATGACGGGCAGGCCAAGCCGCTCAACGGCCTGTCGCAGATCATCCGGGCTGCGCACCGCGTGGAATTCGGGCGTGGCAAGGCCCTGCTCGCGCGCGAAGCCTTTTTCCAGCAACCGGTTTTGCGTGACATGCAGGATGGATGATTTGGGACAGCAGGGGATATGCTTTTCAAGCCCGGCCACGGCGGCGACCGGCACGTTTTCCCATTCCAGCGTGGCGATATCGACGCGCTCGGCGAACTGGCTGATTTTGTCCATGTCATCGAATGCGCCAAGGGTGCGGCAGGCGGCGATCTGGCAGGCGGGCTCGTCCGGCGCCTGCGCGTAAATGTGCGTTTTATAGCCCAGCCGCGCCGCCGCCAGCGCCGTCATGCGCGCAAGCTGGCCGCCGCCGAAGATGCCGATGGTCGAGCCGGGAGGAAGGATTTTCATGTTAATTCTTTAGGCTTTTACGAAAGCATTTTCAATTGTTAGAATTTAAAGATGGCAGAACATAGTCACGAAAATATCCGCGATGCCTTTGGGAGGACCCTTAAGGTCATAGGGTCGGGCCGAGGACTCAATTCCAATCCAGTTCCACTTCGAACAAATTCATTTGCCGATACCTTGGAAAAGGTGTTTGACCAGGCCAAGGGTAGCAGCGATATCAGAACGTTCTTCAGCGGGCCTGTAACGGAATTTGCAGGATTTGTTGACGAGATTATGGACCGCCATGGAGCAATGATTGACGGAAAAAAATGTTCAAGTCTTGTCAAATGGAACAATGTGCCAGGAGCCTCGTCCAAAATTGGCGGAAAAAAATGCTCAAGTCTCATCGAATGGAACAATATGCCAGGAGCCCTGTCCACATATGAAAAGGACGATGTTGTGTTGCCGAGCGGACTGGCGGGCGGAATTGTCGAAGATAGGGAGCAGGCAAAAGCATTCAGAGAAAAACATGGGCTTACGCAGCATCCCTGTTTTTATGCCGTCGATAAAATTGCCGAGGGGATGATTCCATTAAAGGAGCAAGAAAGACTTCTTGTTCCGTTTAAAAAAGTGCTGGATCAGGTTTGTGTCCTGGCCCAACTGTCGTATTTGGCCAAAAAATTTCCGTCGGTTAATTTAGGTTTTTCTGTTTTTCAAATACCTAAACATGTGTACGGAATTCTTATAGGTCCTGATGAAAAAACGATAGTGGATAACAAACCAACACTTATCCAGATTGATGGAGACCGGTTGGAAAGCCAGTTTGCCAACCGGAAACGTTCTTTTAGGCAAGACTACTTTGATTACTGGAAGGCGGACATGCCCACCGCCAGAAGAAATCGAAGAGATGATAAGGACGAGTCCATATGGGAAGGACTTCCACGCCCAGGTACATCTGCTCGGGTTTTGCCTTTTAAGCCCCCGGATAACGACCCGCGGCAAGGGTAGGAAGCTTTCCGCTATTTCCGGCTCCGGCTTTTGGGTTGACGGGCAACCGAGGCCGTCTGCTCGGCGCGGAATTGCGCATAGGCCTTGGCCAGCCTGCCGTTCTCAAGCGCCAGAATAGAAAGGGCAAGAAGCGCCGCGTTTTTCGCGCCGGCTTCGCCAATGGCAAGGGTTCCCACCGGCACGCCCGCCGGCATCTGCGCGATGGAAAGCAGGGAGTCCAGCCCCTTCATCGCGTGGCTTTGCACGGGCACGCCCAGCACCGGCAGGGGCGTCAGCGCGGCCGCCATGCCGGGAAGATGCGCGGCCCCGCCCGCGCCCGCGATCACCACCTTCAGCCCGCGTTTGGCCGCGGAACTCGCGTAATCATAAAGCCGTTTTGGCGTGCGGTGCGCCGAAACAATCTTCGCTTCGTGCGGAACCGAAAAGCGCTTTAGCAAATCGGCGGCATGCTGCATCGTCGTCCAGTCGGACGGACTGCCCATGATGATGCCGACCAGCGGTTTTGCTTTTTTGCGCGCCATGCTATTCTCCAGCTTGTATTTATACTTCAGTAGGTTGTGTTTTCTGCTTCAACACAACAAAAATCCCCCGCCATAACCAGTATTATTCGGACACTCTGCCGCGCGTTTATAAATAAAATCCTTTATTTATCAAGGATTTCCATTGGATCCGGCCGGCCAGCCGCATAAAGGGATGGAAACCGGCCTTCATATCGCTAAACTCGCGCTTGCGGTTTGATGCAAGGTGCATTGTCCGTATCCCAAAACAGACAGGGTTGGGATCGTCCGGGGGAAAGGTTCCTGCGGGCGGAGGGAAAGTTTTTGTTTTGTTGCCTCCAAAAGGAGCGTTGCCATGTCGACAAGCCCCCTGATGCCAAAGGCCACCGCCGTGTGGCTGATCGAAAACACCGCGCTCAGTTTCGAGCAGATTTCCGCCTTTTGCAGCCTGCACGAGCTGGAGGTCAAAGCCATCGCCGATGGCGAGGTGAATATCGGCATGGTGGGCCTGAACCCGGTGATTCAGGGCCAGTTGACCAAGGAAGAGATCGAGCGCTGCGAAAAAGACCCCGCGGCGCGGCTGGAACTGCGCAAGCACAATCTGCCCGAAATTGCCAAACGGACCAAAGGTCCGCGCTATACGCCCGTGACCAAGCGCGGCGACAAGCCGGACGGCATTGCCTGGATTGTCAAGAACCATCCTGAAGTGTCGGATGGGCAGATCGTGCGCCTGATTGGCACAACCAAAAGCACAATCGTCAAAATCCGCGACCGCTCGCACTGGAACATCCAGAACATCAAGCCGCGCGACCCGGTCCTGCTGGGGCTTTGCAAACAGGTTGACCTGGATGCCGCCATCGCCAAGGCCCGCAAAAAGCTGCCAAAAGACAAGCAGGAGGCTCTTGCCGCGGCCGATGCCGCAAATAACGATCCAGGTTTTGTGGATCAGCCTTCCGATGCCGGTTTTGAAGAGATGATGAAAGGCGGTGGAGCGTAAGAGCTTTCCGCTTGCCATAACGCAGGTTTAGGCTTACAAGAACGGCCTTTCGCCCGCCGGCGAAGGCCGGCAAAAGTTCGAGCTACCGGCTGCGCTCGTGCCGGTAGCGGTTTTCGGTGTCGCGGGGCAGAGCAGCCCGCCCGCCGGCGAAGGCCGGCAAAAGTTCGAGCTACCGGCTGCTCTCGTGCCGGTGGCGGTTTTCGGTGACGCGGGGCAGAGCAGCCCGCCCGCCGGCGAAGGCCGGCAAAAGTTCGAGCTACCGGCTGCTCTCGTGCTGGTGGCGGTTTTCGGTAACGCGGGGTAGAGCAGCCCGCCCGCCGGCGAAGGCCGGCAAAAGTTTGAGCTACCGGCTGCTCTCGTGCCGGTGGCGGTTTTCGGTAACGCGGGGTAGAGCAGCCCGGTAGCTCGTCAGGCTCATAACCTGAAGGTCGGAGGTTCAAATCCTCCCCCCGCAACCAAAATTCCAAACAAAATCAGATAGATAGAAAATCGACACTCTCCACCAAGACCAAAAAGAGCCCAAACACACAGCTAACACAAAACGTGACGTCTCTCCCCGATCGTGCTAAAGTTGCAATCGGAGGGACAAGACGTTGGCTTCCCACGAGATTCTTGGCGGCAAGGTTCAGGTCTACAAGCGCGGCCGGTTCTGGCAGTGCTCGACTTCGTTCAAGGGCCGCCAGTACCGCGTCACGACGAAGGAAGAGGAACTTCCCCAGGCCAAGCAGTTCGCCGAGGACTGGTATCTCGGCTTGCGCGGCATGGCCCGCGCGGGACTCCTCAAGACCGAAAAGACCTTCGCGCAGGCCGCCGAGCAGTTCCTCAAGGAATACGAGGTCATCACCGAGGGCCAGCGCAGCCCCAAATGGGTCGAAGGCCACCAAATCCGCCTTCGGCTCCATTTGCTTCCCTTTTTCGGCAAGCTGGGCGTCTCGGAGGTCACCCCCGGCAAGGTTCAGGAATACCGGGTCCACAGGATGACCACCCCCGTCCCGGCGGCGGCTCCCCCGCCGGAAGCGGAGCCGGGCAACGGCAAGAGACAGCCCCCGCGACGGGTCACAAAGGTCCCTTCCCGCAGCACCCTTCACGATGAAATCGTGACCTTGCGCCAAGTCCTGAAGACCGCCATCCGGCACGGCTGGCTGACCTACCTGCACGACTTCTCGCCGCCCTACCGCACGCAGGGCAAGATCGTGCACCGGCCATGGTTCAGCCCGGAGGAGTACAAGCAACTCTACAAAGCTACCCGGCAATACGCCCAGGACGCCAACGGCAAGCACTACCAGTGGAACGCCGAGCAGATTCACGATTACGTTCTGTTCCTTGCCAACACCGGCTTGCGTCCCGACGAGGCCAAGAACCTTCAGCACCGAGACGTGGCCATCGTCACCGACGAGGCCACCGGCGAGCGCATTCTGGAGATCGAAGTGCGCGGCAAGCGCGGGGTCGGCTACTGCAAAAGCATGCCGAATGCCGTGCTCCCCTATGAGCGTCTCTTGGAGCGCGCGAAGCCCGTGCGCAGGGGCCGACGGAGCCGACGGAAGCACGCGCAGAATTCAGAGGTTGCGGCAGAGCCGCTCCAATATCCCCAGCCGACCGATCCGGTTTTCCCAGGCAATCACATCAAGCTGTTCAACAATCTCCTCAACCGCGCGTCGCTCAAGCTCGACCGCGACAATAACCGGCGCACGGCCTACAGCCTGCGCCACACCTACATTTGCATGCGTCTGATGGAGGGGGCGGATATCTATCAGATCGCCAAGAACTGCCGCACCAGCGTTGAAATGATCGAAAAGTTCTACGCCGCGCACATCAAGAACACGCTTGATGCAGCAGCGATCAATGTCCGGCGGCAGAGATTTGTCAAACGCCGAACGATGGAGCTTCGGGAAGAAGCGGACGATCAATCCTGAGCGAACTCTCTCTTCTTCTTAGCGGGCTGAAGAGCCCGCCCTTTCTTGAAGGGGCTGAACAGCCCCTCTCTCTTCGCGCCGTTTAGCGGCTCTTCTTCCTTCGCCGAAGGGCGCTCTTTGGCGTCTCGCCCCGGTTACGAACTGTCTTAAGCTCACTGGCCGCGAATTAACCTTGTTTAGGAGTTGGGGCATCGGGGCCAAGTTCCCGAACGAACTGACTCGCATGCACATGCGCTGTCCCGTGTACTACGCGGGCTGGGCGAATACCAGATTGCATAGCATCTGCTAATGGCATCGTCCGGCTTGACGTTATAACGAGTATCCCTGGACGATCTTCGCCTGGGTTCGCCTTAACACGTGTAAGGCCGACGAAGAATAAGCGTCGTTGCTCTTCCAAAGAGGCGAGCTTTTCCGCAGGGGTTGCATTTTCGCCGGAAGCAGTAGGCAATAGCCCCTCGACGCATCCGGCTATTATGACAACTGAAGAGCTTAAGCCTTTGCTCTTGTGTAGGCTCATAATTCGAACCTCGGCGACATCAGGAGGTACGTCAGGCTTAGCTACGGCGTCAATTATCGCGTCTAGAAGTGCTTTTGGGTCTTCGACAGTTGGTGCGAGATCGAGAACCAGATTGTGGAACGGATCGTCCGCACTTATCGCATTCTGAAGCCATTTGCGAACAAATTCTTCAAGACCACCCGTTTGCCTCAGTTGGTTTAGTTCTGTCTCAATTTCTTCAAACCGCGTTACCAAATGGCGTGTGTTGGGAATTCGCGCTCGCCCATCGCGAAGCTGCACCAATACATCCCAAGGCTCTCCCCCATTTGCTTCGCAGTAGCTCCTAAGCCGCGCATATGCGTTTGAGCGGAAGTCGTTACTTTCGAGCCCCAACAGCCAACGAAGGGCGATTCGATCAAGAGGATTGGCGAGCAAGCGCAGCATTGCGAGCCGCTCCTGAGCGGCTCCGTTATCAAGAACGCCTTCACGATAGTATGATTTCGTCGGTATTCTCCTTCCGATCAATGCGTCGCCGATCGGGTTCCCAATCGAACGTCTCTGAGCGAGAATTAGAATCTCGCCGGGTCGATAACCCTGATTTTCAATGAGGTCATTGACGAATCGCGCTATGCCAACCGCCTCGTTTTCGAGGCTTGTATACTGGACTATCTCCACTTCTCCGACGCCGTTTGCAGGCCGAGCTATTAGCTGTCGAGGTTCCCTGTCAGTATTGTGGGAAATTAGCGAATTTGCCATGCTAACGACTTTCGTCGGGCATCGGCGACATTCCAAAATCTCATAATCTATCGTTTCGATATGGCTTTTTGGAAATTCACGAATCCCAGCAGGATGAGCATATTTGAAGCTATAAAGAGACTGATCGTCATCCCCGACTATCAGCAAATTAGCATTCGCGCACAGCAAATCTATAACGGCCTGTTCTGCTTTATTGAGGTCTTGATATTCGTCGACGAGCACATAGTCATATAGCTCTCTTTCTGGAGCTGAGGGGTTGTCCCTGAGATATGTGTAAACGTATGGAATAATTTCTCCAATGAGCATTCCTTTATGAAATTGTAGCCAATCCCTCAGAAGCATCTCAAATGCGTTGTCTTGCCGCGTGGCGGCATTTATTGGTTGCTCGTGCTGAAGGCGAGCCCAAGCGGCTTCATACGCACGAATTCTCTCTGCACGTTTCTTCTTATTGCCGAAGCTGTTGGGCAAGTCGTACAGTAGAGGCTCCATTTCAAAATTGTTCAACGGCCTCGGAATGCGCCCAATGGCTTCAAGAACCTGCTGGCGTGACAAGATTCGCATGCACAAAGAGTGCAACGTTGATCCTTTGATATCTTTGCAACCTGTGACGCCGACTTGGAGCATTTCTCGCTGTAGGTCTTCGGCTGCGACGTTGGTGAATGTCACGGGTAAGATTCGATCTGGTCTTGTGCCCTCATCCAACAGTCGTGCCACGCGACGCTTTAAGGCGAACGATTTCCCTGTACCGGGACCTGCCACCACTCGGAGATAACGAGCTGTTGCAGCACCGATTTTGTAGGCAGGCGATGCCGGATCGAGATTATCTTGCCAAGACATAGGATTCCCCAGCGAAATCCCATTTTAACCCGTTAGCACCGGCGCGCAACCATCGCGTGAATTCACATATCGGGTTATGCGACTGACGGGCTCGGTTGAACGCATTGACGACCCCAGCTAACCGGGGCTGGGATCAGGGCAAGCCAGCACGCGGCGGATGTTGCGCAGATTGATCCGGGCGTTGGCGTAGGCTTCCGACGTTTCAGGATAGTCCGGCAGGCGGTTGGTAATCTGGGCGGCGAGGTCGCAAAGCTCGATCCGCGACATTTGCTGAAGCTCGTGCAGGGGCAGCACTCTCATATCTTCCTCCATCGTTTGGGACCGCGCCGATCGCGGCCTTCGAGGGAGGTCAGGGCTCAGGATGAGGCGGGCGCACCGCTTGCGGCCGGAACGAAAGAGGAGGAGTGCTTCGCACTTGTGCCCATCGAGCCGAGTTCTGTGCTCTCTGGCCGGAGAAGGACGCTATCGACAGGCGGTTCCGCTGGAGGAAGAAGGGTGTTGATCCGCCGCGCCACGCCAAGTGACGCGGTGTGTCATACGATCAGAGAGCCCGGCAAAGCCAACCGCAACACTCTGGAAAATCGTGCTTTTACAGCCTTCTGGCGTTGGCCGGCTGGTGCCCGTATGATTCCGGAAAACCGAATGACTCAGGGACACGGCGCATGCTGACCGGCGAAATCCGCAGCCAAATCGATAGCATTTGGAACGCATTCTGGACCGGCGGGATATCGAACCCGCTGGAGGTG
>JANQEX010000118.1 GCA_028278105.1 Alphaproteobacteria bacterium | reverse complement strand
CGGCGCGACGGGTGCGCCAAGACCTCGGCGTAGCCGAAGGCGAAGCCGGGCGCCGGAATGAGCAGTTATCTGTTTGGTTTGATTCATTTCTAATTGAGTCCAGACCCTAGATCCTAGCTCCTAGATCCTAGCCCCTTTTTTATTTCCCCCGGAACGGGTGCGCGGGATAGACGCCCAGCACCGCGACCTCATGCGCGAAGAAGCGCAACTCCTCCAGCGCATTCCGCACGGCGGCGTGATCGGGATGCCCTTCAAGGTCCATAAAGAACTGCGCGGCCGTGAATTTGTTGTCGACGATATAGCTTTCCAGCTTGGTGATGTTCACGCCGTTGGTGGCGAAGCCGCCCAGGGCCTTGTAAAGCGCGGCCGGAACGCTGCGCACCCGGAAGACCAGCGACGTCATGCAGGCCGTATGCGGATCGGGCCGCTCCGGCTCGCGGGCCAGGATGAAGAAGCGCGTGGTGTTGCCGCCCTGGTCGGCGATGTTGGCGGCAAGGCTTTCCAGACCGTAGATTTTTCCGGCCAGGCTGGAGGCGATGGCGGCGATACTTTTATCTCCGGTGTCCTTCAACTCCGCCGCCGCGCCGGCCGTGTCGCTCTTGATGACCGGGGCGATGCCGTGCTTGCGCAGGAAGCCCCGGCACTGCGTCAATGCCTGCACATGGCTGTGCGCCCGCCTGATTTCGGAAAGACGGGCGCCCGGCAGGGCCAGCAGGTGATGCTCGACCGGCTGGTAATGCTCGGCGACGATGTGCAGCCCGCCTTCGGGCAGAAGATGATGAATATCGGCCACCCGCCCCACATTGGAATTTTCAATGGGGATCATGGCCCGGTCCGCCTGCCGGCCGCGCACGGCGGCGAAGGCCTCCTCGAAAGTGTTGCAGGCGAGGGTGGCGAAAGAAGGATGGCAGACCTCGCAGGCAAGGCCGGAATAAGAGCCGGGGCGGCCCTGATAGGCGATGAGGGGCTTCATTCAGAATCCAGAAATCAGAAGCCAGAAATCAGAAGTCAGAATCCAGAAACCGGAAGCCAGAAATGGCAGTGATGCGGGCTTCGTCCTTCTGATTTCCGGATTCTGACTTCTGGCTTCCGGTCAGGCGACCGCCGAGGAGCCCGTGCCGGTTCCTTCCTCGTCCTCGTCGTCAAGCAGCGGCGAGGGCTCGGCCCCGCGCGCGGCTTCCTGGCTTTGCTGGCGCGGGCCGCCCGCGCGGGCGATAAGCTGCGACAACTCCGACAACTCAATGAAATTGTCGGCCTGACGGCGAAGCTCGTCCGCCACCATCGGCGGCGAGGAGCGCATGGTGGAGACCACCGACACGCGCACGCCCTTGCGCTGGCAGGCTTCGACCAGGCGGCGGAAATCCCCGTCGCCGGAAAAGACGATGATGTGGTCGACCTTGTCGGCCATTTCCAGAACATCGATGGCCAGTTCGATATCCATGTTGCCCTTGATCTTGCGGCGGCCGAAGGCGTCGGTGTATTCCTTGGTCGGCTTGGTGACCATGCAATAGCCGTTGTAGTCCAGCCAGTCGACCAGCGGGCGGATGGGCGAGTATTCCTGGTCTTCCACCAGCGCGGTGTAATAGAAGGCGCGAATCAGCCGCCCCCGCTGGGCGAACACTTCCAGCAAACGGCGGTAATCAATGTCGAAACCCAGGCTGCGCGCGGCGGCGTAAAGATTGGCGCCATCGATAAACATGGCAATCCGCTCTTCCTTGTAAAAAATCATGTCGGCTCCTTTAGCTCTTCCCGTTTGTGTGGCGCGATCCGGTTTTTAGGGGGCCGGGCGCATTTTCTGATCCCTTAATTTTGTTCTATAGCGCTCGAAACTATGGCGGGTTCATCGAGATTAATCCCCTAGATACACGAATTGTTTTTGCCAGGCAAGCGGGGAAGTTTCTTTTTCCATACGGGAAACTTCCTGTTCTTTAGGTTTTCCGTTTGCGGATTTTTTGTTTACTTTCTGCCAGGCATTGTTTATGAAAGACCCCGCTTTTGGTTCCGATTTCCTGATTTAAGGAGCAGTCATGGCGCGCGTTACGGTTGAAGATTGCATCACCCGCCTGCCAAACCGTTTTGACCTTGTGATGGTTGCGGCCCAAAGGGCGCGCGAGATTTCATCGGGCGCGCTTATCCATGTGGACCGCGACCGCGACAAGAATCCCGTGGTGGCCCTGCGTGAGATCGCCGACGACAAGCTGGACGTTGCCCAGCTTGAGGAATCCCTGATCAAGGGCTACCAGCGCCGTGTCGAACCCGATACGTCGGAAGACGAGCTGAAAGAGCTGATGGCCGAAGAGCAGAAATGGGCCTCGGCCGCCGCCGCCATGGCCGAAGGCATGGCGCGGGCCGACGCGGAAACCGCCTCGGATTCCGGCGACGATCCCGAAGAAGGGCTCGAAGCCGAGGACGAAGATGCCGGTCTCGCCGCCGACGAGGCCCTGTCGGCATTTTCCTTCGAGGATGCTCCCGAAGACGAAACCGGGCGCGAATAATCCCGTTCTTGCCGCGTTAAGCATGTTTTGCCGCGATCCGGCCCGGATGTGGCGTGCGGCATCTTTTTTTAGTTTCCCGCATTTGCGGTAAAATAAGGTCATGATTGCGCCGCGCCTGAAAGTGGATGGCCGGGTTGTTTTTGAATCCGCCCGTCAGGAAGAACAGTTCGAAAAGCTGATTTCCGCCATACGGGAATATGATTCCAGGGCGGATTCGGCGCAGGCGCTTGCGGCCATTGATTGGGCATCGCGCAAGCATACAAACGGCGCGCGCGCGGCGAAGGGTGATTTTTTACCCGGCATCCTTGAGAAAATCGGGCTGCTGACAAAACTGGGGCATGCCGGTTTTGATACGATACTTGCCGCCATTCTTGATGAAAGTTTCGCGGATGGAAAGCGTATTCCAAATCCGCAGGACCTGGAAGATGTCAGGCAGTGTTTTGGCGAAAAAGTTCACGCCGTTTTGCACGCAACCTGCGAATTCCGCTCGGTGAAATTCAGGCCGTACAAGCCGTTCGAGAAGGAAAAGAATAGAGGAAAGACAAACGACAGGCTTGTCGAAGAGCGACAGAAGCATCTTCATCATTTCCGCATCATGGCGCTTTTCGCCAGCAGCCGTTATATCCGGGCCATGCCGCAGGCGATCCTGATAGCTTGCGCCAGTCATCTGCGGAAGCTGAAAACAATCAACAAGCCCGGAAACAAGCAACACGGTCAGGAAATTGTTTTCCGGACCGAAGAGGTATTCAGCAAAATCGCCGGCGTGGCGGGGCTGGATGAGATGCAAACGGTCCTGATGGACGAAAGCTTTCGTATCAAGGACAGAAAGAATTATGTCCTTTTTTGCAAGTTCCTTCAGGATATCGAACAGACAATCCAGGTCGGTGAAGAGAGGCTGACCCGGCAAAAGCTTTTCGAGCGGATACAAGAGGCCCTGATCCCAAGCCTGAACGCCACGGGCATATCACCAGAATTTTATCACTTCGAATTCCGCGTCAAGTCGCCTTCATCGACTTTCCGGAAAATGCGGAACCTGGGAATCGATCTGAACATGACCGAGGAAAAGATATTTGAAGCACTCCGGGCGCACATATTCGATATTATCGGCGTCCGGGTTGTTGTCGATGCCGAGGCCTACAAAAAGGACTGGAAAGGCCTGTTAAATGCGAAGATGGATATCGGATATGAGCTTTGCAAAAAAATTCACAGGCGACTCACCATAGACATGCCGCGCGTCTATCAGGAGGAAAGGGATGAGGTTACCGGCCGGGCTGTTTACAGGCACAAGAAAAAATCGGCTTCTGTCATCATGCCGCTCGTGAAAAAGCTGTTTAAAGATTATGGGGCCAAACCCAAGGCCAATGGCTATCGCGCCATACATGACGTGCTTGAGATTCTGGGGCACCCCATAGACGTTCAGCTTGTTACCAAACAATGGCATGAGGTCAACAGGTTCGGCATTGCCTCGCACGGATTTTTCAAGATCGCTCCGTACAAGAGCGAAAGAGCCACCCCAAAACCGGTCGTCGATTGGTATGCGGCGGTGCGTGGGCAAACCGGCACTTGCTACACCGGAGCCTATGCGTCGGATAACCGCATTGTTCTTCGCCGCGCCGGCAGGGGACTTGCCTATGCCATGAATATTGCCGAATTCGCCCATGCGATTTGCGTGCCGAAAGCGGCGGATTGCGTGGGCGCGCACCGCATTGAGCGGACCTATCCATTCGAACCTTTGCCGGAGGCCTCGAACGGGCTTCATCCCCTGACGACACCGCTTTGTCCTGGCGACGTCGTTCAGCTAAGCCTTGATGAAGGCTTATGCGATCAGCCGGAGCAACAGGAGAAAGTCCGAAACGCGTTGCGCCGCCCCAGGGACAGGCGGGAGCTGCGAAAATTCATCGCCGCCCGCCGCCGTTACCGCCAGCCGTCACCTGAATCAGCGGAAGCTTGAAAGGGCTGACCCCGGCCTTTAGAATCACGGCTTATAAAACCCTTCCTTTCCTCCCTCGCCATGTGGACGGTACGGGTGAGGCCGCTAGGTTCAATGGACAATCAAGGTAGGAAGGAAACATCAATAAAATCAATCATGCCCGCGCAGGCGGGCATCCCATTTGGTTCTGTTATAAAAAAAATGGGACTCCCGCCTTCGCGGGAGTGATTGTCTTTATTGGATTTTCCATCTTGTATTTGTCCATTGGCCCTAGGTCTTGCCGCGATTGCCGCGCCGTTCATCGCCGATGGCGTGCGCGGGCTGTTTGGCTAGTTGTCTTCAAGGGATTGGTTTGATAAAAGCCCTGCAAGAAAAAAACATTGCAGAGGCCTATGAGCGATAATCATGTTTTTGTTAATACTGCGGAGCCTTTTTCCGGACTCAATCGCCGCGAATTGTTCGGCGCGGCTGCCGTGCTGGTCTGCAAGATTCCCGGCGCGGCGGGCCCGCCGCTGGCCCTGGGGCGGCGGGCGGCTGAAGCTTTGCTGGGCATGGACTCCGGCGGTCATTATAGCGCTTTCCACCTTTTTCTAAATAAGACTGTCAGGAAAATTGTTTGGCTGGATAATGAAAAAACGGAAACAGGCCTGTTTTTTTACGTTGAAGATAATTTCGAAGGTTTTGTGCAAGGTCTTGCATGGTTCTTTTCCATCCTGGCGGCCGACCGCCGGATCGTCATGGAGGAGGCGCGTAAGGTTTTTGCCCAAGCCGGTAAAAACGACAGTTTCCGCTTTACCGATCCGGCCCTGTTCGACAAACCGGGCTTGTTGTGGCAACTGTTTTTGGAGGAATGGGACGCGCTAAAAAAACTTCCCGCGGATCAGGTCGCATATCTTGAGGCCAATGGCGAGAAGGTTGGCAGCCTGATAAGCAGGGGTCGAAAATGGCCGGTTCTTGCCCTTCATCCAGATAAGTCCGATTTCGAGAGCAAATGCACCCCTCCTCCCTGGTGGAACGGCCTTGGCGAGCCGGACAGGCTGAAGGTCTGGCTTGAGGCGATTTGTGCGGCCTATTCCAGAGTGCCGCTCGGCCTGTTTTTCGAAGGCGACAAGCTGCTTGATATTCTAAGGCATAATCTGGATTACGTAAAAGAAAACGGCGTCGTGCAGCACATGCGCATCAGCTATGACCGGTTTCTGGAAAGGTTTGGCGAAAAAGGAGCCGCGAAGCAATTTCTTCAAACAAGAAGATATATTGCGCGTCTTGAAGGGCTTTCGCCGGCGCAGGCGAAAGAGCGGGCGAAACGGGAGTTGGAGGAGGAGCAAACGCCGCCCTGTTTTCTGTTGGAGCGCGATTCCAGAATTACGGCGCCACTGATGACATTTTATGTTGCGAAGATCACGGCGGGGGATCCGGGCAGGAATATCTATTTTCAGGTGTACCGGCTGCTTGCAGAAGAAGTATTCGCCGGCAAAGCGGACTCCTTGCCGGAGGTGGGGAGCACGATGCGTTGCCAGGGGGACCGGATCTACCTGTCCGTTCCATCTCATGGAGAGGCCCGCCGGAAGCTGGATTTGTTATGCACATTCTGTTTTGGCATGACGCGCGACGAACTCAACAGGAACGGCCTTGGTCTTGGAGAAGATCTGCCCCGTTTCAGCCATGAATTGGCGGAAGACGGGTCCATCCGGTCTTATGCCCCGGAGTCTTGGCCCGAAATTCTCAGGAGCCATTGGGAAAGCGCCCGGTATCACCTGTAAAACAGGCCGTATTTCCGGGCTTCTTCCGCTGTCCGCTGGATTTTTTCCCGTTAAGCAAATATAATGGCTTATGGACGATATTAAGCCCCCCATGGGGGGTTATGGCCCCCCACGAAGGATGGCCGTGAATTTTCATCCCCCCGAAAACGGCCGCGCCGGCGAGGGTCCCGACGCCGCGCTGGCCAACGCCGCCCAGCGCCAGATCGACGCGGTGACGCGCCCGCGCAAGCCCATGATCCGCCAGTTCGAGCTGGTGGAGCGGGTGAAGTCCTACAATCCCGCCGCCGGGGAAGACCTTTTGAACCGCGCCTATGTCTTTGCCATGAAGGCGCATGGCTCGCAAAAGCGCGCTTCAGGCGATCCCTATTTCTCGCACCCGCTGGAGGTGGCCAGCATCCTCACGGAAATGAAGATGGACAGCGCCTCCATCGCCACCGCCCTTTTGCACGACACCGTCGAGGACACCGGCGCGACCGAGGACGAGATCCGGCGCCTGTTCGGCGAGGAGGTGGCGCGGCTGGTGATGGGCGTGACCAAGCTGGGGCGGCTGGAGTTCCAGAGCGACAAGGCGCATCAGGCCGAAAATTTCCGCAAGCTGATCGTGGCCATGGCGGAGGACATCCGCGTGCTGCTCATCAAGCTGGCCGACCGGCTGCACAACATGCGCACGCTTTATTTCCTGAAAAGCGCGGAAAAGCGCCGCCAGAAAGCCGCCGAAACGCTTGACATCTACGCGCCGCTGGCCGAGCGCATGGGCATCAAGAAAATGCAGGAGGAACTGGAGGACCTGGCCTTCGCCGAACTCAATCCCGACGCGCGCGAAAGCGTTCTGGCGCGTCTGCGCTACCTGCGGCAGGAGGGATCGGGTCCGGTGGCGCTGATTATTTCCGAATTGCAGCAGTTGATGGACCGGTCGGGCATGCCGGCGAAGGTGGTGGGGCGCGAGAAGACGCCCTATTCCATCTGGCGCAAGATGCAGCGCAAGAACGTGGCGTTCGAGCAGCTTTCCGACATTATCGCCTTCCGGGTGATCGTGGAGGACATGGCCGCCTGCTATCAGGCGCTGGGCGTCCTGCACAGCGCCTACCCGGTGGTGCCGGGACGCTTCAAGGACTATCTCTCCACGCCCAAGCCCAACGGCTATCAAAGCCTGCACACCGGCCTGATCGGCCCGCTGCGGCACCGCGTCGAAATCCAGATCCGCACCGCGCATATGGACGAGGTGGCCGAGCTGGGCGTGGCCGCGCACTGGGCCTACAAGCACGAGGAGGAAAAGGTCGACGGCCGCCAGTACCGCTGGCTGCGCGAACTGCTGGATATCGTGGAGAACGCGCAACGGCCGGAGGAATTTCTGGATTACACGCGCCTGGAACTGTTCCAGGACCAGGTATTCTGCTTTACGCCCAAGGGCGACCTGATCGCCCTGCCGCGCGGCTCCACCCCGGTGGATTTCGCCTACGCCGTGCATTCGGCGGTGGGCAATGGCTGCGTGGGCGCCAAGGTGAACGGGCGCATGGTGCCCTTGCGCACCCATCTGCGCAACGGCGACCAGGTGGACATCGTCACCTCGAAAACCGGCACACCGTCGCCCGCCTGGGAGCGCTTCGTGGTCAGCGCCAAGGCGCGCTCGCATATCCGCCGCTTCGTGCGCAACCGCCAGCGCGCCGAGTATGTGTCGCTGGGCAAGCCCATTTTGCAAAAGCTGTTCGCCGAAGAGGGCCTGGCCTTTTCGGAAAAGGATATCGAGAAGGTCGCGGGGCAGTTTCAGGCCGAAAATCCGGAAGACCTTTACGCCCATATCGGCGCCTCGCTGCATTCGCCGCGCGATGTTTTAAAGGCGGTCTGTCCGGCCCATGTCTGGAAGGCCGAAACCGCCAAGCAGGCGAAGAAGCTTGCCGCGCCCTCCGAGACCAGGCCGAAGCCCGGCAAGCCGCTGATGCTGCGCGGACTCATTCCCGGCATGGCGGTGCATTACGCGCGCTGCTGCCATCCGCTGCCGGGCGACCATATCGTGGGCATCGTCACCACCGGCAAGGGCGTGACCGTCCACACCTCCGATTGCGACACGCTGGACAGTTTCGCGGGCCAGCCCGAACGCTGGATCGACGTGGACTGGGAGGACGAGGCCACCCATGGCGAAAAGGTGGCGGGCCGCCTGATGGTGGTGATCGCCAACATGCCGGGGTCCCTTGCGAACCTGACCGGCTCCATCACCCGTTCGGGCGGCAACATCGCCAACCTGAAAATCACCAACCGCACCGTGGATTTCTTTGACGTGCTGGTGGATGTGGACGTGCGCAATGTGGACCAGCTCAACGCCATCATCGCCGGGCTGCGCGCCACGCCCCTGATGGTCAGCGTGGAGCGCGCCAAGAACAGGTAGCTCCATTCTCAGGCGATGGATGCGATCCTTTGTTTCGGAGTCTCAGGGGCAGGTCCAGGGATGACGACTGCCAAAGAAAGAGGCGAGGCAGTTCATGCTGCTGCGGCCACCGTTCCATGTACGTAAACCATAGGAACAGCCGCCGCGATTCATGTTGCAGCAGGAACCAATATATTGCCACCATGAATTTGGTACGCCTATATATAAGGCACTGCATTCCAGGCAAGGTTGCGTGTTGCAGGATTGGGAAGAGGTATGGGCGCCGCCGCAACCGTCGGCCCAATAGACGGCTTGGGTTCCGCCGCCGCAGCTTTTCGAGCAGCCGCCATAGCCCGTGACGTACCATGAGGGCGTGCAGGGCGGGGGCGAGGCGGAACAGAAAGCGTCATTTCCGCCGTGCTCGCCATAACAGGTCCAGTCCCATGGTCCGCTGCCGCTGACGGTAGAAGGCTCGCCCGCCGCGCAAAGATTGCTGGTGGGCGCCGTCGTTGTCTCGACGCCGCTTGCCGCGCCGCACAGCCCGTCGACGCCGCAATAGCCTTCGGCGGAGGTCATGTCCCAGGTTCCACAGCCGGCGGTGGCGTTACAGGTAAAAACAAGCGTGCGGTCATCGACATTGATGGTGACCGCCGTGGCATGGCGCGAAGCCGGAAGATCGGCCGTGCCGCCGCAGGTATTGCTGACCGTGGCCGCCGGGCAGCCATAGACAAGCCGGACCCTGTCCTTGAGCGTGCCGCTTAATGTCGATTGCTTGAAGGCATTCCACTCCGTCCAGGTGCGCAGGGGCACGAAGAACGCCTTTTGGTCGAAATTGTCGATATAAAGACAGTTTTCCGCCGCGCCGTTGATGAAGCTGAAGTCCAGCGGGTTGAACGATTCGCCGCTGCAGGACCAGAGCGAGACTTCAGGATTGATGTTCCGGGGCGGAAACTGGTTAAGGCCGTTGCTTGGACAGTAGCCTTGCATCGGAAAAGTCGCGGCGGGAAGAATCTGGTCATTGGCGGCCAGTCCCGGCACGGTAAAGAACACCAGAAGCGTTGCCAGCAAGAAAGCGCGCACGGTTCTTTCCCTTGATAGGATGGATGGCCCGATCGTAAGCCACGCCGGTTAGCCAATGATGAAAATAAGGTAAAATACCGTTAGTTTTTTGGCGCGCCCCCTGCCTTGCAAAAGGGCGCCTCAAGATCTCTCACGCGCCGTAGCGGGCGACTTCAATTTGTGGCTTGATGGATTGACGCGGGACTTCCCAGCCGGGGGCGGCGCGGTGCAGCCAGAATTCCAGGCCCCGGTCGCGGTCGGCTTCGCCGATGTAATCCATGTTGTAGAGCGCGCGCAGGATGGTCTCCGGCGCCGTGCCCGAATAGAGTTTACGCAGGACCACGCCGTCCGGCCTTTCTTCCACCTCGCGGGCGGCGGGTTTCAGCGTGAAGCTTTTGGCGAAGCGGGCGAAGGCGCGGTTGGCGGCCCCCTCGCTTTTGGCGTTGAAGTCGAAGCTCACCACCCCGTCGCGGCCGATACTTATGGCATGCGGTCCGCTTTTATTGCGGCGGGTGGCGGCGGGGGTGAAGATATAGCGGTCTTCGGTCAGGGTGTGGATGGAGAGCATGGGCGTTTTCCTGTCTTCGGGCCATTATCGCCGGGAAAGATTTAGAAAACTGTTTATTTCAAGGGCCAGAAAAGGGGTCATGAGGGGCAGAAGGGTCAAGAGGGTCTTGGTGGAGATGGTTGTGGCCCAATATTTAATGAATGGTAAAAACCGGAATTCAATGATAAAAACGGTAGTGCCTCATTTTGAAAATCACCCCCGCCCCCGCTTTTCCGCCTCCGCAAGCTTCGGCGCGACGGGTACGCCAAAACCTCGGCGGTGCCGCAGGCGGGGGCGGGGACAAGCTCCGGCGGGGGTCCTATTTGATTAAAAACAATGGGATGCCCGCCTTCGCGGGCATGATGTCAGCCAAACTGAGGCACTACCATAAAAACCGATCCCTTCGACCCTTTTGACCCCTCAAGATCCTTGATGAACCACCCATGAGCAAGGCAGACAAAAAATTCAAGGTCGCCGTCGTCGGCGCGACCGGAGCCGTGGGCCACGAAATGCTGAGCGTTCTGGCCGGGCGCAACTTTCCCGTCTGCGAAGTGGTGGCGCTGGCCTCCGGCCGCTCGGCGGGCGCGGAAGTAAGCTTCGGCGAGGACGCGGTCCTGAAGGTCCGGGACCTTGCCGGCTACGACTTCAAGGGCACGGATATCGGCCTGTTTTCGCCGGGCGCGAAAGTGTCGGCCGAATACGCGCCAAAGGCCGGCGCGGCGGGTTGCGTGGTGATCGACAACACCTCGCATTTCCGCATGGACCCCGACGTGCCGCTGGTGGTGCCCGAAGTCAATCCGCAGGCTGTCGCGCGGCACAAAAAGAAGAACATCATCGCCAATCCCAACTGCTCCACCATCCAGATGCTGGTGGCGCTGAAGCCCCTGCATGACGCGGCGAAGATCAGGCGCGTGGTGGTGGCCACCTACCAGTCGGTGTCGGGCGCCGGCAAGGAGGCGATGGACGAGCTGTTCGCCCAGACCCGCGCCATATACGTGAACGAGGCCGTCCGGCGCGAGGTCTTCACCAAGCAGATCGCCTTCAACGTCATCCCGCATATTGACGTGTTCATGGACGACGGCTCCACCAGGGAAGAGTGGAAAATGGTGGCGGAAACGAAAAAGATTCTCGATCCCGCCATCAAGATTTCCGCCACCTGCGTGCGCGTGCCGGTGTTTATCGGCCATGCCGAGGCGGTGAACGTGGAGTTCGAGAAGCCGCTTTCCGCCGACGAGGCGCGCGCGCTGCTGAAAAAGGCTCCCGGCGTCACCGTGATCGACCACCGGGCGGACGAAGGCTATGTCTCGCCCGTGGAATGCGCGGGCGACGACCCGGTCTTCGTCTCGCGCATCCGCGACGATATTTCGGTGGAAAACGGCCTGAGCTTCTGGTGCGTGGCCGACAACCTGCGCAAAGGGGCGGCCCTGAACGCCGTCCAGATCGCCGAAGTGCTGGCGAAGGAATATTTGCAGGATTAACGGATAAAGCTCCGTTAACCATGTTTTGAATGTGCGCAAACAGTTTTCCCAGTCTATATATGCGCCGCGATAGACAAAAGGCGGTCATATGAATGTTCTTTATTATATTTCCGATAATCCTGAAATATCCGGCTGGATTGCCGGCGAGATTGAAAAATTGCTGGCCGCAAAAAAATATCCGGGCCTGCAAGGCGGATTCAAGGCGGAAAACGCGGCCAGGCTCGGACTTGAGGCGCCCGGCGTCCTAAAAGACCACCTGCTTGGCGACAAGGCGCCGGACGCGCTGATTATCGTTTTACAAGGAGGAGAAACACAGGCTGACTTTTACGGCAGGTGGCTGGACGGCATTGACCCGCAGAAAGTCAAGCTCGTCGCTTATGTCAATCGAATTCAAGAAGGCGAGCGCGAAGCGCTTATTCAGGCCGGGTTCCGGCATGTGATGGGGGACAACGACGGTGAAGGCCCCCTTCTGGCTTATCTGGCGGGGGAAAATACGGGGCAGGATATCAGGAATGAGCCCTTGGAGTTTGGTTCTACGTCAGAGGGGACGGGGACAACGGGCGGGGAAGACGTCCCCTACATCACTTGGGGGCCATTGCGGTTTTACCGCATAGTGGAGAGAGTCGAAACAACGGACGGACAAAGCCTTTACCTGACGCCCAGGGGACATGCCTTGCTGGGCATGCTTATCGAAAAAGCCGGTGACCTGGTGGAAAGAGAACAAATTCTAACACGGCTGTACAGTGGCGAGCGTCGTGCGACAAAAAAAGGAACGCCGCTTGCCATGGACATTGCGGCAATCCGCCGGGAGATTTCAGCAACATGTCCGAACATTGATATCCAGCTCAAGGCCATGCATGGAAAGGGCTACTGTTTGTATGCGCCGGGTTTGGGGCCCAATATCCTGGGCCCGGAAAAAGACCTGGATTGTCAAGTGGCCGAATTGATTGAAACGGTGCAGGAGACGGAAAAAATCCTTCAAACTTTTCTCGTGACGGCGCGTGAAATGGCATCCAGAAAAAGGGATGCGTCCGTTGAAGCGGCAAAAGAGGGGGCGGGGACAACAGGCGGGAAAGACGGCCCTTATATCACTTGGGGGCCACTGCGGTTTCACCGCATCTCGCGGAAAGTCGAAACAACGGACGGACAAAGCCTTCACCTGACGCCCAGGGGACATGCCTTGTTGGGCATGCTTGTCGAAAATGCCGGTGACCTGGTGGAAAGAGAACAAATTCTAACGCGGCTGTACGGTGGCGGGAGTGACAGGACGCGAAACTCCAGGCTTTCCAGGGACAGCGCAGAAGTCTGTAGGGAGATTTCAGCAACATGTCCGGATATTGATATCCATCTCAAGACTATTCGTGGAAAAGGCTATTGTTTGTATGCGCCGAGTTTGGAGTTCAAGACCCCGGGCCCGGAAGAAGCCCCAGACCATCAATGGGCCGAATTGATCGGGATGGCGCGGGCGATGCTTGAACCCATGAAACGGCAGGAAGAGGTCCTTCAAACTTTTCTCGTGGCGGCGCATGAAACGGCATCCGGGAAAAGGGATGCGTCCGTTGAAGCGACAAAAGAGGAGGCGGGGACAACAGGCGGGAAAGACGGCCCTTATATCACTTGGGGGCCACTGCGGTTTCACCGCATCTCGCGGACAGTCGAAACAACGGACGGAAAAAACATTCGCTTGGGTTCCAGAGGACATGCCTTGCTGGGCATGCTTGTCGAAAACGCCGGTAACCTGGTGGAAGGAGAACAAATTCTAACGCGGCTGTACAGCAACAAACGTCGTGCGACAGAAAGAACGAAGCTTTCCAGGGACATCAGGGCAATCCGCCGGGAGATTTCAGCAGCCTGTCTGGATACTGATATCCAGCTCAAGACTATTCTGGGAGAAGGCTACCGTTTGTGGGCGCCGAGTTTGGAGTTCAAGCCCCCGCGTCCGGAAGGAAACCCGGACCATCAATGGGCCGGATTGATTGAAATGGCGCGGGCGATGCTCGAATCCATGAAACAGCAGGGAGAGATCCTTCAAACTTTTCTCGTGGCGGCGCATGAAACGGCATCCGGGAAAAGGGGCGCGTCCGTTGAAACGGCAAATGTTCACCGTACCCTTCTTTCCTATAATGAGGAGCGGGACCGGTTTTATTATAATGGTTGGCCTTTAACGCTAGGGGCCATGCCGCGCCGCCTGCTTGTGCATCTCTGGAAAAACCCTTGCAAATTTTTTACGCGGGACGATCTTCAAAATAGACTGGGTTGTTCGGGGATGAGTATCCCCCAGAGGATCGCCAGCATTCGCCGTGCTTTCAAGGAGGCCAACTCCCGGAAGCCTTGTCAAAACCTTCCCGCCGCCCTGTGCGCGCCTAGGAATCTGCTTGTTTATTACCATGGCATGGGTTATAGCCTGCGAATTCCTGAGGCCAGCCCCTAAAGCCTTGCGCCGGGCCCTGTGCCTTGCGTCGGCCGTGGTTCTTGCCCTTTAATGGGCCTGCGCGATTTATGCTTCGCATTTCATGACCCAGCTCACTCCTTCCCAAATCGTCTCCGAACTCGACAAGCACATCATCGGGCAAAACGAGGCCAAGCGCGCGGTGGCCGTCGCGCTGCGCAACCGCTGGCGCCGGCAGCAGCTTCCCGAAGACCTGCGCGAAGAGGTAATGCCCAAGAATATCCTCATGATCGGCCCGACCGGCGTGGGCAAGACCGAAATCGCGCGCCGCCTCGCGCGCCTTGCCGACGCGCCTTTCCTGAAGGTGGAAGCCACAAAATTCACCGAAGTCGGCTATGTGGGCCGCGACGTGGAGCAGATCGTGCGCGACCTGGTGGAGGTGTCGCTCGGCATGACCCGCACGCGCCTGCGCAAAAGCGTGGCCGAAAAAGCTGAAACCGCCGCGAAGGAGCGGCTCGTGGACGCGCTGGTGGGCAAGACCGCGCTGCCGGAGACGCGGGCGCGTTTCCGCTCCATGCTGGAGGCGGGCGAGCTGGAAGACCGCGAGGTGGAGATCGAACTCAGCGACGACAGCAACCTTTCCATGCCCACCATCGACGTCCCCGGCATGCCCGGCGCGCAGATGGGCATGCTGAATCTCGGCGATATTTTCGGCAAGGCCTTCGGCGGGCGCACGCGGGTGAAGAAAATGCGCGTGGACGAGGCGCGCAAGCGCCTGATCGACGAGGAGGCCGACAGGCTTCTGGACCAGGACAAGGTGGTTTCCACCGCGCTGGACCATGTGCAGCAGAACGGCATCGTGTTCATCGACGAGATCGACAAGATCGCGGCGCGCAGCGAAACCCGCGGCGGCGGCGACGTCAGCCGCGAAGGCGTGCAGCGCGACCTGTTGCCGCTGATTGAGGGCACCTCGGTCTCCACCAAATACGGCGTGGTGCGCACCGACCATATTCTGTTCATCGCCTCCGGCGCGTTTCACCTTTCCAAGCCGTCCGACCTTCTGCCCGAATTGCAGGGCCGTTTGCCCATCCGCGTGGAATTGCAGGCCCTGGGCGCGGATGATTTCCGCCGCATCCTGACGGAGACGCAGGCCAGCCTCGTGCGCCAGTACCGGGCGCTGATGGAAACCGAAGGGCTGACGCTGGAATTCGGCGACGACGCGGTCGACGCGATTGCCCGGCTGGCGTTCGAGATCAACGCCTCGGTGGAGAATATCGGCGCGCGGCGGCTGCATACGGTCATGGAGCGCCTTTTGGAGGAAATCAGCTTCGACGCCGACGCCCGCAAGGGGCAGACCCTGAACATCGGGGCGGAGCTTGTGCAGTCGCGCGTGGCCGATCTTGCCAGGGACTCCGACCTGTCGCGGTTTGTCCTGTAACTGTTTTTCCGTTCTTAACCATACCACGGCAGGCAGGAAAGTATTTTAACGGCTTTTCAGGCCATGGCCCGGAGGCGCAGGATTGACTCCTGTTCAACACCTAATTCTTGTTGCCCGCCGATGAAAAATCTCCTGCGTATTTCAAAGCCGAAGCTTTTAATGATTCTGGCCGGTTTTGCCGGGCTTGCCCTATCCGGGATAAACGTTGCTCATGCAAGGGTGCGGCAGCCGGCCGCTCCCGCGCCGGTCACCACAACCTACGGAACAGGCGTATACTGGGATCAGAAATGGGGCATTCCCGGAGCAAGGCAGGCGGAAATTAGAGAAGAACCGCTCCATACGGCGCGGCAGAATTATCCGGTCCATGATTACGAGATGTTGCTGAAAGAATTTACGAACTCGCTGAAAGAGAAGAATAAGGCATTGGCCAGTATTCTGCGTGGCCGCCTTAGGGAAGCTTTACTCGGAGCGGTGGGCAATTTGGAGGAAAGCAAAAAATTCGCCAAAGTCATCAAAAAGGCTTTTGTTGATACGAATAGACTCGAATCCATGGTGTATCTGGACGAGATGGTCCAGACAAGCCTTGAGGAGGCTGGTCAAGGTGAAATGGTGAAATCACATATTCTTGCAACCATTCTGGGGCGTGGAATTTCGTGGTCGTGGAGCAAACGAGAAAAAGTTATCCTGAACCTTTTACGGATTCGGGACGAGGCTAACGAAAAAGGAAATGAAGAATTAAGAGAATGTACCCAGGAATTTGCAGATGAATTCCGTGACGTGTCTTTTAGCTCTGCAGTAGCAAGAGAATCTGCCCGGCAGTTTGTGCCCCTGCCACTGCCAAGGCCTGATCTAGGGCGGAACCCAGGAATGGTTTTTCGCATACCAATGCCGCGGCCAAGACCGTCAGGGGGACCCAGTGTTTCAGCGCAATAGCGCCCGCGCGCCGATATCCCGCCGGCAAAAGCCCTCCGGCCAGTCGATGGAATCCACGGCGGCATAGGCCGCCGCGCGGGCCTGGCCGGCCGTGGCGCCGGCGCCCGTGACGCCCAGCACGCGCCCGCCATGGGCAAGGATTTCGCCCCGCGCGCCGCGCCGGGTGGCGGCGTGGAACACCGTGACGCCGGGCCGCGCCGCCGCCTTTTCCAGCCCCTTGATGACCGAGCCTTTTTGATAATCGCCGGGATAGCCCCTGGCGGCCATCACCACGCAAAGCGCGGTATCACTGCTCCATTCCAGCTTCACCTCGTCCAGCCTGCCGGTGGCCGTTTTATGAAGCGCGTCCAGAAGATCGGATTTCAGGCGTGGCAACATGGCCTGCGTCTCTGGATCGCCGAAGCGGGCGTTGTATTCGATCAGGCGCGGGCCGTCTTTGGTTATCATCAGTCCCGCGAACAGCACGCCGCAGAAGGAGGAATCCGCCTGCGCCAGCGCGCGGGCGGTGGGGCGTATGATGCGCTCCATGATTTCATCGCGCAGGGCGGGCGTGACGGCGGCGGCCGGCGCATAGGCCCCCATGCCGCCGGTGTTGGGGCCCCTGTCGCCGTCGAAGGCACGCTTGTGGTCCTGCGCGTCGGCGAAATAGAGCGCCTTGCCGCCGTCGACCAGGGCGAAGACGCTGGCTTCCTCTCCTTCCATGTATTCCTCGACCACGATCTCGGCTCCCGCGCCGCCGAACGCGCCCTTGTCCATGGCGGCATCAATGGCGGCCAGGGCCTCGTCCAGCGTCATGGCCACCACCACGCCCTTGCCCGCGGCGAGCCCGTCGGCCTTGATGACGATGGGCGCGCCCTTTTGCCGCACATGGGCCCGCGCGGCCGCGGCGGCGTCGAAACGGCGGTAACCGGCGGTGGGCACGCCAGCCCGGACGCAAAGGTCTTTCATGAATCCTTTCGAGCCTTCGATCCGCGCCGCCCGCGCATTGGGCCCGAAAACGGGAATCCCCGCCGCGCGCAGCGCGTCCGCCACGCCCGCCACCAGTGGCGCCTCCGGCCCGATGACGGCGAAGTCAATGCCGTTGTCCTTGGCCAGCTTCACGACGGCGGACCCGTCTTCGGCATCGACGGGGAGGCAGGTGGCGATCTCCGCCATGCCGGCATGGCCGGGCGCGCAATAAAGCTTGTCCAGAAGAGGGGATTTGCCGATCGCCCAGGCCAGCGCGTGCTCGCGCCCGCCGGAACCGAGGATGAGGACGTTCATGGGGCGTTTTAGGGTGTTAGGGTAAGAGAATCTGCTACTATAAATACCCTAAAACCCCAATACCCCAACACCCTAAAATGCCCTAAACTTTTCCATGTCCAACATTCCCGAACTCACGGTTTCCGAAATCGCGTCCGCGCTGAAAAGGCGCGTGGAGGAGGATTTCGGCCATGTCCGCGTGCGGGGCGAGGTGTCTGCCCCCAAATACCATTCCTCCGGCCATCTTTACCTGACCTTGAAGGACGAAAACGCCTGCCTTGCGGGGGTCTGCTGGCGGGGCCGGGTGGGCCGGCTTTCGGTCCGGCCGGAAGAGGGCATGGAGGTGGTGGCCGAGGGGCGTCTGACCACCTACGCGATGCAGTCGAAATACCAGATCGTGATCGAGCAGGTGCGCCTCGCCGGCGTCGGCGCGATTCTGAAAATGCTGGAGGACCGCAAGAAAAAGCTGGCCGCCGAAGGCTTGTTCGACGCCGCGCGCAAGAGAAGACTCCCTTTTTTGCCGGACGTGATCGGCGTCGTCACCTCGCCCACCGGTGCCGTGATCCGCGACATCCTGCACCGCATCGCCGAGCGCTTCCCCTGCCGCGTCCTGGTCTGGCCGGTGGCGGTGCAGGGCGAGAACGCCGCCGCGCAGGTCGCCTCGGCCATCGCCGGGTTTAACGCGCGGAAGCCGGGCGGCGGCGCGCCGCGTCCCGACCTGCTGATCGTGGCCCGTGGCGGCGGCGCCCTGGAGGACCTTCTGCCTTTTTCGGAAGAGGTGGTGGTGCGGGCGGCGGCCGCCAGCCGCATTCCGCTGATTTCCGCCGTGGGGCATGAAACCGACACCACCCTGATCGACCTTGCCGCCGATCTGCGCGCGCCCACGCCCACGGCGGCGGCGGAAATAGCGGTACCGGTGCGGCTGGACCTTCTTTCGACGCTGCAAAACAAGGGCCAGCGCCTGGCGGCCCAGTTGCGGCACGCGATCAAGGCGGCGCGGCTTGGCCTCTCGGCGGCGCGGCTTGCGCATCCACGGGGACTGATCGAAACCCTTTCCCAGCGGCTGGATGAGCGCGGCGAGCGGCTGCGGCTTGGCTTGCGGGCGGGGGTGACGCAGCGCGCGCGATTGCTGGAACGCGCCGCGGCCGGGCTTGGCGTTGCCGCCTTGCGCCAACGCCTCAGGCACGGCGCGGATGCGCTGACAGGTTTGGGCGAGCGGCTTTCGCTGTCCGGCCGCCGCGTGATGGCGCGGCGGGAGGAAAAGCTGACGGGGCTTTCGGCTCTCCTGGAGAGTTTGTCTTACCATGGCGTGCTGGCCCGCGGCTTTGCCCTGGTGCGGAACGGCGCGGGCGAAACGGTGACGCGCGCCGCGGAGATTGGTTCGAACGAGGCGCTTGCGCTTGTTTTCGCGGACGGGGAAAGGAGAGTGAAAAATGAAGAGTGAAGAGTGATAGGGGGAGAGTGAAGAGTAAAAAACCGCGTCATCCTGGAAAACGCGCGCAGCGCGTTTATCCAGGATCTCCCGAACAGGAAAGAGATCCTGAATAAAGCTCGCTTTGCTCGCTTTTTCAGGATGACGCCTTGGGTACCGGCCGTCAGGGTTTCTCACTCTTCACTTTTTACTTCCCCAAAGCCGTCATTCCGGAAAGGGCGAGCGGAGGCGAGCCCTTATCCGGAATCTCAGGCCCTTATGGGAAAGAGGTCCTGGATGAACGCGCATTGCGCGTTTTCCAGGATGACGCCGTTTGTTGTTTTTGTATCCTTCACCCTTCACTTTATCACTTCGCCCTTTTCCCTCCCCAGCGGTCGTGAAGCCAGAGGTACTGGTCCGGGTTGAGGCGGATGGCGGCTTCGAGACTGTCGTTGATGGCCTGCGCCAGCCGCGCGACGTTTTCCGGCGTGTTGCCGCCTTCGGGCAGCGGCAGGTCCTCGAAGGTGATGCGAAAGCGCGCGCCGCCCGTCCGCGTCACATGCGTCATCACGATGGGCAGGTTCCAGCGCAGGGCCCATTGCGCCGGGGCGGCGGCGGTCATCGCGTCATGGCCGAAGAATTTCAGGCGCAGGCCCTCGCGCAGCTTCTGGTCCACCAGCATGCCGACATGCCCGCCTTCGCGCAGATAGCGCAGGAGGGCCATGCCGCCTTTCTGGCCCTTGGGCATGCGGTGGGGCGCGACGGCGCGCCGGGCGCGGTCCAGCATCAGGGCGGTGAAGGGATTGTTGGGCGCGCGGTAAACCACCGCCACCGGCATGGCGTGGGCGGCGGCCACAATCGGCCCCAATTCCCAGTTGCCAAGATGCGCGCCGAGCGAAAGGCCGGCCCGGCCGTCGTCGCGCATGCGCAACAGCTTCTCCAGCCCCGGAGTCTCGAAACGCTTCAGGTCGTGGAATTTCCGCAGATGCGGATACTCGGCCATGGTGCGGCCCAGATTGTCCCACATGCCTTTCAGTGTTTTTTCGCGCGCCGTCGCGCCCATTCCCGGCAAGGCAAGCGCCAGATTCGCCCGCGCCGTGCGGTTGACGCCAAGCAGGGAACCAAAAGAACGGCCAAGGAATCCGCCCAGCGCCGAAGCCGCGTCCAGCGGCATCAGCCGCAGCAGGCCGAACACCAGGTACAACGCGAAAGCTTCCAGCGCATAGCGTCCAAGGCGCAAGGGGCCCCAGCGGCGCAGAACCTGTCGGACGTTATCGCGCAGCATGCAAAACCTTTTCAAGCAGGGCGGGCAGGGCCGTGGCGTTTTCAAAGGTCAGGCGCAGGCCGCACGACGTGACGCGCGGGCGGAAACCGGACGGAATGCGCTGCCAGTCCTTTTCGGTGGTGACGGGCAGGGCCTTCAATTCCCGCGCATCCTTCAGGATAGTGTCCAGCTCGTCTTCGGTCCATGCATAGTGATCGGGGAAAGGCCGGCATGCCACGGTTTCCGCGCCGCGTTCACGAAGCCCGGCAAAAAATTTCTCCGGCAGGCCGAGGCCGCAAAAGGCCAGAACCCGGCGCTTGGCGAGGGGAACGGCGCATGTGGTTTCGGCCCTTGCGCGCAAGACGGGCTTGCCGGAGGCGGCCACGCCGGGCGGGACGCCGCCCGCGCCGATCAGGATCACCGCGTCCACGCGGGCCAGGGCGGATTCCGGCTTTTCGCGCAAGGGGCCCGCCGGAAAGATCAGGCCGTTGCCGAAGCCGAAACCCGCATCCACCACCAGAAGCGAAAGGTCCTTGTGCAGGGAAAGGTTTTGCAACCCGTCATCCATCACAATCGCCCGCGCGCCGGAGAAAAACGCGGCCCGGACGCCATCGCGCTTGCGGCGCGCGACCCAGACCGGCGCGGTTTTGCACAGAAGCAGCGGCTCGTCCCCCACATCCTCCGCGGCATGAAGCGTGGGATCGACCCGCAAGGGCCCCACCGCCCGCCCGCCATAGCCGCGGCTGAGAATATGCGCCTCAACCTGCTTTTCGCGGAGAAGGCGCGCTGCCTCGGCTACCACGGGGGTTTTGCCCGCCCCGCCCAGCGTCACATTGCCGACGCAGATGACCGGCGCCGGCGCTTTTTTGGATTTTATCCCCGCCCGCAACAGCCGTCCGGCAAGATCATAAAGCCAGCCCAGGGGAGCCAGCAACCATGCCGGGACGGACGGGGGCTTGTACCAGAAGGAGGGGGGCATGGGTCAGAGGTCAGAGGTCAGAGGTCAGAGGTCAGAGGTCAGAGGTCAGAGGTCAGAGGTCAGAGGTCAGAGGTCAGAGGTCAGAGGTCAGAGGT
>JANQEX010000117.1 GCA_028278105.1 Alphaproteobacteria bacterium | reverse complement strand
CGGCGCGACGGGTGCGCCAAGACCTCGGCGTAGCCGAAGGCGAAGCCGGGCGCCGGAATGAGCAGTTATCTGTTTGGTTTGATTCATTTCTAATTGAGTTCAGACCCTAATGTGAGCTTTCGCTTGGGGCCGGGTAATTGCCGTTCGTCAGTCATGAAGCTGCTTTTCATAAGTTTGCATGGCGCTTCTCAGGTCATCTCCAACCTGTCTCCAATCGCTTGCCATGGCTTCGGCATCATTGGGAATCGTAATTTTAAGGGGGGGAGTAAAGAAATTCCCAAGAGAAGCAAAGGCCAGAGTCAGGCTTTCACGAAAGCTGCGCGGAAGTTGGGGCGTTGCGATATTTTCATGCATGATCTTGAGGATACTTCATGAAAATTATGTTTTGAACTGGAAATTTGTTTGAAATAAGTTAATAAACTACATCGAACCACGTAAGCAATTACGCTAGTGATACATATGCAAAACTGGACCCCCGAAAGCTGGCAAGGCAAAACGGCGCTGCAGCAGCCCGACTACCCCGACAAAAAAGCGGTGGAGGCGGCGGCGGCGCGCCTCAAAACCTATCCGCCGCTGGTCTTCGCGGGCGAGGCGCGGCGGCTGAAGGAGGCTTTGGGCCGGGTGGCGTCGGGCCATGCTTTTCTGCTCCAGGGCGGCGACTGCGCGGAAAGCTTCGCCGAATTCCATCCCGACAACATCCGCGACACGTTCCGCGTCATCTTGCAGATGGCGGTGGTGCTGACCTTCGGCGCGGGCACGCCGGTGGTGAAGGTGGGGCGCATGGCGGGGCAGTTCGCCAAGCCGCGCAGCGAGCCGGTGGAAACCGCGGACGGGCGTTCGCTTCCTTCCTACAAGGGCGACATCATCAACGGCATTGATTTCGACGAAAAAACGCGCGCGCCCGATCCCGAACGCATGATCCACGCCTATAACCAGTCGGCCGCCACGCTGAACCTTTTGCGCGCCTTCGCGCAGGGCGGCTATGCCGATCTGCACAAGGTGCACCGCTGGACGCTGAACTTCATGGAAAAGTCTCCGGCGGGCGCGAAATACCGTGACCTGGCCGACCGCCTGGCCGAAACGCTGGAATTCATGGAAGCCTGCGGGCTGACGTCGGGCAACGTGGCCGCCCTGCGCGAGACGGATTTCTTCACCTCGCACGAGGCGTTGCTGCTGCCGTATGAGCAGGCGCTGACCCGTATCGACAGCATCACCGGCGACTGGTACGACGTCTCCGCGCATATGCTGTGGATCGGCGAGCGCACCCGCCAGCCCGACGGCGCGCATGTGGAGTATCTGAGAGGCGTGAAAAATCCCATCGGCCTCAAATGCGGGCCGGCCATGGGGGAAAGCGACGTGCTGCGCCTGATCGACATCCTTGATCCCGCCAACGAGCCGGGTCGCCTGACGCTGATCGCCCGCATGGGCTCCGACAAGGTGGCCGACAGGCTGCCCGCCCTTTTGCGCGCCACGAAGCGCGAGGGGCGGAGCGCCATCTGGGCCACCGATCCCATGCACGGCAACACGGTGAAGACGGCGGCGGGGGTCAAGACCCGGCCTTTCGACCGCATCATGGGCGAGGTGCGGAGCTTCTTCTCGATCTGCGCCGCCGAAGGGGTTCACGCGGGCGGCGTGCATCTGGAACTGACCGGGCGCGACGTGACGGAATGCCTGGGCGGGGCTGTGGCGATATCGGAAAGCAATCTGGGCGACCGCTACGACACCCATTGCGATCCGCGCCTGAACGCCAGCCAGGCGATTGAACTGGCCTTTGCCCTGGCCGAATACCTGAAGGCCGAGCGCCTTGCCAAAAAAGCCCGCGCGCGGGAAAAGACCGCCGCGGCACAGTAGGGAGATTGAAATATGAATAGTGGGAATTTCCTTGTCCGTCACCCCCGCGAAGGCGGGGGTCCACGCTTTAATTCTTTTGATTGCAAACAAAGAAATTTTAAAGCGTGGATGCCCGCCTCCGCGGGCATGACCTCTTATGGGAGGGGCCGTTTCATAAGCTTGCTATGGCTGTGCTTTGTTTTTTTGATGCTTGCAACATCCACACAAGCAGGCGAGGTGAATGTGTCCAACGGCAAGGGGCTGTGGCAATCCACCATGTGCGCCCGGCCGATTGCGCCCGCCTTTGTGGGCGTCGGCGGCGAATCGCCCGCAAGCGCGATGAACACGGCGCTCGCCAGCTACAACCAGTATGTGCGGCAGATGCAGGATTACCTGGCCTGCCTGTCCCGCGAGGCGCGGGCCGACGCCGAGGCCGCCAACGCCGTCATTTCCGCTTCCGCGCAACGCCAGATGCAGGCCGGACAGGCCGAAATGGCCCGCGTCAAGAACCAGCTTTTCGGGCCGGGAAAGCCGTAAGAACCGGGAGAGATCATGAGCCGCGAGCGCATCGCCGAAAGCCTGTCGCAATGCGAGGAGAATTTCCGCAATCTGGGCGAGCAGGCGGGAGAAATCGAGCTGGCCGGGTCCATGGCCGCCGAAACGCTGAAAGCGGGCGGGCATGTCTTTTTCTGCGGCAATGGCGGATCGGCCGCCGATGCCCAGCATCTGGCCGCCGAACTGGTGGGGCGCTTCTGGCATAAAGAGCGGCTCGCGCTGCCGGCGACGGCGCTTCACTGCAACACGTCGACCCTCACGGCATTGGCCAATGACTATTCCTACGACATGGTCTTCGCGCGCCAGATCGGCGGGCTTGCCAGAAAAGGCGATCTTCTGGTGGTCCTTTCCACCAGCGGCAACAGCGGCAATATCCTGAAGGCCGCCGAGGCGGCGAAGGCCAAAGGCCTGAAGGTGGTCGGCCTGACGGGATCCGGCGGCGGCAGGCTGGCCCCGCTTTGCGATGTATGCATCAAGGCGCCCTCCGGCCAGACCCCGCGCATTCAGGAAATGCACATTGCCGTCGGGCACCTGATTTGCTCGTATATCGATGACGATTTCTAAAGCCGCCTTTTTCGACCGCGATGGCGTGCTGAACCTGGATACCGGCTACGCCCACCGGCCCGGCCAGATCGAATGGGTTCAAGGCGCGTTCGAAGCGGTGAAGAAGGTCAACGCGGCGGGCTACAGGGCTTTCGTCGTCACCAACCAGGCGGGCGTGGCGCGCGGCTATTACACCGAGGAAACCGTGCAGGCCCTGCACCGCTGGATGACGGAGGAAATGGCCCGGCACGGCGCGGAAATCGGGGAATTCGTCTATTGCCCGCATCACCCCACCGAGGGCCGGGGCGAATATCTGAAGGACTGCAACTGCCGCAAGCCGAAGCCGGGCATGCTAAAGGCGCTGATCGAAAAGCATGGCATCGACGCGGGCGCCAGCTTTCTGGTGGGCGATTATCCGAGCGACCTTGAAGCGGCCCGCGCCGCCGGAGTGGAGGGATTTTTGTTCAAGGGCGGCGATCTTGCGGAATTCGTCGAAAGGATTCTGCGCGGCCGGGCCTGAAAAACATTGCTTCGCGCAAGCGCGTGAAAGCCGCCGCGCGAAAAAAGCGGGGAAATTTTTTGCAAAAAACGCAATCGATAAAATTCGAGACAAATTTTGCGAATTTCGGAATAAAAAAAATCCACGAAAACATTGCGCGCGCGCGCCGCGCGTCCTGGCGCGCGGCCGCTAAAGTTTGAATCAAATGCGCGCAATGATTAAATGCCGCTTAAGCGAAATCTCCTACGATGAGCGCAATTGCCCACGAAGGAGATGACCCATGAAACATCTGTTTGCATTGACGCTTGTCCTGGCTCTTTGTGTTGTCGCCTATGGCCATGCGCAGCCGCTGGCCAGGGAAATTGCCTTTACCCGTTCCTGTTCCGAGGGTGTTCCGCTGTTTGATAAGGCGAGCCGTACGGTGAAATGCGGGGCCCCGGCCAAAACCGGCGCGGGCTATGTTCTGGAAATGGCCGTGGCAAAAACGCAGGAGCCCACCTGCCCCGCGGGATATGGTTATATTGGGAGCCTTTCAGGGAAGACGCTGGCGGCGCGTGGCATTCGTGAATCCGCCACGATGCAGTATTTCGCCTGCGCCAAGGAGTAAGTTGACCGGTAAGGTGGTGTTGCCGTGTTGCAAGGAATCGGTATTTAAAAGGATCACGAGTTAATCGGTGGGTACAACCGGTGGGCAACCAACAGTGGTGGGACGCCTTGACCCCCCGCGCGAGCGGGGGGCTTTTTTTTGTGCCGCTTTGCCGTCATCCCGGAAATGGCGAGCGTGAGCGAGCCATTGTCCGGGATCTTTTTCCCATGATGGTGCAAGATCCCGGATAAGGCTCGGCCCTTCGGGCCTCGCCTTTCCGGGATGACGCCATATGTTGTTATATCCCGCCCGGCGGCTTGAAGCTGATGACGGCGGCCTTGTTCTTGTTGCCTTCCACCTTTTTCACGTTGAGGAATTGCTGGGTGGCGGCCGCCTGCATGAACTGGCCGTATTCGGTGGGCTGGCGGTTGCTGGATGATTTTTCGGCCATCATCAGATTGTTGAGAATGCCGGGCAGCCCGCCGTCTTCCACCTTGCCGCTGCGAATACCTTCATCCTGCCGCGCCTGCGGGCCCCAGAACAGTTCCAGAATGCGGACATCGCCGCTGGAGCGGCGCTTTTTCTTTCTGGGGTTGCCGAATTCATCCAGCTCCTCCACGGGATCGTCCCATTTCAACTCGTCCCACTTCACGCCCAGGAATTCCTGAATCGACGACGACATGAAGGGGAAGTTGTAGAGGATTTCGCGGAACATCTGCGCCGCCTCGTATATGGCGGCTTCTTCCAGGCGCTTGACTTCCGCCTTTTCCGCGTCGGTCTTCATGCCCTTGCGCATGGCTTCCACCGGAACCATGCAGTTCGACTTGAGCTTTTTGGCAAGTCCGCCGATCTCGGCGGCGCGGTCGAATTCGCCCACTTCGCGGTAAATCTCCTCCATGGTCAAAAAGCGTTTGACCAGGCATTCCGACCAGTACCACCAGTCGTTAAATGGCGCGCGTTCCGAATAGCGTTGGGGCATGGGGTTATGCTAGCGCCCCGGCGCGAAAGAATAAAGGATAATGGCGTTCATTTTACTGCACGCCGGTGGCGGTGATGCGGGAGCGGCGATGAATCAGGTCGGCCTTGTGCGGTTCAAGCTGCGCCTGCGCCCGGCCGGCCGTTTCTTCGGAATGGGCCAGGCCCAGGGAGAAGTAGTCCGATCCGCCCTGTTCGGCTTCTTCAACCAGAAGGAAAAGAATCCAGGGCAGGCTGCCATGGTCTTCGGTTGTCCCGCGCCCGATGCCTTCATGCACCGTGCCGTGGGGTCCCTTGAAGATATCGCTGGCGGTGCGGCCGTTGCACTGCCCCGACGGCGGCGAATTCAGGATGCGTTGCATGTCCTCCGAGACGCCGGGAAGAAAGGTCAGCGCCTCGCGGAACAGAAGGTCCAGCGAGCCCAGCGCCAGGAGATAGATGTTGTTGACATGGCCCGCGATGTTGAAATTGCGCTTGGCAAGTTCCTGCGCGTTCGCCACGGGATCAATGAAAAGCTTGAGACGCCCGTTGAACTCGTGCAACCGGCGCGCGGCGATCCCTTCCTCATGCACCTCGTAGATTTCGGCAATGCGGTCAAGCTGGCGCCTCAGCACCTTGGCCCATTTTTGCCAGATGGCATAGGTGGAATGAGATTGGACGGTCTTATGCATGCGCAAACTCCTGTTCAGGGGTTCCGGGCACGGTCATCAAATGCAAAATCGCTTAAATTGTAAAGCTGCCAGTTTTATTACTTCAAACGGGAAAACTTACATGCCGTTACGGGATTTGTGAAGGGCTTTGTGCCAAATGTCTGATAAATCTATGCTTTGGAAACGCGGAAACGCAGCAAATGGTCGGCCAGAACGCAAGCCATCATGGCCTCGCCCACCGGCACGGCGCGAATACCAATGCATGGATCGTGGCGGCCTTTGGTGGAAAGCTCAATATTTTTTCCGGCGAGATCAACCGAGCGGCGGGGGATGAGGATGGAGCTTGTGGGCTTTACCGCGAAGCGGGCGACAATGTCCTGCCCCGTGGAAATGCCGCCCAAAATGCCGCCCGCATTGTTGGAGAGGAATCGCAGGCCGCCTTTATCGCCGATTTCCATTTCGTCGGCATTTTCTTCGCCCGAAAGCTCCGCCGCGCCCATGCCCGCGCCGATCTCCACGCCCTTCACGGCATTGATGCTCATCAGCGCGCGGGCGAGGTCGCTGTCCAGCCGGTCGTAAACGGGCTCGCCCAACCCGGCGGGAACGCCGCTGGCGGCAACCTCGACCACCGCGCCGATGGAGGAGCCGCGCTTGCGGATATCTTCAAGATAACCGGTGAAAACGCGCGCGGCGCCCGCGTCGGGCGTGAAAAAGGAATTGCGGGTCACTTCGTTCCAGTCCCAGGCGTCGCGGCTGATCTTGTGCGGGCCCATCTGCACGAGCGCGCCGCGCACCTTGATCGTATCGCCGAGTATTTTGCGGGCCACCGCGCCGGCCGCCACGCGGCAGGCTGTTTCACGGGCCGAGGCGCGCCCGCCGCCGCGCCAGTCGCGGATGCCGTATTTGGCCAGATAGGTCATATCGGCGTGGCCGGGGCGGAATTTATCCCTGATCTCTTCGTAATCTTTCGGGCGCGTGTCGGTATTGGCGATGAGCAGGCTGACCGGCGCGCCGGTGGTCTTCCCCTCGAACACGCCGGAGAGGATGGTGACCTGATCGGCCTCCTTGCGCTGGGTGGTGTAGAAAGACTGGCCGGGCCGGCGCTTGTCGAGAAAAGGCTGGATGTCAGCTTCGCCGAGCGGAATGAGCGGCGGACAGCCATCAATCACCACGCCGATGGCGGGTCCGTGGCTTTCGCCCCATGTGGTGAAGCGGAACAGGGTTCCGAAAGAGTTTCCGGCGGTCATGGAACTATTCTGGCATGAGAACGGCGGTTTAGAAAGCTTTTCCCGGAAATCCGAAGGTCATTGCGAGCGACCAACGGGAGCGAAGCAATCCAGGATTTGATATTATCTAGCGTCCCCGCGAAAGCGGGGACCCAGTTTGTTTATAATTAAACTGGATTCCCGCTTGCGCGGGAATGCCTGGGGTGTGGATTGCTTCGTCGGCCTTTCAGGCCTCCTCGCAATGACGATTTCCTAAGCGGAAGCCTTGCCCGCCCGCATGGTGTTCAGCAGATCGGCCAGGGCGTCCACGCCTTTCACCGAGACCATGCCGATGGCGTGATAGCCGGAATCGACATGGATGGTTTCGCCCGTCACGCCGGCGCCGAGATCGCTGAGCAGGAAAAGGGCCATGTTGCCCACTTCCAGCGTGGTGACGTTGCGGCCAAGGGGCGCGTTGATCTCGTTCCAGCGCAGAATATAGCGGAAATCGCCGATGCCGCTGGCGGCCAGCGTCTTGATCGGCCCGGCCGACAGCGCGTTGACGCGGATGTTGTGGCGGCCGTAGTCCACCGCCAGATAGCGCACGCTGGCCTCCAGCGCCGCCTTGGCCACGCCCATCACGTTGTAATGGGGCATCACGCGCTCGGCGCCGATGTAGCTCAGCGTCAGCATGCTCCCGCCGTTTTCGGGCATCAGCTCCGCCGCGCGGCGCGCGAGGTTGGTGAAGGAGTAGCACGAGATGTCCATCGTGTTCAGGAAATTGGCGCGGCTGGTGCTGGCGTATTTGCCGTCCAGCTCGTTCTTGTCGGAAAAGGCGATGCAGTGGACCAGAAAATCAAGCCCGCCCCATTTTTCCCGGATGGCGGCGAAAAGGGCGTCCAGGCTTTCCTCGTTCTGCACGTCGGTTTGCCGGATGATGCCCGCGCCGAGACCCTCGGCCAGCGGGACGACGCGCTTGGCCAGCGGCTCGCCCTGATAGGTGACGGCGAGATCGGCTCCCTGCGCCGCCACGGCCTGCGCGATGCCGTAGGCGATGGACCGGTCATTGGCGACGCCTAAAATCAGTCCGCGCTTGCCTTTCATGAGTTCGCCCGCGATGGGCGCACGGTCCTGTGTCATGCCTTGTGAAGCTCCGCGATGAATTGACGGCCTGAAGTTAATCGCAGCGAAAAGCGGAGGCAAGGGGTGAGGATTGCCGGTATTTACCCGGCGGAATCCTTCCTGGGCCTGGATGGAGAATCTGGACCCTTGCGGGTCCTTTTCCCCCTTCGGGCCCTGTCAAACAATCCCCGCCTTCTTGCGCGGGTCGTAGGGATGGTTGTGGGCCCATTTTTCGGCGAATTTCTGGAGCGTCTCGGCGCCGGAATCCGGCAAGACGACCTTCAGCTTTACATATTGGTCGCCGCGCACGCCTTGCGGATCGGCGACGCCCTTGCCGCGCAGGCGCAGGATGGCGCCGGTATTGGCGCTCTTGGGAATCCGGATTTCCACGGGCCCGTCCAGCGTGGGGGCGGAGACGGAAGCGCCCAGCACCGCTTCGTAGAACGCCACGGGCAACTCCATGTGAACGTCCTGCCCCTTGAGGGTGAAGAAGGGATGCGGCTCCACATGGATCTCGACAATCGCGTCGCCATGGCCGCCGCTGCCCGGCTGGCCCTGGCCTTTCAGGCGCAGCTTGCATAAATGTTCGGAGCCGGGGGGAACCGCCACCTCGATGATCTTGCCGCTGGGCAGGCTGACGCGCTTGCGGGCGCCCCTGGCGGCCTCGCCGAACGACACATGCAGGATCTGGTGCACGTCCGGTCCGCGCGTGGCGCGGTGCCGGGTGTCGGCAAAAGGATCGTCGCCCGCACCCCAGCCGGTGAAGCGCGTGCCGCGCGCTCGCGCGCCGCCGAACAGGTCGGCGAAAACATCCTCGGCCACGAAATCGGAAAAATCGGACATGTCCGGGCCGGCGCGGGAGCCGCGCCGGCTATAGCGCGGCGGAGCGCGCTCGTTCCCGGCGGCGTCCATCTCGCCCCGGTCGAATTTGGCGCGCTTGGCGGGATCGGAAAGCAGGTCATGGGCGGCGTTGATCTCCTTGAACCTGTGCTCGATATCCTTTTCGCCGGGGTTGAGGTCGGGATGAAATTTCTTGGCAAGCCTGCGATAGGCAGACTTGATCTCGTCGTCGCTGGCGGAGCGGGAAACGCCCAAAACCGTATAGGGATCACGCATGGGTTCAATGTCTCACCAAAGCCGCGCAAAAACAACGTCTGCCGCGGCGCGGAAATATATAGCGTTGTACCATAAAGGAAAAAGCCGGTCCCAGGGGACCGGCTTTCCGGATTTTATTCCGGCAACTTTAGCTCACGATCTGCCAGCTTCCGTCGGGCTGGCGGCAGGCGGTGCCATAGGCGCTTTGCCGCTGCCCGTTGATGACGACGGTCTGCTGGAACTCGCG
>JANQEX010000089.1 GCA_028278105.1 Alphaproteobacteria bacterium | reverse complement strand
CAGGCTCCAGCCGGGGTCCAGCATGTTGCCTTCGGCAACATGCAACCGCCTTCGGCGGTTGCTGGATTCCGGCTTCCGCCGGAATGAGCAGTTATCTGTTTGGTTTGATTCATTAGTTGAGTTTGAACCCTAATTCAATCGGGTCCTGACTCTAGCCCAATGGGTCCGAACCCTTCCACATTTTACGTCTTTGGCGGCGTCCACGGTCCGCCGGGGGGCGCATTGTCCTTGTGCGGCGCGGGTTTTGCCTGGGAGCCGGGAGCGCCCTGCGCCAGCGCCGTCATGCCCGCGATGCCGCCGAAATTCATGCTCTCCACCGCGCTTGCGGGCACGATAATGGTGCTGCCGCGCTCCTTCACGCTTTCATAGAGCATGTTCATGCCGCGCAGATGCAGCGCCACGGGGTTACTGCCGTAGGTCTCGGCGGCTTCGACGAATTTGCGGGCGATTTCGGCTTCGGCCGTGCCGAGGATCACGCGGGCCTTGCGTTCGCGCTCGGCCTGGGCTTGGCGGCTCATGGCGTCCTGCAGGGCGGCGGGGATCTTCACGTCCTGGATTTCCACGGATTTCACGTGAATGCCCCAGCCGGCGGTCTTGGCGTCGATGCTGGTGCGCAGGCGCTTGTCGGCGGCGGCGCGGTCGGAAAGGATGGTGGCAAGCTCGGTTTCGCCGATCATCTCGCGCAAGGATGTCTGCGAGGCCCAGGCGACGGCGGCCTGATAATTCATGACCTCCAGCGCGGCCTTGCGGACGTCGGTCACGATCCAGAAGATAATCGCGTCCACATCCACCGGAACGGTGTCGCGGGTCAGTGTTTGCTCGGCCACGAAATGCGTGGTGCGCAGGCGGGTGTCCACCAGCCCGACCACGTCGTCAAGAATGGGAATGATAAAGAAAAGTCCCGGTCCCTTGATGCCGTTGAACTTGCCGGCGCGCAGCACCACGGCCTGTTCCCATTGCTGGGCCATTTTCAGCCCCGCCACCACGATCACGGCAAGCGCGATGAAGACGCCGCCCAAAGCGGGCTGTGCCGCGCCAAAGCCGGCCACGGCCAGGCCGATCAACACGACGGCGATGGCGACTGAAATTGGATTTGCGCCCATGACTCGCTCCTCAAGGCTCAAGGAAGGACAGGAGTTTCGGGCTTCTTCATGTGCAGGTCAAGGCAGGGAAAAGAAAATCGTCATTGCAAGCCCCGCTGAAAGCGGGGCGAAGCAATCCAGAATATTATGGCCAATTTCAAAAGCACTTTTAGAAAAAGGATAACCAATCTCCCCTCCTCCTGGGAGGGGTTGGGGGAGGGGAGATTCTTCCTCTCCCCTTGAGGGAGAGGTTGCAAGAACTTGGGTTTAGACGCGAAGCGGCTAAACCCTTGGTTCTTGCTGGTGAGGGGTTCTCTTTCCCAACCGTTTTGCCGTAGCTTTAACGAAGGCAGGCAAGGGGAGGGGAAAAGTTCCATCACAAAAGCAATCTTGTGACTGGCGGTTACATTCTGGATTGCTTCGCCATGCCATGCGTGGCGTTACCAAGCTTTTCTTGACACAAACCGCCACAGGCCCAATATCCTTTCAGCCTTGAATCCATTCTCCAACCTTCAAAACCGGCCTTGCCATGAAAGTAACCTTTTCACCCCCGGCCCTGCCGAAAAAAGGCTGCCTTGTTCTCGCCATGGCCGAGGGGCCGGAATGGGGCGCGTCCGCCCGCGCGCTGGAAAAGCACGGCGTTGATCTGAAAGCCGCGGCAGGCGTCCACGGCTTCAAGGGCAGGAAGGACGAGACGCTCAGCCTTCTCAGCCAGGGCAAATATGCGCGTATTCTTCTGGTGGGGCTGGGTAAGGCGGCGGACATCACCCTTCAGGGAATTGCCGAGGCGGGTGGCGCGGCCTGCGCCGCCATTCCTGCCGCGAAAGTGGCGGAGGTTTCCGCGCTTGTTGATTTGCCGCCAAAATCCAAAACCGCTCCGGCGGACGCCGAGGCGCATTTTGCGCAGGGATTCCTCCTGCGCTCCTACCGTTTCGACAAATATTTCACCAAAACGCCAAAAGACAAGCGCCCGGTCCTGAATCATCTTGTCCTGCTTTGCCGGGATGAAAAAAAAGCCCGCCGCGCGTTCGCGCCGCTTCTGGCCATTGCGGAAGGGGTGTTTTTCACCCGCAGCCTCGTGTCGGAACCCGCCAACGTCGCCTATCCTGAATCGCTGGCGAAAGAATGCCAAAGCATGAAAAGCCTGGGCGTGAAGGTGGATGTATTGGGTCCCGCGCAGATGAAGACGCTTGGCATGAACGCCCTTCTTGGCGTGGCGCAGGGCAGCGCCAACCCGCCGCGCGTTGTCAGCCTTTCCTGGAAAGGCGGGAAGGGCGCGCCGCTCGCCTTCGTGGGCAAGGGCGTGACCTTCGATACCGGCGGCATCTCGCTGAAGCCCTCCCATGGCATGGAAGACATGAAACACGACATGGCCGGCGCGGCGGCGGTGATCGGCACCCTGTTTTCCCTTGCCGCGCGCAAGGCGAAAGTGAACGCGGTCGGCGTGGTGGGGCTGGTCGAAAACATGCCCGACGGCGGCGCGCAGCGTCCGGGCGATGTTGTGACCAGCATGTCGGGCCAGACAATCGAGGTGATTAATACCGACGCCGAGGGCCGCCTTGTGCTGGCCGATATGCTCACTTACGTCCAGCGCAAGTTCAAGCCAAGAGCGGTGATTGATCTTGCCACGCTTACCGGGGCCATCATCCTGGCTCTGGGCAACGAGCATGCCGGTCTTTTCAGTAATGACGACAAACTGGCGGAGCAGCTTTTTGACGCCGGCAGGGAGGTGGAGGAAAAGCTCTGGCGCTTTCCCCTGAACGAGGCCTATGACCGCCAGGTCAATTCCAGTATCGCCGACATGAAAAACGCCTCCAACGAGCGCGTGGCGGGCAGCATTTACGCGGCGCAGTTTCTTGCCCGCTTTATCGAAAACAAAACGCCCTGGGCGCATCTGGATATCGCGGGCACGGCCTGGGCCAAGCGTGATCTGCCGCTCACGCCCAAGGGCGCCGCGGGCTTCGGCGTGCGGCTGTTGAACAGGCTTGTTGAGGAGAATTATGAGAGTTAGAAAAGCTTTCATTGCGCGGAGGCCGGGGTCGGTCATCCGCAATCCAGAATGATAACGGGATTGCTTCGGGAGCAAAGCTCCCTCGCAATGACAATGAATGTTGGCGAGCTTCATGACCGAAATCCGCTTTTATCACCTGACGCGCAACGCGCTGGAAGAAGCGTTGCCGGCGCTGCTTGAAAAAACGCTGGCGCGTGGCTGGCGCGCGGTGGTGATGACGGATTCCGCCGAGCGGGTCGAGCATCTCGCCCGCCATCTCTGGACCTATCGGGATCACGGCTTTCTTCCCCATGGCACGGCGGAGGACGGCTTTGCCGAAGACCAGCCCGTCTGGATCACCGAGAAGGACGAAAATCCCAACAAGGCCAATGTGCTGATGCTCACCTGTGGGGCGGCTTCACGGCATGTTGGTGATTACGATCTGGCGTGCGAGATTTTTGATGGCGGTGATGATGCGGCGGTCGCCGCCGCCCGCGCCCGTTGGCAGCAATACAAGGATCAGGGCCAAACCCTTGCCTATTGGCAGCAGGGCGAAAAAGGGTGGGAGAAGGTAAGTTAAAAGCAGAAAGCGGAAAGTGAAAAAACAACAAACCGCGTCATCCTGAAAAAGCGAGCGGCGCGAGCTTTATTCAGGACCTCTTTCCTTTAAGAGCACAAGATTCCGGATAAGGGCTCGCCTCCGCTCGCCCTTTCCGGAATGACGGCTTTGGAATGGTCTTTCATTGGATGGTCCTTCAGACATTTTTGCTCTTCACTTATGGGAAGAATGTCCCGGATAGCCGCTCGTGGCGGTCTCGTGGATAACACCGTCTGTTGTTTTTCACTCTTTACTTTTCTCCCGCCTCTTTCCGCCGTTTCATGATCTTGCGGTAGGCGATGACGTTCCTTTCATGCTCGTCCAGCGTGGCGGCGAATTTGTGCCCGCCATAGCCGTCCGCCACGAAATAGAGGTAATTGTGGATTTCAGGATTGGCGGCGGCCAGCAGCGAGGCCTTGCCGGGATTGCAGATCGGTCCCGGCGGCATGCCGCGGATTTGATAAGTATTATAAGGCGTTGGCTTGTCCAGGTCCGCGTAAGTCAACGCGCGTCCCAGAGGCTGCTTGCCGAGCGTGATGCCGTAAATCACGGTGGGATCCGATTGCAGCGGCATGCCCTTTTTCAGGCGGTTGACGAAAACACCGGCCACGCGCGCGCGTTCGTCGGCCACGCCGGTTTCCTTTTCGATGATCGAGGCCATCACCACCAATTCCCGCGGCGTTTGATAGGGCAGGCCGGGGGTGCGCTGGATCCAGGCGGAATCCACCAGCTCCCGCATGTCTCTTTGCATCTGATCGGCCAGCTTCTTCCGCGTGTCGCCATGGAAAAAGCGGTAGGTGTCGGGCGCCAGCGATCCTTCCGGCGGCACGGGCGGAACCTCGCCGGTCAGCGCGGGCTCTTGCGCAAGGGCGGCGATCACTTCCGCGCTGCTGCGTCCTTCCGGCATGGAGAATTTGCGCACCACGACGTTGCCCTTGGACATCATGGCGACGATCTCGCGCAAGGTGATATGCGGGCGGAACTGGTATTCGCCGGCCCTGAGCGGCGGCTTGCCGTCCAGCCAGTGGCGGAACAGGAACAGGGTGCGGCTGGACACCACCTTTTCCCGCTCCAACTCGCGTCCAATGGCCGAAACGCTCACCCCCTTGGGCACGATAAGGTTTTTTCGATGGTCCAGCGGCCCCGGACCGTTCAGGCTGGAGGCGAAAAACGATACCGCCAGCCCGCCGCCGATCAGCAGGATGAAAACAAAGGCAACGAATGCGGCTATCGTGCGCATCAGGCCACCTTGTGATATTCCCTGAACCACGCGACGAAGCGTTCCAGGCCTTCGGCGATGTTCACGCGCGGCTGGAAGCCGAAATCGCGGGTGCTTTCCGTGATGTCGGCGGAGGTGACGGGCACGTCGCCGGGCTGCATGGGCTTGAAATCATAGGCCGCTTTCTTGCCAAGACAGCGCTCGATCCCGGCAATAAAATCGGTCAGTTTTTCGGGATGCGCGTTGCCAAGGTTATAAATGTTATGTGGCGCCTTGCCGTCCCCGGCCTTGGGCGCGCGCGCGAGCGCGCCCATCACGCCGTCCACGATGTCGTCGATATAGGTGAAGTCGCGTTGCATGTCGCCATGATTGAAAACGGGAATCGGCGCGTTGTCGATAATTTTACGGCAGAACAGATAGGCCGCCATGTCGGGCCGTCCCCAGGGCCCGTAAACCGTGAAAAAGCGCAATCCTGTCAAGGGAATGGCGAACAGGTGGGCATAGGTTTCGGCCATCAGTTCGCCCCCGCGCTTGGTGGCGGCGTAGAGCGAAACGGGATGCTCAACGGGATCCTTCACCGAAAAGGGTGTTTTGGTGTTGCCACCATAAACGGAAGAAGAGCTTGCGTAAACAACATGCGTCATTTTATTCGCGCGGGCGTATTCCAGAATGCCAAGCGGCCCCGCCAGATTTGAATCCAGATAGGCGCGGGGGTTTTCCAGCGAATGACGCACGCCCGCCTGCGCCGCCAGATGCAGCACATGGGTCACGCCGTTTCCCGCTTCGTGCTCAAGGATCCGCGGCAGGCCGGGAACGGAAATATCCTGTTTGACAAAACGGAAATCCTTATGGCCCTGCAACCGCGCAAGCCGCGCTTCTTTCAGTTTCACATCATAATAACTGTTCAGATTGTCGATGCCGGTGACGGCATGGCCGTCTTTCAGCAGGCGCTGCGCGCAGTGATAGCCGATAAATCCGGCTACGCCGGTCAGAAGAACATGCATGATGACCCTATGAGGACCAAATAATACAAAGCAAAGCCCTAACAGGCATTCCCGTGCAAGCGGGAATCCAGTTTAATTATAAACACACTGGATCCCGGTTGGAGTTTACCCCATGAAAGTAGGGGCGGGAACATGGGAACCTGTCATATTCGATCATTCTCTATAGGCTCCAATAGAAGCGCGGGGCGACGGACTTCGGATCAATCGCCGACTTGATATCCATCACCAGCCCATGGGGAGCAAGACCGGCAAGATAGGCATCAATCCGGTCAAGAAAAACCCTGTGCGGCACGGCCAGCACCAGCGCGTCCAGATTCGTTAGAGCTTCACGCGAAACAAGTTCGAGACCATATTCCGCCGCCGCCATGGCTTCATCCACCATGGGATCATGAATCAACGGTACGGTATTCCAGCCCTTCAGCGCAGTGGCGATGTCGGGCACGCGGCTGTTGCGCAGGTCGCGCACGTTTTCCTTGAAAGTCAGGCCCAAAATGGCAATGCGCGCGGAAGAAGGGTCTTTATCCCTTGCCTTCAGCCAATCCGCCAGCTTTCGGGCGATGAATGCGCCCATGCCGTCATTGATGCGCCGCCCGGCCAGGATCACTTCCGGCTCATAGCCAAGGCTTTGCGCGCAGGTGGTCAGATAGTAGGGGTCCACGCCGATGCAATGCCCGCCTACCAGCCCCGGCGTGAAGCGCAGGAAATTCCATTTGGTGCCAGCGGCTTCCAGCACGTCATGGGTGCGGATGTCCAGCCGGTCGCAGATGACGGCCAGCTCGTTCATCAGCGCCACGTTCAGGTCGCGCTGGGTGTTTTCCAGCACCTTGGCGGCTTCGGCCACGGCGATGGAGGGGGCCTTGTGCAGCCCGGCCTTTATCACCGCGCCATAAACGGCTTCCAGCCGCGCCAGCGTCGCGTCATCCTCGGCGGCGATGATTTTCAGGATGTTTTCAAGCCTGTGGTTCGGATCGCCGGGATTGATGCGCTCCGGCGAATAGCCAAGGCGGAAGGCGCTTTTCGGCAATCCCGATACCCCGGCAATCGCGGGCCCGCAGATTTTCTCGGTCAGTCCCGGATAAACGGTCGATTCAAAGACGATCACCGGAGGCTTGTTTTTGTTTTCTTTCAGGATTTTGCCAATGGTCGCGCAGGCCGAATGGAGGGGGGTTAGATTGGGCTTTTTGTCCCCGGTGATGGGGGTCGGCACGGTCACGATGAAAAAGCTGGTTCCTTCAAGCTCTTGCGCATCCTTCGTCAGATGCAGGTCCGCCGTGTCGATGTCTTCAAGGTTTTCCTCGCCCGCCCAGTCATGCCCCTGCTTCAGCGCGTCGATGCGCGTTTTCGAGTGGTCATAGCCCGTCACCTGTCCCGGAAAGGCGCGGGCGAGGGCCAGCGCCAGGGGCAGCCCCACATAGCCAAGACCGATGACGGCGATTTTTTCAGGCATGTTTGTCACAGGATAAAAGATTTCACCGGATTCATCATGGGGCGTGTTTTTGTCCATTTCAAGGGCATTTCCGTTGTCCGGGACCGTTGACGTTTGTAACGAAAAACGTTACAATGCTTTTATGATTAAAAGCTTCGCCAGCAAGGAAACCCGGCGGTTATGGGAAAACGGCGAAGCGCGGCGCATGCCCCCGGCCTTGCGGCAACAGGCGCTGGACAAGCTGCAAATGCTGGACGCGGCGGAAAAGGTCGAAACCTTGCGCGTGCCGCCCGGCAACCGGCTTGAAAAGCTGTCCGGCAACCGGGCGGGATATTGGAGCATACGGGTTAACCGGCAGTTCCGTATCGTGTTCCGGTTTGCGCGCGGCAATGCCCATGACGTTGAATGTGTGGACTACCATTAGGAGAAGATCATGGCCAAGACGCATCTTTCGCATCCGGGCGGCATCCTGAAACGCCAGTTTCTGGCCGGATACGGGCTTTCGGTGAACGCGGCGGCCAGGGCCATGGGTCTGCCCCGCACCCGGCTGAATGATATTGTGCTGGGGCGGCGCGGCATCACGCCGGAAACGGCCCTGCGGCTTGGCAAGCTGTTTGGCAACGGCGCGGCCTTCTGGATCAATCTGCAAACCCGCCATGATTTGGCGCAAGCCGAAATAAGCGAGCAGAAAGCCCTGAAGAAAATCCACCCTCTGGCCGAAGTGCTGGAAGAGGCTTGAAGCACGCGCCTGCTCCCGTTTCCCGCCCTGGCGTGAAACTGGTGGGCACAACAGGGATTGAACCTGTGACCCCTACCATGTCAAGGTAGTGCTCTCCCGCTGAGCTATGTGCCCGCCTTATCAATTAAGCCTGCCGTGTTTAGGACTTTTGCGGCGGGCGGTCAAGATTGCCGGGAATGATGGGTTGTTATTTTCGTGTCCGCCGTTTAGGGTTTTTTCTTCAAGGAGACGGGCGGCAACCCAATGAGCGCGCTTCTTTATGCAAGGCCATGCGGCCCGGCTTTGGGCCGTTCCTCGTTCTTTTATGGTTTGGTTCTTGGACGGCTGCGCATCCATGTGCCGCGTGTCGCGTTGTCTGGTAGGGGTTTTTTCGACATCCGGCGAGACTATCACAGCGGCGCGGCCGTTGTTTCTCCGCCAAACACAAGCTATTCCCACGCCACGCTCAATACGAATCCCAACGCGGCGCGCGGGGCCGAGCGCGCAAAATCCGCCCGAAGAGGGGTGCCCATGATTTGGGATTCCACTCCCGCCGCGCCGGCCCGTCCTGTCTTGGGAAAAGCCATGACAGCCGGGCGGCGAGGGCCGGCCTTGCGTCTCCTGTTGGCCAGACTGTTTAACGCCCGCGACAGCCGCTTTGCTTTCGACAGGGTCATGGGCGCCCGCAGGCCGGATGAAGAATTTGCGTTGGGCTAGAGCAAGCATCAATCAAGAAGAACCGTCGCCTCCATCCCCGTAAAAACGGAGGCGGGGACGCCCGGCTGCTTTTAATCCGATTTATAACTTACCCCGCCTTGCGCTGGCCGGTCAGGGGTTCGGCCATGCGGGTGATGCTTCCGGCGATTTGATGCAGGCGGTCGATGCTGCTCATCACGCCTTCCGCCAGCAGGCGCGATTGCACAAGGTCGGCCGCGTGCTGGGGCGTCTCGGCCAGATGCGCGCCAAGGTCGGCGCAGCGCTCCAGTTCCCGCGATATCTTGCCAATCTGCCGGGTCAGCCCGTCCAGATCCTCCGCGTCGGGTGCGGCTATCTGGCCTGTCTGGAGGCCGCCCGCCGCGTTTGAGATTTTCCTGATGACGTCGCCGGCCATGCCGCTCAGCGTGCCGATGGCGGCGTTCATGGCCGCCACCGCCTCGTCGGTGGGCACATGGGCGGTTTTGCTTTCCACGGGGCCAAGCCGCGCGAACCCTTTTTCAATCAGGCCGTCGATCCCCTTCAGGTTTCCGGCCGTGTCTTCGATCTGGCCGCGCAGCGTGTTCAGGTCGGCGCGCAGGTTCTCCACCGTGCCGATCATGCGGCGGTTGAACGTCGTTTCGTCGGCAAGGCTTTCGTGGATAAGCTGGAGGGACGGGGCCAGCTTGCGCACCACTTCGCCCGCGTCCACGTCAACCACGGCGGGAGCGCTTCCGTCGCCGCCTTGCCGGAGCGCCGCCAGCTTTTCCTCAAGAACGCCGTCGAACCCGTTGATTTGCTGGGCGAGTTTTTGATAACCGCCGCTGAGGGTTTCCACCCAGCGGGTGATCTGGCCGCGCGTGCCGTCGAACTCGCCGCGCATGTCGGCAAGCGCCTGGGCGAAGTCGCTGTTAAGCCGGTCGATCTTCGTGGCAAGTTGCGGATCCGGCGCAAGCCCCTGGGCGGCGGCGCCCGATTTAAGAAGCTCGGTGGCGTCGCCCAGGGACGGGATCACCTGTCCGAGTTGCCCGGCGATGCCGCCCAGCGTGCCGGTCAACTGCGTCAGCAGGCTGAGGCGCTGCATCATTTCGCTCACCGCCTCGTGAATCTCGCGGACCTGTCCGGCGGTGGCGCTGGCCACCTGATCATTGCTGCGCACGATATGGCCGGCCGCGTTTTCCAGCTTTTGCGCCATGGCGGCGATTTGAAGGTCGAAGCGCCCGGCGCTGTCGTGCAGGTGGCGGCTTTGCTCGCCGATGCTGGTGATAAGCTGGTCGGTATTGCGCGTGACGTCCAGCGTGCGCTCATGCATGGTCGTCACGTCTTTTTCCAGGGCGCCCAGCATTTCGCGCGACTGGCGGGCGTAAAGCTCCCAATCCTTCTCGATCCGCTCATGGATGGTGTGGCCCGCTTCCTTCAACCCGGCCAGGGCCGGACCGGCTTCGGCGGCCTGCTCGTGGAATTTCCTGATGCCGTCGGCGTAATCGTCGCGGATCAAGGCCAGGATGCGCGTCAGCGCGTCGGTCTGGTCGCGCATGGTTTCGATGGACCCGGTCATGAAATCATGCGCCCGGCCCAGCTTGTCCGCCATCTCGTCCATCGCGCCGGAGCCGGCGGCGATATGGGTAAAGGCCTGATCGCTCCGGGATTCGAACTCGGCGATGCGCAGGTCAAAGCGGCCCACCACGGTTTCCACTTTCTCCGCGCTTGAGGAAATGCTGTGATACAGGCTGGCGATCTGGCCGGTCTTGTCGGCGGTTTCGGAAAGGAAGCCGCGCAGCGCCTGATCCTGCGCCTCCACGCTTTGCACGGCGTCCATGAAGCGGGAGCGGGCGGCCTCGGTGGTCTCGGAGAGCACCTTGCCGCTGGCGCGCATCAACGTGGTGGCGGCGGCCAGTTTTCCGGAAAGATCGGCCGCCTGCGTCGAGAAGGTTTCGCTGGCCGCGAGGTTTTGCTGCGCGGCGCGGCGCATGTCGCGGTCGGAGGCGTTGAGAACGGTCAAGGTCTGCGCCACGCGCTGGCCGGTCGCGGCGGCGATTTCCTTCAGCGCCTCCATGTCCCGCTCAAAGCGGGTGACAAGGCGGCGGGCGCCGCTTTCAACCTCGCGGTGCCCTTCATGAAGCGATTCAAGCTGCTGGCGCGAGGCATCGACGATGTCGTTCAGGTTCGAGCTGCTGGTCAAAACCGTGTCGCCCAGCGCGTCGGCCTTTCGCTGCCAGTTATCGGCGCTTTGCTCCATTTTCAGGCGCATGGCGACGCTGTCTTCCTGCAGGGCGCGGATTTGCGCCTTCAGGTCGCCGATCAGCGTGTTGAACGCGGCCGAGCCGCGGCCGGAAAAGCGCACAAGTTGCACGCCGTCCCCGCCCTCGACCGACATGTCGGCAAGCTCGGTCACGCAGCGGCGGAAATCGGAGATGCTTCGTGCAAGTCCGCCATACATGTCGGGGCGCGTCAGGCCCCACAACTCGCCGCGCAGATTTCTTGCCGCCAGGTCGCGGCAGCTTTCTTCGAGTTGCCGCAACGGCCGGCGAACGCCCAGCCGCCAGGCGGCAAATCCGAAAGCCAGCAGCACGGCCAGCGCGCCGATCCCGAACAGAACCAGCGCCTGAAGACGCTGGTAGCGCGCCTCGATGCGCGACAGGATCCGCGACTCTTCGTCAATGGTTTTTCGCAACTCTTCCTGCTCAGGAAGGGCGCTCTGTTGCAGTTGATTGTCCCAGGACTGGCGCAGTTCGCTTACGGCCGAACGGAAGAACGCGCTGTTCGCATAAGCCGCATAGCCAAGGGCGCCTGCGATACCAATGAAAACAAAGAAAGCTGCTGAAAAAATGAGCAGCGAAGGGCTTGCCTTGCGTCCTTCGCGTTTCTCGCCGGAAGAAGACATGATCAGGGACAAAGTCCGACCTATTGTGGGGTGTTGCGCGGCGGGGCATTATCCACAGAATGGTCCCCAGTTTCAATCTCTTGATTGTTCTTAATCGAAAATATTCACATCTTTGGTCCAAGCTCAATTAGAAATGAATCAAATCAAACAGATAGCTGCTCATTCCGGCGCCCGGCTTCGCCTTCGGCTTCGCCTTCGGCTTCGCCTTCGGCTACGCCGAGGTCTTGGCGCACCCGTCGCGCCGAAGCTTTGCGGAGGCGGACAAGCCGGAATCCAGAAACCGCCGAAGGCGGTT
>JANQEX010000092.1 GCA_028278105.1 Alphaproteobacteria bacterium | reverse complement strand
CCCTTTAATTATGGCGTGGATATTCATATAAATGCGTGCCGCCATATGCGCGCCGTATAATCATCATCGTTAAATTTTTTCCATGACGCCGGCCCGTTTCAAAGACAATCTTGCCCGCGCCCTGCCCCCGCGGGACGGCGGGTCGCCGCTTGATGCTCCCGCCAACAGTGACGCTGCCTTGTTGCATGTTTTGCAGCCTGCGGAAACGCGCCCGCTGCGTGACGTTCACAAGGTGGCGGTCAATCTGTTTTTCGCCGATTTTTTTGTTCTGACGCTGAACTTCTATATTTCGCTCATCGCCGCCGCCGTCATGAGCAGCCTGATCTGGGGCCATGACGTCGCCGATTTCTGGAAAAAAGACCAGATCGCCCATTTGCTGCATTATATGGGACTGGCGGCGGCCGCCATGCTGGTTTTTTTCAGCAAAGGGCATTACCGCAATCGCAGCCCGTTCTGGATGGAGGCAGGGCAGATTGTCCAGGTAACCGCTGTCTGTCTTTTGATGGAAGGCTTTTTGCAGTTCGCCACGTTTCAATACGATATTTCCCGTCTGTGGGTCACGGGAAGCTGGGTCTCCGCCGGCCTGTTGCTTTTAACCGGACGCGTTTTCATGCGCGCGTATCTGCGCAAGCAGGGTCTGTGGCAGGTGCGGACCCTGTTGGCCGGGTCGGGCCGTACCGCCCGCCATGCGCGGGAAGCGCTGGCGGAAGAAAAAAGCCTTGGATACGAAGTCACGTCGCAGGCGCACGAAGTGGCCGAGGAAATCGCGGCCGCCGGCTGGTCGTGGCGGAAGCTGTGCAACCGTCATGACGCCGATTTTGTCCTGATCGCCATGGACGGCGCCCAGTTGGAGGAATGTTCCTTCGCCGTGGCGGCGCTGGCGCGCCAGGACGTGCCCTATGCCGTGTGCCCGCCGGTTCTGGATATTCCCGTCTCAAACCTGGCCACCAGGTATTTCTTCGGTTACGACGCGCTGATTCTGGTGCGCCGCGCCGCGCTTGACCAGCCGTTCTCCAGGGCCACCAAGCGCCTTTTCGATCTTGTCCTTGCCAGCATTCTGACGCCGGTTGCCCTGCCGTTTTGCGCGGTTATGGCCTTTCTTATCCGCCGCGACGGCGGCAAGGCCCTTTGCCTGGACCGTCGCGTGGGACAGGGCGGCAAGCCGTTCCGCTGCATCAAGTTCCGTTCGATGGTGACGAATGGCGACGCGGTGCTGAAGCGCCATTTGAAGGAGAATCCCGCCGCGGCCGCGGAGTGGGCGCGTGGCCGCAAGTTGAAAGATGATCCGCGCGTGACGCCCATTGGCAGGTTTTTGCGCAAGATGAGCCTGGACGAACTGCCGCAGCTTATCAACGTGTTGCGCGGCGAAATGAGCCTGATCGGCCCGCGCCCGGTTTCGGAAGCGGAGATCGCGCGCTATGGCGATGATGCCGTTTATTACAAGATGGCGCGCCCCGGCATCACCGGTCTTTGGCAGGTGAGCGGCCGCAGCGAGATCAGCTATGAACGCCGGGTGGAGATGGACCGCTGGTATGTCAGCAACTGGACGCTGTGGCATGATATCATATTGCTCCTGAAAACCATTCCGGCCCTGGTCTCGCGCAAAGGGGCGTACTGAGGGTCGAAAGGGGCAAAAGGTCATAAGAGCCTCTTTATGATCCGTTTGACCCTATTGACCCGCATGCCCCTTCCCGTGATGATCGGGCAATGGTCTTCGACCCCGCGCTTCGCCACAAAATCTATGACGACATCACGGAAACCATCGGCAGCACGCCGCTGGTGCGCCTGAACCGCCTGCCGCAGGCGGAAGGCTGCAAGGCCGTCATCCTTGCCAAGCTGGAAATGTTCAATCCGCTTTCCTCGGTGAAGGACCGGCTCGCCTTCGGCATGATCGAAGCCGCCGAGGCTGACGGGCGGCTAAGGCCGGGTGGCGTTCTGGTGGAGCCGACTTCGGGCAACACCGGCATCGGCCTTTCCTTTGTCGCGGCGGTGCGCGGCTATCGCCTGATCCTCACCATGCCCGACAACATGTCGCAGGAGCGCCGGGCGATGATGGCCTATATGGGCGCCGAACTGGTGCTGACTCCCGCCGCCGAGGGCATGGCGGGCGCGGTGCGCAAGGCGGACGAGATCGTGAAAAGCACGCCGGGCGCGCTGATGTTGCAGCAATTCAGCAATCCGGCGAATCCCGCCATCCACCGGTGCACCACGGCCGAGGAAATCTGGAGCGATACGGGCGGCCATGTCGATGTGTTCGTGGCGGGCGTGGGCACCGGCGGAACGGTGCGCGGCGTGGGCGAGGTTTTGAAGGCCCGCAAGCCCGGCATTCATATTGTGGCGGTCCAGCCTTCGGCAAGCCCCGTGCTTTCGGGCGGCAAGCCGGGCCCGCACAAGATTCAGGGCATCGGGCCGAATTTTGTTCCCGACGTGGTCGATCCATCGCTTATCGACGAGATTGTCGGCATCGCCGACGACAACGCCATGGCCACCGCCCGGCGTCTGGCGCGGCTGGAAGGGATTTTGGCCGGCATTTCATCGGGCGCGGCGGTGGCGGCCGCGATCCTGATCGGCAAGCGTGAGGACATGGAAGGCAAGACCATCGTCACCGTCCTGCCCGATACCGCCGAGCGCTATCTTTCCACCGCCCTGTTCAATATGAGCTAAGCCGATCAACCCCCGACGGGCGGCGTTGGAAACTCCCCGGACAGCAGGGCCGGAGGAGGGCGTTTTGGTCCAGGGTCCTTCATGGCCATGTGCGCCGAGACTTTTGATGCGGCCTCGCTCATTTTCGTCAGCGCTTCCTGCGTGCTGCCCACGAGATTTTCGATGGCCGCCATCGTTTGCTGCGCCGCCAGCAGGTTCGTATCGCCTTCGGTTCGCGCGGCTTCGCGTGTTGCCTTTGCAAAACCGCTTATAACGGCGGCACGCTGCAACTGTTCAACCTGCCGCACAAGGGTGGCTGTTTGCTCGGCAAGCAGAGGAATATTCTGCCCGCGAAGCTGGGCAGTCCCTTCCAGTTGTTTTTGCTCGATGACCGCGCTAATTATGTGCTGACCAACATGGCCATCGACCTGTTCGCGAATGGTGTCAAGAAAGCCAAGCCGCGTGGACAGGGACTGGACGTGAAACGGCTCGCCTTCTGTCCCGTTTGACTCTTGTGTCGTGGAATCCGCTTCTTTTCTCCATTCTTCCAGTATGGCGTTTCCAACCGAGACAAGCGTGCGGTTTATCCCCGCGCATGCGGGGCTGAGCCTCGCGGCCGCCGCATGCGCTGCTTGCAAAACGGTTTATCCCCGCGCATGCGGGGCTGAGAACCGGGTGTAAAGGCGGACATGGTGCCTGTACGGTTTATCCCCGCGCATGCGGGGCTGAGGAAAAAAACCTATCCCCGAAATCCGAAGAATCCGGTTTATCCCCGCGCATGCGGGGCTGAGGCCCCCGGCATCCAGTCCGGAACAATTTCGGACGGTTTATCCCCGCGCATGCGGGGCTGAGGATGTTGGTCGTCCTCTCACTGATGATCAGGTCGGTTTATCCCCGCGCATGCGGGGCTGAGCTCAGGATTTCACTGTCTACTATGAGAAATGGCGGTTTATCCCCGCGCATGCGGGGCTGAGAGCCATTTTGCGGTACGGCGCCAAAAAGTCCCCGGTTTATCCCCGCGCATGCGGGGCTGAGCTCCCGGTGGAGGCGGTCAAAAAGCCCTAAATCGGTTTATCCCCGCGCATGCGGGGCTGAGAATGCCGAAAGCGTCGAGCCGTTGGAAACCGCCGGTTTATCCCCGCGCATGCGGGGCTGAGGGATCAGGCCAGCATGACGAATGCAAATCTGTCGGTTTATCCCCGCGCATGCGGGGCTGAGTCGGTGCGCTTTTCATTGCCCTGATACGTGTCCGGTTTATCCCCGCGCATGCGGGGCTGAGAGATTCGCGCCGGTCAGATTCGCGCCGGTTAGAGGTTTATCCCCGCGCATGCGGGGCTGAGACGTCGCCAATAAGAATAGTGCACCTGAAAAACGGTTTATCCCCGCGCATGCGGGGCTGAGGCGTTTGTTTCCAACCACCGCCACGCCGCTGCCGGTTTATCCCCGCGCATGCGGGGCTGAGCCGTTACCGGTCGCGTTGGTGTCGCCGACTGGCGGTTTATCCCCGCGCATGCGGGGCTGAGCCCGTCGCTCTAGCGCCCGCGTCGACTGTGCTACGGTTTATCCCCGCGCATGCGGGGCTGAGTATCGTGTACGCCGCGCCCAGTTCGCACATTTCGGTTTATCCCCGCGCATGCGGGGCTGAGTCATGCTCAACCTGAAGACAGGGATTTTTGCCCGGTTTATCCCCGCGCATGCGGGGCTGAGCTCTCGCAACCCCGCGCCCTTTACCTTATTCGCGGTTTATCCCCGCGCATGCGGGGCTGAGTTCCGTTTGTTGCGATCATGCCTGTTGGTTTGCGGTTTATCCCCCCGCATGCGGGGCTGAGGCGCGCGGCAGTTTCGGGACGACCTGAAAAAACGGTTTATCCCCGCGCATGCGGGGCTGAGTCATGCTCAACCTGAAGACAGGGATTTCTGCCCGGTTTATCCCCGCGCATGCGGGGCTGAGGTCGAGCCCCGGCGTGACGATGGTCTTGTCCACGGTTTATCCCCGCGCATGCGGGGCTGAGCGGAGGACGTGGCCCATCGCCGCCTGCTCGACCGGTTTATCCCCGCGCATGCGGGGCTGAGGCATTCGCCTCCAGCCACCGCCACGCCGCTGCCGGTTTATCCCCGCGCATGCGGGGCTGAGTTTACCTGCCAACTGCTGAGAGCGTGGCTCCGCGGTTTATCCCCGCGCATGCGGGGCTGAGGCTCTTTTAGCGCAGAGCCGATCGCGGTTGCGCGGTTTATCCCCGCGCATGCGGGGCTGAGTTCCTTTTCAAAATGTCTTTTACCTTCGGCCGCGGTTTATCCCCGCGCATGCGGGGCTGAGCATGGCCGCCAGCTCTCCCATCTGTACTGCTGCGGTTTATCCCCGCGCATGCGGGGCTGAGTGCCGAAAAGACGATTGAACAACTCCACGCGGCGGTTTATCCCCGCGCATGCGGGGCTGAGAACGCACTCGGTTGCCAATGCTCAACCACATTCGGTTTATCCCCGCGCATGCGGGGCTGAGACATGGTTTAATATGGGATACTGGTTGCGCTGCGGTTTATCCCCGCGCATGCGGGGCTGAGTGCTGCCGCCTGCGCCGCCATGGCCGCCAGCTCGGTTTATCCCCGCGCATGCGGGGCTGAGACTTATGAAAATAAACCATTATTTCAAAGGGTTGTCTATTTCGGAAAATGTTACCGAACTCTCGGGGTTGGGCTGATCTTCTATTCCATCCGGTTCAGGCGGAAGAAACGAGCACAATTTCAAGCCGTCCAATTCCACCGGGACCCTTCTGTTTTTTCCGCAGGTATCAAAATCAAAGCCTAGGTCCGTGGAACAATGCCAGGCAATGGCGGCGTTGCCCTCTTTGATCTGATCAATAATAACCTGCCATACCCTTTCCCGTACACGCCGGGAATAGGAACCCACAAAAACATTCGCCCGAATTTCAAGAAACAATCTCGAAAGGTACCCGCGCAATCGCGGCGGCGCATTTTCAAGAACGATGACCTGCATCGCCAGTTGGCTCCGCATCAGTTATGGCTATAGGCACAGCTTCGGGATGGGGTGACGGTTTGTCAATCTCTCCCGCAGACAGGATTTCTTCAATCGTAGGAATAATTTTCGTCAAAAGATTCTGTTCACGGAAAGCATCCCGGCACAAAATCCTTGTTTGACGCGGCCCATCCGAACGCTCTGATGCCGCCATCTTAAAGGCAAGCGGGACAACGGTTTCAAATTTAAAAAGATCAGCGATGTCATAAACGAAGGAAAGCGGTTTTCCTGTGTGAATAAATCCCAGAGAAGGGGCGTAACCCGCCGCGAGTATGGCAGCTTCACATAAACCATACAGACAATGGTTGGCCACACTCAGGCAGCGGTTGACGAGGTCGCTGTCGTCAAATTGCCCAGGATTATAGCTTCGGCTATTCCATTGAACGCCGTATTTTTGCGCGACAAGTTTGTACATGGCACGTACGCGCGCGCCTTCAATCCCTCTCAGTTGCTCAATGCTGCGGCGCTGGGGCGCTTCCTCATGGAACCGGTAGCGATACATGGCGCGAACCACCTTGAGTCGCAAATCGTCCTCAAGAACAAGCCGCGCCTGATAGAGAAGGTGATCTGATCTTGCGTTGCCTGGCTGTCCCGCCGAGTAAAGCCTCACGCCTGCCTCACCTACCCAAAGCGCGAGGCATCCTACAGAAGCCATAAGCGCGATGGCTGCATGCGTGATTCGCGTACCGGGTTCTAGCATCACGCAGGCAAGGCCCCCCACCGGAATCTGTGTACGCACACCTTCTTTGTCAATAAGAACGATAGCGCCATCCTGCACATCGATTTGCCCATAGGCGAGCCAGACGATGCTTGATCTCTCTTTCACTGGAATGGGGTTGGATTCAAGCCTCATGTCTGGCCTGCCGCACCCTTACGCGGCGTGGCGCAAAGGCTTTTGCATGCGATGCAAAGGAAACCGCGACATCGGAAAGCGTGTCTTCGCCTTCCGCGAAGCTTGCCGAATCTTCCTGATAGGTAAAGCTGTTCAAGAGTTGTCCATTCGTCAAGGCGGCAATAGCCGTTTCCTTGCTGTCATGGATGCCGGCAAATACAGGCGCTGTTGGAATGCAGCATTTACGTCCAAGGCTAATACCCCAGATGGGATCTTTCAGCGCGACGCCTATGGTATTTATGCATTCCGCAACTCCATCAAGGACAATGCCAAAAGAAACATCCTGTAGATATTGCCGATAAGTTATATGGGTATCTTTAACCTTACCGTCGGCAGTTCGCGTTCCCTGCACTGTATGATAATCTGTCAGGCGGCTTATCTGAACCCGCCTGTTTGCAATCATCACGGGCATGCGGATCGACAGCATGGGCATGCGTGAAAGATTCTCGAGAAGATCGTGTTCTTTTTCAGAACCGCGCGGGTAGCCCAGCGCGGCGCAAATCATGCCACTTACGGCGCTTTTGGAAGGAAACAGGCCCGTTTTTCGCCTGTTATAAAGGCTGTCGAAGCCCCAAGACTGAAGGGGGCCTTTCAGGCGTAAGGCCAAAAAAGCATGATCAGGCGACATGCGCGACAATTCCTTCAATAAAACTTTTCAGATCCGTATCGGGGATGGACTCCTCAAAAGCGGATTCCAGTCCCCAGGTAGTTTTCATCCTCGCCTGTTCTTCTTTCAACCGATTGATGGATTCCGCAACATAACCCTTGTTACTTTTCACAGGCTCCTCAAAAGCATTAATGAGCTGCATGGGATGCCCTGAATTGCGCACAACGCCTAAAACATAAACGGGAACGGTATTGCCGTTCATCGAGAATTTTCGTGCTGCAGGCACGGCTAAAATCGTGGCGCGAAGAAAAGATCGTACGACCTCTTGCCGTTCTTCTTTTAACAAGGCGGCAAGATGGCCTTCATCAGCCAGCATGCCGAAATTAAGCGCTGCGAAGCGGTAATAAGTGGCGGAATTATATTCCAGCGTTCCGATCATGCCGGCATCGGGCTTGTCTTTACCTTGCAAATCGTCCACGGCGGAGAAGAAATCAATTTCATTGTCGCTTTTATGAGTGGAAAGGGCATGACTGAACATTGCCGCCGCTTCAACATTCAAGGATGCATCATTGGCCACCATGCGCCCGAAAAGGGAGATGTCGGCAGCGTCTTTAAGCGTTTTACTCTTGACGGCTTTCAAGCTTTTCTTTGCATCTTTCGTTTCCTTATAGGCTTCGGCCAGGGACTGGATTTCAAGGGGTGACATGAAATACAAGGTTTTGACCTTAAGCTCTTCTTTTGATTTTTTGTCAATATTTGAAAGTTTATCGGCAATAGCCTCAGCGCCCTTTTTGGCTTCTTCCTCCTTCAGTCCTTGAGCAGTCAGGGCTTTTTCAAGTTCAGCGGCAATCAGTCTGGTTCTTTGGCCCTGGAAAAGATCAGGGCTGAGTTCTCTGGCATGCTCCCGGATAGCGCGTTTCCATGACTGACTGGAAACACGGGCGCGTTGCACTCCACCAAACACGGCGGTTTTGGGCGACCCGAGATCATCGCGGTTTAAACATGATACGGGTACGCTTTGCAGAATATGCAATTCCACGAATTTCATGGTGACTCTCCTATTTGTCGAAGTGGGGGGAGGGGGCAAGCAAGAGAAGGCCGAATCCCAACCCCTTTGCGGTGCCAATGCCGTGGCGATAAGCCGCCGCGAAAGAGGATGGGTCAATAACTTCGAGGAAGCCGCGAAATTGTGTGCCGGTCAACGACAGCGATTTCTCCTTTTTCGTTATCTCGCTAATGAGCGGCGGTGTAATCTCAAGCCGTTCCGGCGCAGCCAGCCTGAAACCAGACGCGGCAGCTTTTTTGTTCAGCCATGTTTTAAGCTCGTGCGCGTTCTTCAAAGGCAGGCGTTTTCCGCGCGGTCTTTTGCCTTCATTGCCGCGGTCAATGGAACCGTCGGATTTGCGGGGTAAAAGGGTTTTTGTCGGGTTCGCCAGCAGGTCGAATGCATAAAAACGATGAGACAGAAAGGAAGGCGCAATCTCCTTCAAGGAAAAGCATTCAGGCGGGCACCAGCCCGGACAAACCGGTTTTTTTTCGCCTTTCAGCCACAGGAGCAGGTGATTTTCTTTACGCTCAAGGCGTGTCAGAAAGTCGCGTTTATGCTCAGGCCTTGAGGGGTAACAAAGCCAAAGCTTTTGGTGCCAATAATAATCGTCCTTTGCCTTGGCAGTTAGAGGCGATTCGGCGGGGAGGACAATGCGCGCAAGCCAGCTCATGGCGCCTCCAGGTTATCAACGTGTTCTTTGCTATCGGCCTCCTCGCTTGCGGGAGTGCTGGCGGGCCAGAATGAAAGGGCCCATTGCTGGCGCGTCTTGTCGCCCCAATAGCGCAAATCGCTTTCCAGTTTTTCATAATCAATTCCTACGCCATTCGCCTTTGCGTAAAGGGCAAGGCGAAGAACACGCGAGTAAATCTCGCTCCGCTCCGCGGAAAGCAAGTGAACGAAGCGTTTTTCAATTCCCGACATTTTATCGTCCTGCGCATTGCCATCCCCCTGCGCCATTTCAAGTTTACGACAGGTTTCCCCAAAGTCCCCTCCGGCTGCGTGAAGAGGATGCGTGGCATACACTCCTGCGACAAAAACTTTTTCTTTATCATCTAAGGCGATGCCAAGCCGGGCGAGGGCCGGATAAGCGCGAGAACGTTTCGATTCAACGAGGCTGCACCGCAATTGGGCAAAAAGGCCCCGATCATCCTTACGCGCTTGAAGCATTTCAAGCCATTTCATTCCTGACTCTCCCTTGTTTTTCGTGACTTTTTCTTGCGGGTGTTTGTGCCTTTCTCCGTTGCCCCATCCCCATCAGGAAGGGGGCGGTTAAGGATTCCCCAGCCTTGCGCGAAGGCTTTGACTTGCCGTGGCGTTGACTGACCACAGGCACAAGAATAGGCGTCGCGCGCGGTTTGCCGCAAAAGGGTTTGCCATTCTTTTTCAGCGGATGGGTAAAGGTCACTTCCAACTTTTTCGATCATACCGAAGAGGAGATGGAGATTGGACTCGACGCGGGTCCAGTAGTGTTCGGCAGCCAGAGAAACAAGCTGGGCCTTGAGTTCCTTCTTGGAAGGACCCGCTGTTTTCAACCTTCCCTCCCATCCTGCATCAAGAGTTTTTCTGTAAGTTTCCAGCGCCCGAGACAATCGGTCGAAAACGGTTTCGGCATAAGAAACGCCGTGATTATAAAGTTCAGCCGCGCCATCCTTTTGCAAGGCGGGGCTGATATGAAAAACGGCTTCTGCTATATCTGTAATCGCAGCCTGATCCCTTGCTAGCGCCGAGACGGTAAGATCAAATTCATTATTTTCGCCATTTGCGCCGCACATGCCGAGACAAAGGGGGCCGCCAATTCCTGTTTCGGCGTGGCGGCGAATGATGATGGCCCCCAGTTCGCGCCAGATGGCTTTGGATGGGCGATAGGATAACAAGTTTCGCTTTTCCCCATTTGCGGCAATGGTGGCGGTTGGTTCAGCAGGAAAGCCTTCGTGATGTCCGGAATAGTCCGGGCCATCACCAAGCAGAAGTTTTTGCCCGTCTTCATGAAGACGTATGAGCCTCTTGACAGGAACGAGGCGGCCAAGGTAGGTACGTGTTGCGTTCTCAATTCTTTCCTCATCCCCCAGACTTTGCGGCATATTTTCCCATACCGGCCTGCCGAGGGGGATATCGTTATAATGCGCTTTGATAAGTTCATAGCTGGGCAAGTTGACGGTAATTGTTTCGTAAAGATTTTTTCCCCTGATGAAAGCGTGCATCATGGAAGAGGGACAGCACGGCGCGTCTTTTGAAGATTTGCTGGTTTGTTCATTTCCAAGAAAGAGCTGACCCACCAACCCGCCTGGGGAGAAGCATTGATAAGCCAGCATTGAGCACAAAACTTCCGACGTGGTGGGTAGGCGCTCGGGATCAAAGGTGGCGGGTAGGCGCCCGTGATCAAAGAGTGTGGAATTGTTGCCTGAAGCTAGGTGAAATGCCAGCTTGGTAACAGATATCCAGTTGGCATCCTCTCCAGTTTTTCCATTCTTGTCTTTCAGACCTGCAAATTGCAGCCAGGGCCTTGCGTGATCATACAGTTCAAAAGAATTTTTCCACTTTTCCAGGTATTTCGAGGCGGCGGCGGGGAGTTGATCGGGTGCTTTTTTCCATTCATCCGAATCTTCAGGTCCATCAAGGGAAGCATGCGCCACAGCTGAAAACAGGCGCATCAGGGCGACGCGTTCATGTGGAAAGACCGACAGGTCTGCATAAGCCTGCCCTTTACAAAAAATATCGCAAAGGCTCGCTTCTACCACCTTGCCCTGAGCGGTGAGGACAGGAATCCATGGATCGAAGGCAACGTTCATTCTTCTTTTTCCCGATCTTTCAAAATTCTCACGCCCAAGTCATGGGACCAGCGGAGAGTTGCCATCTGAGCGCGAACCAGAATTCTCCCTTCTTTCACAATTCCAAGACAATAATTACCGGAAAGATAGTTTTCGAAACGGGGATCCGGACATGCTTTAAGGTTGCCAATCGGAATCTTGACAAGATTGCGGTGTATAATCCGGGCCGATCCTAAATCCCATGCGCCATGTTCAAATTTTATTTGCTGTCCGTCAAGAAAAGTAACCGTTTGGCCCAAGTCCTCCGAGCATAGAATAATAGACAACATTTTGCGTGTAACAAGTCGTGTTTGAACGCCTTCCTCATCAGGTAAGGACGGACTTAAGATATTTGTGTTGCTTGCCGCGAATTGGCGAAGGTCGTTCATACGACCCTGCATTTCTCTTTCCAGATTTTGCCAACCTGTCGGCTCATCGTTTTTCGGCGGCGCATAAACGCCTTCAATAAGATTTCTTATTTCGTCTGGCAATACCAGTTGTCTGCCGTTACGATAGGGCAAAAGTTTTTCTAATGTCCTTAACAGCACATAAGGTTCATAAACGTATGATTTACTTCCAAGAATATTTTTAATCTGCTCTGCGGAACGGGCACAAAACGTTGTGAAGTCTTCCTTTTCCTCCAACAGAACAAAGCTGGCATGTTCAAGGGCGCGGAAGCTCCTTTCATGCCGCCAAAGGCGCCCCATCCTTTGCAGAAGCATGTCCATGGGCGCAAGTTCGGAAACGATGAGGTCGGCGTCAATATCAAGGCTTTGTTCAACAATCTGCGTTGAAACAAGAATGCTGGCTTCTCTTGTTGTCCCGTTTTTGTTTAAACGCGTGATCCATTCTTCCTCTATCTGTTCCCGCCTCCATAAGGGAAAACGTGCGTGAAGCAGACCGATTTTGTATTGACCAGCGGCCTTAAGGGAAAGGCCTTCAAAAGTATCCTGTGCCGAGTCAATAGTGTCTGTAATCCACAATACGCATGCACCTTGACGGGCGGCCGCCAATGCCATGTTTTGGGCCTCTTGATGCGTCTTGAAAAGCAGGCAGACATTACGTGAGCGCGCACCAGAAGCTGTAAGGCAAGTTATTTGCTCATCGCGATGCTTTTTGACTGAAATTAAAGGAAAAGGATCGGCGGCCTCTTGCGGCTGAAATGTTGTCTTGTCTTGTAGAAGCGGCTGGCGGCGGGAAGCTGTCAGTGTGGCCGAAAGAATAATGACGGTGCAATTCAAATCCAAAAGCAGCCCCACCAGTTTCTCAACCAGAGAACCGGTATAGGCATCGTATGAATGAATTTCATCCAGAATAACGATTTTTCCCGCAAGAGCGAAACGTCTAACGAAAAAATGTTTGGCCGCGACGATGCCAAGAAGGGCCTGGTCAATCGTCCCAACGCCGAAGGATGAAAGAAGCGCCCTTTTTGATGAAGCAAACCAGTCCCGCCCCTCATTTTTTGTATCCGGGACATCTTCAAGTAGCCACGAGTTCGCATGAATCAAGCGGGTTTTTTGAGCATTCTTTGCGATGACACGGACAAAGGCGTCAAGCCTTTTGTGGATACGGTTACTGGTTGCTTGGGTAGGGAGCGCAAAAAAAATTCCAGTGGCCTGACGATTTTCCAGTAAACGATAAGCTGCCCATAACGCGGCTTCAGTCTTACCGATACCCATCGGCGCTTCAATGACATACACGCCTTTACCTTTTGCATGGGCATGAGTTTTAATCTGAAGATCGTTTGGAAAAAACCCGAATATCTTCTCAAAAGAGATTCCAGGCTTCACCTCAGGAGGGTTCAACCCGATTGAGGCCAGGGCTTGCGCAGCTATCTGTTCCCTTTTCTGCTTATCCTCAAACGGGGCGGCAGAAAAAAATCTTTCATCCGAGCCGATCCAGTCTGCAACTGAAGTCAATCCCGCAAGCCACCAAATAAAAGGGTCCTCCAGACTTGTTTTTATTTCTTTGGGACAGGCAGAAAAATAAGTAAAAACTCTTTTGCAGACATCATTCCTTTCCATTTCCCAACGAATGCCGCTCTTGTTTTCATCAGAAAGCTTCGGAGGGACGCGCAAGGGACGAAAACAAATCTTTCCATGATGGGAACCAACTGCCGCGGCGACAGCACGAGCGGCTTTGTCCTGAACGCCCAAGGCCTTGAGATAATCATGAAGATGCTTTTGGGTGATCAGGCCATGGTTGGATTCATGGCTATTCCATGCATTGTTCCTGTCCATTTGGGTGAGACGCTGGCTTTCCAGCCACTGAGGACATTTTCTTTGAAAGCCTGAGGATATTTTACCAACATCATGCAAGGCTGCAATGGCGGCAACATTTTCCGGGGAAAAACCATGCGGCCTAAGGGAAGAAGGAATAATTAAGAACATGTCTTTTGCGACTTCACCAACGTTTAACATATGCTGAAAGACTGAAATCCCGGGCAAACCGGCAGAGGTGGTTTTTGCCCAGAAATAACAATCGGAATGCTTTTCGTTTTCCTGTGACATGAATGGGGACGAATGTTCTTGCGTTATGGTGTGTAAGTAATAGCATACCAAAAACCCCGTTCAAACCGGCATTTCAAAACCCCGAAAAACAGGCTCCTTTGTGGGGCAAGAAAGCCCAGACAGAAAACAGTGGCCCGAGGAACGCCGCGATGACCACACAAGAGCCATACATTCCCGCCCCCTATGATGCGGATTGCGCGCCGGACAAGGGAACATATGAATATCACCTGCTCGCCGGGAATCCGGTGCGAGTCTGGAGGGATGCCGGGGGAAACGAATTGGCTGCGGAAAAGCTTGACCGGGACAATCCCGGCCGGATGAAACTGGCCAATATTCTCTTGTCCAGGCTTTTTGTCAGTGACGAGGTTGAGCGTAACATCGGCAAGGATCGTTTTGTGACCGTGTGCAGGCAGCTTGAGCAGGAGCATCGCAGCAGGCTTGAATTGAAAAAATCCGGCTCGGCGGAAGCCGGAATCCAGCAACCGCCGAAGGCGGTTGCATGAAGCCTCCGGCTTCATGCTGGACCCCGGCTTTCGCCGGGGTGAGCAGTTGTTTTTT
>JANQEX010000061.1 GCA_028278105.1 Alphaproteobacteria bacterium | reverse complement strand
CGTTGGTCAGCCGTATGCGACGAAGCCAAGCTTTCAGAGGTCGACAAAAATCTCTTCTGGCGACGGCAGTTGCTCAATCCCTATGCTTTCACGGATGCGCCAAAAGACATCGCCCGGCTTATTGAATAAGCGGTCGCGCATTGTGCGTCGGCCCTTCCTGAGATTGCAGACGCCTAGGATTCGACCTAATCAAGCCACTTCGATTCAATCGATTAGCCTGAACCGATTCAGGCGACCTTACCAAGTGTCTGGTTTTAAATAAGAAAAATCGTGGCTGGGGGACTAGGATTCGAACCTAGACTAATGGAGTCAGAGTCCATTGTCCTACCGTTAGACGATCCCCCAGACGGCAGGGGGTTTTGTATAACAGCATCGTGCGGCGCTGCCAAGGCGGGATGGCGGCGGGTCCGAAAAAAGAATCCCCATCCGCTTTTCAAATGTTTAAAATCATGCATGCGGTCCCGTTTCCGGGCCGCATAAGCCGCATCTCATATGCTCATATGCCGGGAGGCTTTCATGGCCGGAAAATCGCCGTTTCTCTATGTCCGTATGGATTCGCCCGTGGGGCCGCTCTGCGTGGTGCAGGGAGGGGAAAATATTGTGGGCGTGTTCTTTGGCGAAAGCGCCATGCGCAACCATTTTGGGACAAGAAACCCCGTGCGCGGGCAAAGCCCGCTTCTGCGCCGCGCGGTTATGCAGTTGAAGGAATATTTTTCAGGCGGGCGCAAAAAATTCGCCTTGCCGCTTGCGCTGGACGGAACGGCGTTCCAGAAAAAAGTGTGGAAGGCGCTTGCGCAGGTGCCGCCTGGCCGAACCCTTTCCTATCGTGATCTTGCCGGAAAATGCGGCAACGCCCGCGCCGCGCGCGCCGTGGGCGGAGCCGTGGGGGCCAATCCCGCTTGCGTCGTTGTCCCCTGCCACCGGGTGATCGCGGCCGACGGCTCTTTGGGCGGATTTTCAGGCGGGCTTGCGCGCAAAAGAACCTTGCTTGCGCATGAAGGCGGTTCATGCGCAAAATCCCGCCATGAAGGGAAGCGGTAGACATCGCGGCATCGGCGGAGCGGCCTCCAGGCGGCGCGCCCCGGTGCGCCTGAAAACCGCAAGGGGACGGAAAATCTCCTCCACCCTTTGGCTTTCCCGCCAGCTTAATGACCCTTATGTGGCGGCGGCCGCGGCGGAAGGGTTCCGCTCGCGCGCGGCCTACAAGCTTTTGCAGCTTGACGAAAAATTCCGCCTGCTGCGCCCCGGCTTGCGGGTGGTGGATCTGGGCGCGGCGCCGGGCGGCTGGAGCCAGGTGGCGGCGCGAAAAACCGGACTTGGCAAAAATCCCCGCGCGCGGCTCGTGGCGATGGACCTGCTGAAGATGGACCCCATTCCCGGCGCCGTCGTGTTGCAGGGTGATTTTACCGGAGAGGATGCGCCGGAAAGAATAAAAAAGGCGCTGGACGGCCGGGCCGGCCTGGTGCTCAGCGACATGGCCGCATCCGCCACCGGCCATAAGGGCACCGACCATCTGCGTATCCTGGCCCTGGCCGAGCTGGCCCATGCTTTCGCATCCGAAGTGCTGGACAAGGACGGCGCGTTCGTGTGCAAGCTGTTTCAGGGCGGCGGCGAAGGCGCATTCATGAAAAGCCTGAAGGCCTCCTTCGCCGAGGTGCGCTACGCCAAACCCACCGCCAGCCGCGGCGAGAGTGCTGAAACCTATCTGGTGGCCCGCGGTTTCAGGGGCTAGAGGCTAGGGGTTAGAGGCTAGGTTCAATGGACAATGACCAACACGGACATTCCCGCGCCCGGCTTCGCCTGCGGCACCGCCGAGGTCTTGGCGCACCCGTCGCGCCGAAGCTTGCGGAGGCGGAAAAGCGGGAATCCCATTTATTTTCAGGAACAAACTGGATTCCGGGTCGCGGTTGCTGCGCAACCTTGCCCGGAATGTTCATTTTAGTCTTTTCAATGATTTAAGTTTAATTGTCCATTGAACCTAGCCCCTCATTTTTTCTATTTCGGAATGCGCCGCGAGGCCGCGTACAGCCCTGACTTGTAACGGGAAAGCATCATATGCGTCTGCGGATAAGGGCCTTCTCGCGTTATGCGCAGAGTATGATCCAGCTCCAAGACGTGAACGCTGATGCGCTCGGTCTCAGCCTCGTTCCCTGCGCCTCCATGGTGTAGCGCCCGCCGAATATCGGCAAAACCTTCAGGCGAGAGCGTGATTTCCTGCACAAAAGGATAAAGCCTGTCGGCAACGGCGGGGTGAAGAACAAGCGGTTCGCCAAGCGGCGAAAGGGATGCGTCGGCCGTTTCCTTTTGAAGGAATCCGAGCGCTTCCTCCCGTGATTCCCGCAACGCGGCTTCTTCGGCCGTCTCCTGGATTTTGACAAGGCCTGCTGGAATTTCAAACGCGGCGGCATTTCCCGTGGCTGCACGTGTTTGCTTGATGAGAACCACATGGTGCTTGAAACCGGCTTCCCCTGTGGCAACCTCTTCCGCGGCGACTTTGAAAACGGTTAGCAAAGTCGCGGCATCCGGCAATATCGTGAAATGATAGGATGCGGACTTTCCGCTGTGATCCACATAAAAAGCGCGCGCGTGCACGCCTAAAATCTCTGTTCCTGGCTTCCATGCTCCCAGAACGACCAGTTCCTTCAATCCAAAGCCCTTGCGTTGCCATTCTTCAATCCGTTTGCCAAGCGGAGGCCACGCCCGGATCGCTTTTTTTGTCTGATCGTCCGGCTGAAACTGAGGTGAAAATGCTATTTCAAAGTCTTGTTTTCTCTGCATGGAGAGCACGATACAGCATGGTTTTACTTTCACCATGCGGCCTCGTCTAACAACGTGGAAAATAACGCTTTTACTTTTCCAAATTCTACCTATAGTGCGCGGGGATAAGGAGACGTCCATGACCTTATCCGCCGCCCCCTCAAAAAATTCCGGTTTTCGTGAAGCGCTGACCTTTGACGACGTGCTGCTTTTGCCGCGCGCCTCGAAGGTGCTGCCGAATGATGTGAAGATCACAACGCGCCTGACAAGAAACATCCCGCTGGGCCTGCCGCTTCTTTCCGCCGCCATGGATACGGTCAGCGAGCACGCGATGGCCATTGCCCTGGCGCAGGCGGGCGGCATCGGCGTGATCCACCGCAACATGCCCGCCGACGAGCAGGCCGAGGAGGTGCGGCGCGTCAAGCGCTTTGAATCGGGCATGGTGGTCAACCCCATCACCATCGAGCCGCACTCCACCCTGGCCGACGCGCTCGGCATCATGTCGCGCGAGCACATCTCCGGCATTCCGGTGGTGGAGAAGCCGTTGGGCAAGCTGGTGGGAATCCTCACGCATCGTGACGTGCGCTTTGCCTCCGACCAGAAGCAGAAAATCGCCGAGTTGATGACCTCCAGAAACCTTGTCACCGTGCGCGAAGGGGTAGGCGAGGACGAGGCCAAGCGCCTTCTGCACCAGCACCGCATTGAGAAACTGCTGGTGGTGGACCGGGATTACCGCTGCATCGGCCTGGTCACGGTGAAGGATATCGAGAAATCGCAGGCCTATCCCCATGCCTGCAAGGACGGCAAGGGCCGGTTGCGGGTGGCCGCCGCCGTGGGCACGGGAGAGAAGGGCCTGTCACGCGCCAAGACCCTGATCGCGGCGGGGGTGGACGTGGTGGTGATCGACACCGCCCATGGCCACAGCGAAAAGGTGCTGGACCAGGTGCGCGCCGTGCGCGGCCTGGATCATGCCACGCAGATCGTGGCGGGCAACATCGCCACCGGCGAGGCGGCCGAGGCGCTGATCGCGGCGGGGGCCGACGCGGTGAAGGTGGGCATTGGTCCCGGCTCCATCTGCACCACGCGCATCGTGGCCGGCGTGGGCGTGCCGCAGCTCAGCGCGATCATGGATGTGGCGGCGGCGGCGAGGAAGCGCGACGTTCCCGTCATCGCCGATGGCGGCATCAAATATTCCGGCGATTTCGCCAAGGCCGTCGCCGCCGGGGCCGATTGCGCCATGCTGGGATCGATGCTGGCGGGCACGGATGAAGCTCCGGGCGACGTGGTGCTGTATCAGGGCCGCTCCTACAAGACCTATCGCGGCATGGGCTCGCTGGGGGCCATGGCGGGCGGTTCGGCCGACCGCTATTTCCAGGGAAGCGCCGAAACGCGGAAACTCGTGCCCGAAGGGGTGGAGGGCCGCGTGCCCTATAAGGGCCCCGTGGCGGGCGTGGTGCATCAACTGGCGGGGGGCCTGCGCGCCGCCATGGGCTATACCGGCGCGCCGGATATCGCCGCCTTCCAGCAAAATGCCGAATTCGTGCGCATCACCGGCGCCGGCCTGACCGAAAGCCATGTGCACGATATTCAGGTCACCGCCGAGGCGCCGAATTACAGGAGGGAATAAATCAGAAGGGATCGGGATCGGAACCACCGCGGCGGCGAGGCGTTGTGATGGGCCGCGACCTGATTTGGTCTTCGGGTCCGATTTCGAGGCGTGCAGACACATCCTTGTAGGAATGGCCGGTTTTGCGCAAGAAGACCTTGGCATAATCAGTAAAGCGCCAGCGAAGATTTTCGGCAAAGTTTTGCATAAGATCGTCGAATTTCTGGTAGTCGCTGCTCTCGATAATTTTCAGAATGGGCCCCGCGAATTTTTTTGCCGATCTGCTTTGAAAAGCAAAGGAGCACTCAATAGCGCGTATAACGCTGTCGGCGCTCTGTTCATCCAAACAATGATCGAGGTTCGACGTTGGCGGGCCTACCGCGTCAGGATTGCCGGGGCGTTTATAGAAATCTTTCACGATGTGATTTTTCACATGCGCCAGAAACTTAAACGTCTGGACTTCGGCTTCAAACGCGCATTCGGCTTGGTAGAGAGGGGCAAAACAGTCGTTCAGCGAGAAGATGGCCTCCCTGTAAGCGCCTTGGTTTTTTTCAAGGGAACCCAGATCTTCGAATTCCCAGTTTTTTTCGATTATGGCCTCGCCCTCGCTCAGCGATATCTCGCACACGTTTAGTATTAGGGCGGCCAGGAAATCGTCAGCGTGAAGAAGTTCATCAAAACTTTTGAGCTTTTTCATATACAACCCTTCCTCATAATTGCGATAAAGAACCTAGCTACCAATGCCTGAAAAAGCAAAGTGAAAGAACCCGCCCGTCTTCAGACCACGATTGACCTGCTTGTGGAGGCTGCCGGGCCGCGTCCGGCCGATGCGCTGCTTGCCGCTTATTTCCGCGCCCGCCGCTATATCGGCGCGAAGGACCGCGCGGCAATCGTGGCGCGGTTTTACGGGACCTTGCGGCATCTGGCCCGGCTTTGCTGGTGGCTGCGCCACATGGAATACGAAGAATCCGGGCATGCCGGTCTTGCGGACATGAACATGCCGCGCGCCCGCGCCTTGCTTCTGGTTTACCTGCGCCTTGCCGAAAACCTGGAAGCAAGGAAAATCATTGCCCTGTTCGATGGGTCGGAACATGGTCCGAAATCACTTTCGCGGGCCGAAAAAAAGCTTCTGGGCCATCTGGACGGGCGCACGCTGATCCACCCGGACATGGACCGGGCCTCAAGGCTGGAGATTCCGGGCTGGGCTTTCGACAGGCTGGCGGCGGCGCTTGGCGGAAACCTGGAAACGGAAATGCGGGCCATGCTGGAAGAGGCCGCGCCGGATATCCGCGTCAACCCGCTGAAAGCCACGCGCGCGGACGTGCTGGAAGCCTTGCGGGAGGAAGGCATCGCGGCTTCCCCTACGCCGCTCTCGCCCCTTGGCCTGCGCATCTCCGGCCGCCCGCCGCTTGCTTCGCTGGAGATATTCAAAAACGGGCTGATCGAGATTCAGGACGAAGGCTCGCAACTTGTGGCCCTTCTGGTAGATGCCCAGCCGGGCATGAGCGTGGTGGATTTTTGCGCGGGCGCGGGCGGAAAAACGCTGGCGATGGCGGCCTGCATGAACAACAGGGGCCGGGTGATCGCCTGCGACGTGCTGGGCGGCCGGTTGAAGCGCGCGCGCGCGCGGTTTCGCCGCGCGGGCCTGCACAACGTTGAAATCCGGGAATTATCGTCGGAAAACGACGGCTGGGTGAAGCGCAACGCGGGCCGGCACGACCGCGTTCTGGTGGATGCGCCCTGCTCCGGCACGGGCGTGTGGCGGCGCAATCCCGATGCAAGATGGAAGCAGATGGGGCCGGAGCTGGAGGAGTTGCTGGCGCTTCAGGCGCGCATTCTTGCCTCCGCCGCGCGGCTGGTGCGGCCCGGCGGGCGGCTGATCTATGCCACCTGCTCGCTTCTGGAAGAGGAGAATGAAAGGCAGGTTGAAAAATTTTTGGAGGCGCAGGGAAAATTCAGCCGGACGCCGGTGCAAACCATATTTCCCCTCCCCTTGCCCGCCTGCGCCAAGGCTCCGGCGGGTCCTTGGGGTAAGCTCGTCCGCCGAAGCTCGCAGAGCGGAGGCGGAAGGGAGGGAATCAAGGGGTGGGATTTTGCGGAAGGGTCGAAAGGGTCCATGGGGTCAACAAAAAAGACCCCCATGACCCTTGCACCCCTTGAGACCCTGTTAGATACCCCATCTCCAACCCTTTCCTTAAGGGGAGGGGAGTCGGGCGGCGCTTTTGGCGAAAGCCTGTCTCCCTGCCTCAAGCTCACCCCCGCCCGTCATGGCGCCGACGGTTTCTTCGCGGCGGTGATGGAAAGACGCGCGGCCTGAATAGGTAAGCTTACTTTGGCGCGGCTTCCGTAGCGACGGGCCTTCCCGATTCTGCGTCTCTTGTTCCAGCAGGGCGCCGGGCTTTGTCAATAATCCTTTGCGTTTTTTCTTTAACAAGGGGATCAAGTGAAATAAATTTTTTCTCAAGCGCTTTTCTGACAATAATTCTGGCAAGCTCTGGCAAGTCGCTCTCTCTGATAATTCCTACATTTCCGTCGAGACAAATGCGGTTCTTGTATTCCCGTTCATTCACCCTGCCCCAATAAGCTTCAATTATTCCATCCGGAGGATATACGCTAAAATTTACAAACGGCTCATCTTCGACAGCAGTGGAATTTTGGCCGAAAAAAAACTCCATGATAAAGTAAGATTGGCCATCCCTAATCTTGTTTATGTAAAAAAAATTTCTCCCATTGCGCTCAGATCTGACGGAGTTCAAGCTCTTCTCCACGAGGTCAACAATTATACGGGTCACTTCAAGATCCTCGGCTTGGCACCGAAGCTGACGTCTCCGGTCGTCTTCCATGGCATTGTCAGCATTTCTACTTGCGATTTCCGCCACGACATCATGAACAAACGTGGCAGGGTTGGCAGCCGCGTCAGTCGTCGGCTCAATTGAATTCTTTCCCATAATGTCATCTCCCTCATTTTAGGTCTGGAAAGCGCGCAAGATAACACCGGCGCGCAAGAAGTAAAGCGGCAAAAAGGCCGGTGGGGAAACAGGTTATACAAGCAGTTTTATGAAATGACCCGCCCCGAAAGCATTAACCATCACCCTCGCGAAGGCGGGGGTCCACGCTTATAATCTTTTGATTGTAAACATGAAGAGTAAAGCGTGGATGCCCGCCTCCGCGGGCATGACGGGTTACCTTATGGCGTGTGTCCGTTCATAAGTTCGTTGGTATTAATGATTGTCTTGATGCTGCTTCATTATGGTTAACAGCGCTCGAAATAATGTCTCAATTTGAACGCCCCCGCCTGTCCGCCTCCGCAAAAACTTCAGCGCGACACATGCGCCAGGACCTCGGCGTAGCCGCAGGCGAAGCCGGGCGCGGGGGCAGGCTCCGGCGGGGGGCCACCGCTGATCTTTTGATTTATTGGATTTCAAGCGTGGATGCCCGCTTCCCTGCTTCGCCTTCGGCTACGCAGGACGAGCTTGCAAAATGGCCCGGCGCAGTTTTAGCGAAGACGGGTCGCGGGCATGACGGCTCTCCCTATGAAATGGATTAGTTTATAAAACCGCTGGTATAATCACCGGTTGGATCGGGGTTCAAAAAGCGGCTTGATGCCGCCGCCTTTCGCCCTATATCTTTCGCACCATGAACGCACGGCTTTCCATCTTTTCCAGCCCGTTCCTTCTGGGCTTCGACCAGTTCGAGCGTACGCTTGACCGCCTGTCGAAATGCGAGGGCGGCTATCCCCCCTACAACATCGAGCAACTGGGCGAGACGCAGCTTCGCATCACGCTCGCCGTGGCGGGCTTCGCGCCGTCCGATCTTTCCGTTCAGGTGGAGGACAACCAGCTTGTCATCCGCGGCCGCCAGAAGGATGAGGGAGACCGGGTTTTCCTGCATCGCGGCATCGCGGCGCGGCAGTTCCAGCGCGCGTTTGTCCTGGCGGAAGGCATCGAGGTGGCGCGGGCGAATTTGGCCGACGGGCTGCTGAGCATCGACCTCGCCCGCCCCCTGGCCGAGCCGAAGGTGAAGACCATCCCCATCGACCAGGGACCGGACGCGCCGCAGGGCGATATCGATGTGGGCCGCAAAGGCGGCTGACCGACCGTTGCCATGCAAGGAACAAGGCCGGGTCTGTCAGGGGCCCTAAGGGGCGAAAGGGTCTTTGACCCCGACCCCCGACCCTTAAGACCCTCTCGACCCTTTCACCAGATGGCACGCGAATTGCGTTAACGTTTCATGCACCAGGCTTGAGGGTCGTTAACAGTTCCTTATCCATGGCACGCCTATGATGGGGCTTCGTTAGGCATCGCTTAAGATTTGACCCATGAGCAACCGGCCCTCTTCCGCCAGAACCAAGGCCCCTGAAGCGTCCGCCGATCCGCGCGGCGATTTCAACGCCTTCGGCCTGGAGGACATGGCCTATGTGCGGGCGGTCTGCGTCGATGGGCAAAGGCTTCATGCCGTCCACGCGGCCGACGGCACGCCGCTCACGGTCATCACCAACCGCGATCTGGCCTTTGCCACCATCCGCCAGTATGAGATGGAGCCGCTCAGCGTTCACTAGACGCGCGGCATTTTGCAAAATGACGCTATTACCGCGCGGCGCGTTTCAGCGCATGCCCGACCGCGCGCCGCCAGAAGGCCATGTTTGCGTCTTCGCCCGCCCTTTCTTGCGACGCCACGGTGTAGGCGGGTTTTGCGCGCAGGCTCCCGCTGGGACCGCTGCGCGACCGGGGCGGCTTGCGAAGCGGCGGCGGCAGGGGCGCGCGCGGCGCGATGATCGGCGCGGCGGGAGCCGCCGGCGTGGGCGACGTGGAGCCAGACGGCGTCAGGCCTTGACTGGATGCGCGTCCGGCCGGGACATGCAAAACAGGCGCCAGTGGAATGCGTATGGGCGTCGGACTTCCGGCATAACCGGTGGCAAGGGGTATGGGCGGCGAGTGATAAACAGGGGGGCCGGGAACGCCTGTATTGGAATCCGTTTCTTCCGCCCGTTCCGGCGATGGCGCGGGCATGGCCGCAAGGGATGGCGGTTCACGGCCCGTGACGCGCGCCGGTTCGGGCGGGGGCGCGGACGTAAAGAAAGGTGCCGCGCCGCCCATGGTCCGCGCCGGTTCTTCCGTGCGGGGCGCGCCGGGATCGGGACGGCGGCAGCCCGGCAGGGCGATGCCGGTGCGCTGTCCAAGCGCGTGCGCCTCGCCAAGGCCCAGATGGGTCCAGCGCGGCTTGCCCTGGTCGGGGATAACCAGAAGCACATAGCCCGATCCCCGGCCGATTTTTGCGAATTCGTCGCTGTCATAGCGCACGCCGCCCAGGGTGATGAAATGCCGGCTGTGATAGCCCGCATATTCGGTTTGCAGGGAATTGGCCGTGATAATGCAGATCCAGCGCGGCGCGGTGGAGTCAATCGCCTTCAGCGCCTCTTCGCGCCGCGACATCGTGGGAACATAAGCCACGAACCACACGATAACCGCGATGATGACGGCCGCCGCGCCCAGCCTTATTTTCTGCTTAAGCGGCAACGTCCGTCTCCTTCTCGCAGGCGCAGAGCAGGGCGGTGATCGCCCTGGCGTCGGCCGACTTGCGCAGTTTTTCGCAGAAGGAGGGATTGCGGAACATGCGGCTGACCTTGGCCAGCGCCTTCAGATGATCCGCCCCGGCTTCGGCGGGCGCCAGCAGCATGAAAACGAGATCAACCGGCTTTTCGTCAATCGCGTCGAAATCAATCGGCTTTTCGAGCCGGGCGAAAAAGCCGAAAACCCGTTCCAGCCCCTCGGCGCGCCCGTGCGGAATGGCGATGCCGTGGCCCACGCCGGTGGTGCCAAGCTTTTCGCGCGCGAACAGCACGTCGAAAATGACATGCGCGTCCAGGCCGGTGATGGGAGCGGCCAGGCGCGAAAGTTCGTGCAACGCCTGCTGCTTGTTTTCAACCGCAAGGTCATGCAGCACGTGGTTTGCGGCGAGCAGGGGGGCGGGAGCGGCGTTTTTGGCCATGACGTGCGAACGTCCTGTTAAGCTTTTTTTGGCGGCGCGTCCGCCGGATCGACCCAGCCGATGTTGCCGTCGCCGCGGCGGTAAACCATGTTCAGCCCGCCATGCCCGGCATTATGGAAAAGCAGCGCGGGGAGGTCGCCGAGGTCAAGACGCATCACCGCTTCCGACACGGTCAGCCTGTCGAGGCTGGTGGCCATTTCCGCCACGATCAGCGGCGCATGCCCCGTCTCGGCATCGCTGTCTTTTTCAGGATCCAGCACATACTGGTTGGCGGGCACGGCGGCCGCGCGCGCCTGCTGGTGATGGTGATGGATCAGGCGCTTCTTGTGGCGGCGCAGGCGGCCCTCAATGCGCGAGGCCGCTTCCTCGAACGCCGGGTAGGGGTCGTTGGCGGCGTAGTTGCTCTGCAAAAGGATGCCGCGCGCCGCATGCACCGAAATGTCGGCGCGGAACAGGTGCGCCTCGCGCGAGAAAACAACGGTGGCTTCCAGCGGATTGTCGAAGAACTTTCCGACAATGTCGTTCAGATGCTGCTGGACATGGCTGCGAAGGGACGTGCCGACGTCGATCTGCTTTCCCTTAACCTGAACATTCATCAAGGCTGAGGCCGACATGAAAATTCCATGTTGCGTTCGGGACGGCGGCGCGATGGACCTTGTCCAAAAGAGCCGCGTTTTCTAATCCTTCCGCCGCAAACCCCCTGTTTTTTAACGAATTAAGCCGAATCCGGCAGGGAGCGTCGCTTCGGAAAGTCCAGAAGATGGCCGTGCGGGCAAAGGAAGTCAAGATCAGTTAGTTTCATAAGTGAAACAAAATATTATCAGATATTCTTCTTAACAACCAAAGGGTTGTTCCGAAAAATATCAGAAGACGTTTCCACGCCTGCCAATGCTTTTAGCGAAGGCAGGCCAGAGGAAGGGGAATGAAAATCATATTCCCCCTCCCTTTGGCCCGCCTTCGCTAAAGCTACGGCGGGTCCTTGAAGAAAGCTCGTCCGCCGAAGCTCGCAGAGCGGAGGCGGAGAGGGGGAAGGG
>JANQEX010000043.1 GCA_028278105.1 Alphaproteobacteria bacterium | reverse complement strand
CAGCAGCAGCGACGGCAGCAAGTTGGCGGCGGGGGATTACCATGGCTATATCTACACCAGTAGCGACAGCGGCGCGACCTGGACGGCGCGCACCGGCGCAGGCTACCATTCTTGGACCGGCATCGCCAGCAGCAGCGACGGCGGCAAGCTGGCGGCGGCGGCCGGCTACGGCGGCCATATCTACACAAGCAATTGCGATTTTGAGTAACAACGCAGCGCGCCGGACGCATTTTATTGTGCCCCCTGTGCTTTACAGCGCAATGCGCTTCTCGCGCCTTCGCCGGACCAGGGAGGGAATGCGCGGGGGCTTGCGGGATTTGCGGCCTGTGCGCCCGGTATCGATAATTGCAAACAGAGGTCAGGCGTCCTCATGTTCGCGCCGCTGCGCCGGGTGCTGAATACTGATAATGGTGATGACTTCCTCGGCTTCGTCAAACGTATAGTAAACCAGATACCGGTATTGCATCGTGATCAGCTTGCGCACGCCGTTTGCCCTTTGCTCGTGTCCGATCAAGGGAAACAGCATAAGCCTATGCAGGCTTTCGTGAATGGAAGCTTCCACGCGCATGGCGGCGGCGGGGTTCGCCTCGCGCGATTTCCTTCCAATTTCCGCAAGGTTCCGCGCGGCGCGTTTCGAAAACCGGAGCCTCACGGGCGAAAGGCCCGGAAGGCGGCCGCGACTTCCTCATCCGTGGCGAACTCCCCGCGCCGCGCCTCGGCAAGGCCTTCAAGCACGTCGGCAAGATGCGCCGGGTCGATCTCTTCCGGCGGGCCTTCATTGGCCACCATGTTCAGCATGACGCGCGCCATGGCGTCCTGCGCTTTCGGCGGCAGGGCGCGGGCGGCTTCAACAGCCTGATCGAGCAGCTTGGTCATGGCGCAAAGTATAATACACGAGCACGCGGAAAACAATGACGGCAGGGCGAAAGCCGGATGCGGGTTTTTGTCTGTTCCCGCGCCTACAGCGCAATGCGCTTCTCGCGCCGCCGCTGGGCCGAGGAGGGAATATGCAGGGACTCGCGGTATTTCGCCACCGTGCGGCGGGCGATCTCCACCCCTTCGCGTTTCAGCAGCTTGACGATGCGGTCATCGGAAAGAATGGCGCCGGGCGTTTCGCCTTCGATCAGGGCCCGGATGCGGTGGCGTACGCTTTCGGCGGAATGGGCGTTCAGCCCCGCGCAGCCGGAAATGGAAACGCTGAAGAAGTATTTCAGTTCGAACAGGCCCCGGGACGTGGCGATGTATTTGTTGGAGGTCACGCGGCTGACGGTGGATTCGTGCATGCCGATGGCCTGGGCGATGTCGCGCAGCGTCATGGGCTTCAGGAACTCCACGCCGTGCTGGAAAAACATGTCCTGCTGGCGCACGATTTCGGTGGCCACCTTCAGGATGGTGGTGGCGCGCTGGTGCAGCGCCTTCATCAGCCAGTTGGCGGCCTGCGCGCGCTCGGCGATAAAATCCCTGTCCGCGCCGCGCACCACCTGGCCGCGCACTTGGGCCAGATAGCTTTGGTTGATCAGAATACGCGGCAGGGTTTCCTGATTCAGCTCCAGCGTCCAGCCCGTGGCGGCGTTGCCGCGCATCAGAATGTCGGGGATCACGGTTTGCGCCGTCGCATGGTCGAAGGCCAGTCCCGGCTTGGGATTCAGCGCCCGCACTTCGGCCACCATGCCGGCCAGATCCTCAGGGTCCACGCCGCACAGCTTCATCAGCCGGTCCTTGTCGCGCGCGGCGAGGAGGTGAAGGTTGTCGAGCAGCGTTTCCATGGCGGGGTCCAGCCGGCCCTTTTCGGCAAGCTGCAAGGCCAGGCATTCGCGCAGATTGCGGGCGAAGATCCCGGCGGGATCCAGCTTTTGCAGCCGGACCAGCACCGCTTCCACCCGCGCGGCCTCGCAGCCGAGTTGGGTGGCGATGGCGGCGGGCGCGGCGGTCATATAGCCCGCTTCGTCAAGGTTGTCCATGAGGGCGAGCGCGATCAGCCTTTCGCCCGCCCCGGCGAAATCAACCTGCATTTGCTGCAACAGATGCTCACGAAGCGAGGTTTCTTTCTGAAAGCTGCCTTCGCCCGCGAACGCGCCGTCAAAGCTGCCGTTCCAACCCGCGCCGCGGCCGCCGGCCGAAAGATTCCAGTTCGGCGCGTACCCGTCGCCGGCGCCCGCGCGGTCGCTCCAGGACGAATCCTCCGCGTCGCCATCATCGCGCGACAGCGGAGTCAACGGGCCGGCGTCGCCCTCGTCCGTCCGCTCCAAAAGCGGATTGCGCTCCATCTCGCCTTCGAGGTAACCCGACAGTTCCTGATTCGACATTTGCAGAAGCTTGATCGCCTGCTGAAGCTGCGGCGTCATCACCAGCGACGGAATCATCGCGGCGCCGGCGCGCATTTCAAGGCGGGGATGAAGCGGTGCGGTCATGGCGGTTGTCGTCCCGGTGCGCGGTTGCGGGATTCGTTTCCCGCAATCCGAATCTAGAGACGAAATCTTTCGCCAAGGTAAACGCGACGCACATCTTCATGGGCAATTATTGCCGGGGGCGTGCCGTGCATCAGCACGCGCCCTTCATGGATGATCGCCGCGCGGTCAACCAGATCAAGGGTTTCGCGCACATTGTGATCGGTGATCAAAACGCCGATGCCGCGCTTTTTCAAATGCAGGACCAGGTCGCGGATATCGTTCAGCGCGATGGGATCGATTCCCGCCAGCGGCTCGTCCAGAAGAATAAAGGAGGGCCGCGTGGCCAGCGCCCGCGCGATTTCCACCCGGCGCCGCTCGCCGCCCGACAGCGCCAGCGCCGGCGCCCGGCGCAGATGGCTGATGGAAAATTCGGCCAGCAGGCTGTCGAGCGCGGCTTCAATATGCGCCTCGTCCCTTTCGCCCACTTCAAGGATGGCGCGCAGGTTGTTCTCCACGTTCATGCCGCGGAACACCGAAGCCTCCTGCGGCAGGTAGCCGATGCCCAGCCGCGCCCGCTGATACATGGGCAGGCGGGTGATGTCGTGCCCGTCCAGCATGATCGTGCCGGTGTCGGCGGCGATCAGTCCGGTGATGATGTAGAAGAAGGTGGTCTTGCCCGCGCCATTGGGGCCCAGCAGGCCCACGATTTCGCCACGCTTCACCTCAAGGCTCACATCATGCAGCACCGGGCGGTTGTTGTATTGCTTGCCGAGATTGAGGGCGGCGAGCCCGCCCAGGTCTTCGGCGATTTCGGGCAGGACGGGACGCCGCTTCATGGGCCGGCCGGGGCGAAGAGGGCGGGGGATCGCGGCTCTTTCGCCGCCTTGCCGGATTTTTTCCCCGGCTTTTTCGCGCCCTTTTCCGGCGCGCCGACGATCCGGGCCGAGACCCGGCCCGTGCCGGTGCTGACCAGGCGCGAGACGCCGGTGTTGAAATCGGCCTCCACCCTGTCGCCGCGCAACTGGTTGGCGCCGCGGGTGATGCGCACATTTCCTGAAAGGGTGGCGGTGTTTCTGGCAAGATTGTAGACGGCCTTGTCGCAGGCCACGGCGTCATCCGGGGTGATGATTTTGACGTGACCGTCGGCCTCCAGCCGCTCGATATCCTGCCCGCCGGCTTTATTGGGGGCAAGGAAGGCCGTCATGCGGTCGGCGTCCACCCGGCGGCCTTCACGCCGCGCGGTGGCCCCGCCGGTTGCGGTGATTTTGGATTCCGCTTCCGCGTACTCGAAGGATTCCGTCGCCGTCACCGTGTCGGTGGGGCTGACATAGCGCAGATCGCCGCCGGTCAGGGAGGCCGTCTTGCTGTCAATGTCGTAAACGCCCTTTTCGCCGGTGACGACGTGGGTCTTGCTGGTGATCTTCACCTGCCCTTCGGCCTCCAGCTTCCACACTTCGCGCCCGCCGTCCTCTCTCTTGCGGTTATGGGCCTTCAGGATGTCGGCCTCCACCTTCAGGTCGCCGCGCGTGGCCATGGCATCGCCGCGCGCGATATAGACGTTTTCGTCCTGATGCCATTCCAGGCTCTGCCCGGCGGTGACGTTGAGGTATTGGGGCTTGCCGGCCTTGCTTTCCCCGTCCAGCAGGGAAAAGGGCGATGCCGTCCCGTCCGTTTGCGCGCAGGCCGGAAAGGAAAAGACAAGCAGGGAAAGAAAAAGAAAAGACCGGAAATATTTCCGGCCGTCATTGCGAGGAGGCCGAAGGCCGACGAAGCAATCCAGTATTTTCAATTGAATGGATTTCTGGATTGCTTCGCCCCGCTTGCGCGGGGCTCGCAATGACAGGTCTGGCGTCAGCCGGGATGTCCGAACGGGACGGCTGCCGGAAAAACGCATCACATGCCTCCGCCGGAAGAAGGGGGCGGCGCGGGGTTGAAGGATGGAAGGAATCCTTGCGAACTGGCGCTTCCCTTGCCCGTGCCGCCCATTTTCAGGCGGGCGGTGGAGGGGCCCGTGAAAATCACCACCTTGCCCTGGTTCCGCAGGCGGAAGCCCTGCGCGTCCACTTCGCCGAAATCGCCCGTCACTTTCACCGGCGCGTCGCCGGAGGCGCGGCGCGCGTTCATGTCCACCCGCGCCTTTTCCGTTTTGAACACCGCGCCGCTGGAGTGGCGCAGGGTCAGGTCGCCCGAAAGGAAAAGCAGGCCCTTGTTCTGGTCGTACTGCGCGCGCCGGGCGTCGCCCTCGATGTGGCTGCCGTCTTCCAGAACGATGCTGCCCGTGGGATTGGTGACGTCGGTCAGGCCGGGCGCTTCGGGGTTTTGCCGGGCCTTGTCCGCGGTCACGCGGTAGGGCTCGCCCTTTTCGCTGCGGCTGGTATAGACGGGCGTCTGCATGGTGGAATCCGCGGCCGTCAGCGCGCGCGGCTTGGTGGACGGGCCATGGCCCGACGGCCAGATCATCAGAACCAGAACAAGGCCCGCCGCCAGAGCGGGCAGCAGGAGCTTCATCCCGCCCACAAAGCGGCGGTAGCGTTGCAGGCGCTCCGGCGACAGGGCGCGCACCGCCGGCGTCAGCCAGTCGATTTTCCGGGCGGGCGTCATCCGATGCCCTCGCGCAGCAGGTCGTGCATGCGCACGATGCCGAGCACCTTGCGGTCCTCGTCGATGACGAAAAGCTGGGTGACCTTGCGCTCGTTCATGCGGCCCAGCGCCTCGGCCGCCAGGGCCTGCGGGCCGATGGTTTTGGGATCGCGCGTCATGACCGCTTCGGGCGCGAGGCCAAGGAGGCCCGCGTTCATGTGGCGGCGCAAATCGCCGTCGGTGATGATGCCGCGGAGCCGCTCGCCCTCGTCCAGAATGCCGCAGCAGCCGAAGCTCTTGCGCGTCATGGTCAGGATGATCTCGCTCATCGGCGCGCCCAGCGTGGCCAGCGGCACGTCCGCGCCCTTGTGCATCAGGTCGCGCACCAGGAGCAGCTTGCGCCCCAACTTGCCGCCGGGATGAAACATGCGGTAATCGCTGACGGTAAAGCCGCTCTTGCGGAGCAACGCCACCGCCAGCGCGTCGCCCAGCGCCATCGTCATGGTGGTGGAGCTGGTGGGGGCCAGGCCCAGCGGGCAGGCTTCCTCGGCGTCGGGCAGGGCAAGGGTGCAGTCGGCCTGCGCGCCGAGGCTGGAGCCGGGCTTGCCGGTGATGGCGATCAGCGGAATGGAAAAGCGCCGCGTGTAGGCGATGATGTCGGCAAGCTCCGGCGCCTCGCCCGAATTGGAAATGGCCAGCACCGCGTCGCCCCGCGCGATCATGCCAAGATCGCCATGGCTGGCCTCGGCCGGATGCACGAAAAAGGACGGTGTGCCGGTGGAGGCCAGCGTGGCCGCGATCTTGTGCGCCACATGGCCCGATTTGCCCATGCCGGTCACCACCACCCGCCCCGTGACACCGGCGCAAATCCCGACGGCTTTTTCAAAGGCGCCATCCAGCGCGGCGCCCAGTTTTTCCAGCGCCGCGATCTCGGCGCGCAGCACGGCGCGCGCGTCCTCCAGCGGGGCGGAGGGGGCGAAGGACGGCTGATGTTCGAGCGTTGCTTTCATTTTTTTGAAGCGCAAGGGCAAGGGGCCTGCGTCCCGCGTCATTAATATAGAATTATGGCAAAAGGTTCAATCAAGAGGGTCGTGAGGGCCGGAAGGGTCCATGGGGTCTGCAAAAAGACCCTCATGACCTCGGCGAAGGCGGACAAGGGAAGGGGAATAAAAATCACATCCCCCTCCCTTTGGGAGGGGGAAGGGGGAGGGATAACTGAGGGTCATAAAGGGTCGTAAGGGTCAAAAGGGTCCTTGACCCTCCTGACCCTTATGACCCCCTCGACCCTTTTCACGGGCCCTCCCGAACCCCTCTCCGCCTCCGCTCTGCGAGCTACGGCGGACAAGCTTCCTTATAAGGACCCGCCGGAGCCTCGGCGGATGAATTTCCCCTCCCCTTGAGGGAGGGGATCAAGGGGTGGGGTCCGCCGGTTTCCCATAGCGTAAATGCCGAGGCTTTGAAAAAACCAACGCTTCACCCCACCCCCAACCCCTCCCTCAAGGGGAGGGGAGTCAAGGCGGGCCAGAGGGAGGGGAATAAAGCCGCATTCTCCCTTCCGCTTCCGCTCTGCGAGCTTCGGCGGACGAGCTTTCTCCAAGGACCTCGCCGCAGCTTTAGCGAAAGCGGGCAAGGGGAGGGGAGTTCCGGTTTAAAGAGGTTATAGCTTGCAGTTTTTCCGGAATTAATGCTCGAAAATGTCGGTTTCGGCCCAGCCGGCGAGGTCCAGCGCCGCGCGCACCGGCAGGAAATTAAAGCAGGCCTCGGCCAGCTCCAGCCGGCCTTCGCGCGCCAGAAGCGCATCAAGCTTTTCCTTGAGGGCATGCAGGTGAAGCACGTCGGACGCGGCGTAGTCTTTCTGCTCAGGCGTGAGGTCGGCCGCGCCCCAGTCGGAGTTTTGCTGCTGCTTCGAGATTTCGACGCCCAGAAGGTCGCGCGTCAGGTCCTTCAGCCCGTGGCGGTCGGTGAAGGTGCGCGACAGCTTCGAGGCGATCTTGGTGCAGTACACCGGACCGGGCATGATGCCCAGATAGGCCATGATCGCGGCAAGGTCGAAGCGGGCGAAATGGAAAAGCTTGGTCACCTGCAAATCGGTCAACAGCGCCTTCAGGCGCGGCGCGTCGTACCGGCCGGGCTCGAACTGCACCAGATGCGCGTCGCCCGCGCCGCCGTAAAGCTGGACCAGGCACAGGCGGTCGCGCCCCGGATGCAGGCCCATGGTCTCGGTATCCACCGCCACGGACGGGCCGAGGCTGATGTTGCCGGGGAGGTCGTTTTTGTGGAGATGGATCATCATCAGAAACCGGAGGTCGGATGTCAGGAATCAGAATAACCTATTCGCCAAAGGCTCACCAAAGCCCCCGGCATCGAATACCCGGCCTCTGGCATCTGAATGGTGCCCGGAAGAGGACTCGAACCTCCACGACTTGCATCACTGGTACCTGAAACCAGCGCGTCTACCAATTCCGCCATCCGGGCTTGCGCGGGCGCGGGCTCTTTCGTAAGGGAAGGAGGGGAGAAAATCAAGTTTCATGCGCATCATTGGCCAACATGCCGATTTGAGGGCCGCCCGCCGGGACTGGCACGAGGAAGGCCGGAGCGTCGGCCTCGTGCCCACCATGGGGGCCTTGCATGAGGGACATCTGGCCCTTGTGCGCCGGGCGCGGGCCGCGTGCGGCCGGGTGGCGGTCAGTCTTTTCGTCAACCCGACGCAGTTCGGCCCGAACGAGGACCTGGCCCGTTATCCCCGCTCGCCGGAAGAGGATATGCGTCTGCTGGGCGCGGAAGGGGTGGACCTGCTCTACATGCCTGCCGACGGCGACATGTATGAGAAGGATGCGTCAACCACGGTGCATGTGGGCGGCATCACGGACCATCTGTGCGGTCCCTTCCGCCCCGGCCATTTCGACGGCGTGGCCACGGTGGTGGCCAAGCTGTTGCTGCGCGTGATGCCCGACGCCGCCTGTTTCGGCGAGAAGGACTGGCAGCAGCTTCAGGTCATCAGGCGCCTGGCGCGCGACCTGGATATTCCGGCGCGGATCATCGGCGTGCCGGTTGTGCGGGAGGCGGACGGCCTCGCCCTTTCCTCGCGCAACCGGTATCTGCCGCAAGAGGAGCGGGCCAAGGCGGTTCTGATAAGCCAAAACCTGAAGCATGCCGCCGAAAGCATCCGCGCCGCGCCGGGGAATATCGGTCGCGTCCTCGCCGGCGGCCGCGAAAATCTAGAAAAGGCCGGGTTCAGGGTTGATTACTTCGAATGCGCCGATGCCGAAAGCTGCGCGCCCGCGCGCGATCTGGCGCGCCCGGCGCGGCTCTTCGCCGCCGCCCGGCTGGGTTCAACGCGGCTCATCGATAACTGGCCGGTTTAGGCGCGGCGCAAGAAAAGAGCTTGCCAGATGCGCAAAAAGCCGCGATAAAACGCCTCTGGATCAAGGGCCCTTAGCTCAGCTGGGAGAGCGCCACAATGGCATTGTGGAGGTCGTCGGTTCGATCCCGATAGGGTCCACCATTCAGAAATCAGAAGCCGGAAATCAGAAATCAGAAAAAAGGATGGGCCCCCGCCGAAGCCGATCCCCGCGCCCGGCTTCGCCTGCGGCTACGCCGAGGTTTTACCTTTTCGTCACGCCGAAGCTTGCGGAGGCGGAAAAGCGGGGGCGGGGGTGACGCGATGAGTCATTTCATAAGACTTTTGGTATTAATTGTCGATTGGCCCCGACGCCTTAGCCGGATTCCAGCAACAAGGCGGCTAGGTTTTGTTACTCCATTTGAGTTGGAATTCGATTTCCTCCGCGCCGTCGCCGCGTTCGTGCTCGATATTGAAAATGGCGTCTTTCGGCACATAAACACGTTCGCCCGCAATCTGAATGTCAAAGCGTTCGCCTTTTTCCAGGCAGTCGGCCAACCTGCGGAGCTTTTCCACGAATTGCGCCGTGGCGTAGGTTTTTTCAATGTCGCGGTCTTGTGTTTTTATGTTGCTCATGGCCGGTTTTCCCTTCTGGTTTCGATGCCCGGTCCCACGCGGGCGGCGGCGGGCCCGTGCCGGCAAGCCGGAGGGTTACAAAAATACGAAATATGTGGCGAATTTTTGTCGCCTTAACCTTTTCTCCGCTTTCGCTCTTATAAAAAACTATTGTTTTGACGCGGCGCCTTGCGCGGGCGTATTGACAATGACGGGCCCAAGCCTTGCCCGAAGAAAGACGCCGGAGCCCGGCAATTTCCAGAACGATCCGTTTGATTTTCACCCGCCTGCCTTGTCGCGGCGGGCGAACCCTTGCGTCCAAGGGCGCGAAGGGATGGGGCCGCCGCCCTGTAAACCGCAATTCAACAAAACCCGACAGGAGGAGAACCATGTCACTCAAGGATAGCTGCAATTCCCCCTGGGAGATTCTTCCCGCCACCATCGCCAACGGCGCGTCGCTGACCGGTACGCTGGATCTGGGCGGCCTGCGCCTGTTCGGCATTGTCATGCCGTCCGGCTGGACCGCGGCGGACCTGACTTTCCAGATGTCGCCGGACGCGGGCGCGGCCTGGGCCGACCTGAAGAATCAGGATGGCGCGGAGATAACCGTGACGGCTTCCGCCGGAGGCTGCTTCGTGCTGGACCCGGCGCAGTTTTCTTCCCTGCAATATCTGCGCGTTCGCTCCGGCGCCGCGGCCAGCCCGGTGGCGCAAGGCGCCGACCGTCAATTGCGGCTTGTTTTACGGTCCGTTTAAGCAAACAGCGCTTGCCCCGCGGTTGATCGGCGGGCGGTTCTGCCTTACAAAGCCGGCATGAAAATCGTTCATGTCATCACGCGCCTGGCCAGGGGAGGCTCGGAAGAAAACACCATCACGAGCTGCGCGCATCAGGCGCGGCGAGGGCATGAGGTTCATCTTTTTTACGGCCCCGACGATCTGGCGGAAGATGTTTTGAAAAGCATCGGCAACGATGTTCGTCTTCAGCCTGTTTCTTCCCTTCGGCATAAGATCAATCCTTGGCATGATCTGCGGGGGCTGGCGGAGCTTTACGGGCTTTTGAAGCGCCTGAGGCCCGACGTGGTGCACACTCATGTGAGCAAGGCGGGCATCCTGGGGCGTTTCGCGGCAAGGCTGGCCGGCGTGCCGCATGTTGTGCACGGCGTGCATATCCTTCCCTTCAGCAATGTGGGAATGGCGGCGCGGATTGCTTTTCTGGCCGCCGAGCATCTTGCCGCGCTTTGCACCGGCGTGTTCATCCATGTGAGCGAGGGCACGCGCAACGCCTACCGGCGGGAAGGCATAGGAAAGAACCGGCCGCATGACGTGGTCCATTCCGGCATGCATGTGGCCCGGTTTATGGATGCCGCTCCGCCGGAAAATTGGCGCGCGATGCTGCGCGTGGCCGCGGGCGCGCCAAAGCCGAAAGTGATCCTGATGCTGGCGGCGTTCGAGCCGCGCAAGAGGCAATCCGCATTTCTGGACGGCTTCGCGCGGGCGGCAAAAGCGGGCGACGACATCCGCCTTGTTCTGGCGGGCGGCGGGCAGGATAGAAAGAAGCTGGAAGATAAAATCGCCGCCCTTGGCCTTGGCGGCCGGGTTGTGCTGCTGGACCACGACCCGCAACCCGAAAAGCTGGTTGCCCTTGCGGACCTGGGCGTCCTGGCCTCGGAGCGCGAGGGGCTGCCGCGCGTGGTAGTGCAATATCTGGCCGGCAAGCGGCCATGCGTCGTCAACGGCCTGGAAGGCATCGGCGAAATCGTCAGGGACGATATGAACGGGCGGATTGTCCGCTCGCCGCGCGCCGAAGACGTGGCGAAAGCCGCCGTGGACGTTTTGAAAGACGCCGCCACCCTCGCGCGCCTGTCGCGCGGCGCGGCCGCCACCAACGTATCTTCCTGGACGTTTGAATCGATGCTCGCCGGTCTGGACCGGAGTTATGCGCGGGTGGAGCCCGTAAAGGCGCGCGCGGCATGACGTCCGTCGGCGTGATCATGACCTGCTTCAACGAAGGCCCCTATATCGGAGCCGCGGTGGACAGCGTACTGACACAGACCCGCGCGGACCTCATTGAGAAAATCGTGATCGTGGACGACGGCTCAAGGCCCGATACGCGGGACGCTCTGGCCGCAATCGCCCGAAAAGACCCGCGCATCGAAATTATATATGAAAAAGGAAAAGGCGCGGCCGCCAACCGCAATCTTGCCGCCGCGCGTTGCGGCGGCGAGTGGATCGCCATGCTGGATGGCGATGATCTGTGGTTGCCGGAAAAATTGGAACGGCAACAGGCGCGGATCGCCGCCCGGCCGGAGGCGGGCCTGATCTATACCGGCCTTGCCTATTTTGGCGAGGCGGATCCCACGCCCCGCCCGGCCGCCGTGGCCGATCTTTCGCACGCGCCCGATCTGGAAAAGGCCTATTTCACCAGGGACGGGCCCATCACCTCCACCATCATGGTCAACCGCGCGGTCTTCGAAAAGACGGGAGGCTACGACGCAACGCTGCGCATGTTCGAGGACACGGAATTTTATGCCCGCCTCGCGGGCCGGACGCGCTTTGCCTTTTTATCCGAGGTCCTCGTTCACAAGCGCCGCCATGCGGACGCCGTCACGGCGCGGCGGCAGGGCATGATGGCGCATCAGGCCCAGGTGACATTCTTGATTGCGGCGCGCAATCCCCGCCTGGCTTCCCTTGTTCCCCGGCGTCTTTCCCGCGCCGCGCGCAAGCTGGGCAACGCGGCGATTGGCGACAGGCAGAGGGAGGAGGCGCTCGGCCATTACCGCATGGCGGCGAGCCTGAATCCCTTCTCCGTTCTGGCATGGCTGTCCTGTCTTGCGCTTTATGCGGGCGTTCCGCTTGGCGGCATCCGCGACCGGATTATCCGGCGCAGGCAGGCGGCGGCATGAATACCGCCGCAAAAAGCCGGGCTTTATATGTGTTGAACGGCTTCCACGCCGGCGGGGCGGAACTGGGCCTCGCGGCATTGCTGGAAGCGGGCTTCATGAAAGAGGCCGATTTCCGCATCTTCGCCTTTGTGGAAGGCGATGCGGGCCTGGAAGACCGCATAACCCGCCTTGTGGGCAAGGACCGGGTGACCGTTGGGACGAAGGGGATGCGGTTAAGCGTGGGCGCATTGTTGCGCGGCGCCGTTATTTTATTCGGCACGGTGATGCGCTTTCGCCCAAAGCTGGCCGTCCTTTCCCTGAAGCAGTCCAATATCGTTGGCCGCGCGGTGCTGTGCCTTTTCCCGAAAGTTTATTGCATCTGTTTCGAGCACAGTGCGTGGCTGGACGAGAAGAAAATCCCCTTCGTCTATCAGGCGCTCCTGGGGCTTCTGTCTTTCCGGGTGGACGAAATCTGGGCCGATTGCCATGCCACGCTTGAAGAAACGCGCAAGCTTTACCCCGGCAGCAAAAAACGCCCTACCGCCATCGTGCCCCTGTTCCGCGCCACGGAAGGCGCTTGGGTCAAGAATGATTATCGCTTCACGCCGCCCTTCCGGCTGGCCATGACGGGGCGGCTGGTGAAAAGCAAAAGGCATGAGCTTGTCTTTCGCGCGCTGGAACGGCTGGAACGGGAGGGGCTGGATATCACCCTGACCCTTTTTGGAACCGGGCCCGATGAAGAAGAACTGCGCACACGGGTGCGCGCGCTGGGTCTCGGCAGCCGCGTCGTCTTCAAGGGATTTGTGGAACAATGGTGGCGGCGCGCGGCCGGATATGACGCCCTTGTTCATGTCAGCAAGCGTGAGGGGTTTTGCATTGCCGTGGCCGAGGCGATGATGGCGGGCCTGCCGGTTCTGGCCCTGCCCGTGGGCGGTATCGGCGATTATTCCACGCATGGGGTTGATGCCTGGCACCTGAGCGAAGGATCGGCCGGGGCCGTGGCCGCCGGAATGACAAGGCTCTATCGTGACGAGGAACTCCGGCATAAAATCGGGCAAAATGCCGCGCGGAACATCGCCGCCCGCTATTCGGAAGAAGTGGTTCGCCGGCAGCTTTCGCGACTGACCGGACGGTTGCTGTAATGCTTTTGGGCTCGACGAAACAATGGGGAGGCGCTGCGCCGCGTCCGGCTCCGGTCCGGCCCGCGAAGACGCTGGCGGGCTCGGCGCTGGAATGGTGCTGCCTGGGATTTGTCCTGTGCCTCATCTACAAGCTGGCGGTTTTGGGCGTGGCCCTGCTGGCGGTCATGGCGCTGCTTGGCCTGTTCAGCGCCGTGGGAACCCGCTTTCACTATTCGGTCACGGGCTTTTTCGCCATTCTCTACGTGGCGCTTGCGACCGTGACGGCGTTTCAGGTGAGCCCGCATGAGGGGCTTTACCGCGCCAGCCAGTTTTTTCTGTTGCTTTTCGCAAGCCTTTCCGTGGCGCGGCATTTCTCGCGCCTGCCGCCCGAACAGGTTCAGTCCTTTTTGCGCAAGCTGACCGTGCTGCTGGTTTGCGTTCTGATGCATCTGGTCATCTATCACCTGTCGATCCACCACTATACCGGCTGGAAAACGCTTTACCACACCAAGATCGTCCTCTCCTTTCTGCCGGTGCTGCTTTTCGCGCAGGAAGACCAGATCCGGGCGCGATGGGGTCCGGCCGTCTGGCTGCTGATGCTGGGCGCTTTCGCCGGCATCGTCCTGGTGTCGGGCGAGCGCAAGGCCTACGCGGTGCTGGCGCTGCTTTTCATGCTGTCCAACGCGAAGCCCGTCAGCAAAATTCTTGTGCCCGTGGCGGCGTTGGGGGCGCTCGCTTTTTTCGTCATCGCAAGCCCGGAGGACAATTATGTCCGCGGGCGGGTGATGAGCGTTTTTGAAATGCAAAGACAGGCGACGATGGAGGAACTGTATGCAAAGCGCGATATCGGCTATCACAGCGACGCCATCCGGCAATTCGTAAACCGGAACGCCCGCGAGCAGTTTTTGGCCCATCCGCTTTTCGGGCTGGGGGCCACGGGATATCAGGCCTGGGCCACCAAACAGTTCGGCGGCATGAACAATTATGGCCTGACGTCCAATGTTCACGGCGAAATCAACCGGGTGCCGGTTGAAAACGGCATTGCCGGCATCCTTGTGGCGCTTTGTTATTTCTTCTGCGTTACGCGAAATGTGATGCGTCATGTGCGCGCGAAAGGCGGGCTTGCCGCCGCATCGCGGGATAAATTGCCTTTATATGTCCTTGTGTTCATGCTTCCCTTTATGGCGGCCGAGGCGTTGAATTCGCTGATGCTGGCAATCATCCTGCTTTTCGGCTTTCATGCCGCGGCGCTGGGAAGGAACCTGGCGCCCCGGTTGTTGTCCCCTGAGAAACGTTCAAAGGCCGCGCCATGAAAACATATGAGCGGAAAGCAGTGATTGTGATGCTGGCCGGCCTCGCGGCGGGTTTGGCATTTTTGCCCGCGCCGGCCCTGGCCGCCCAGGAAACCGGCCCGGCCGCGCTTGCGGATTACGCATGCGACAAATCGCGGACCGGAAGGCCGCTGGATCTTTCGGGCGCGCGGGTGACCTTCGAGGATGAGTTTCTGCGCCCCAGCATTACCCCGCCCGAAGGCAAGGGCCCCTGGTATGCGCCGATGCATGGCGGTTTTGGCGGCGCGAAATTCCTGCGGCCCGATGAACCGTTCAGCCCTTTTTTCTACAGCGGCGGCTATCTGAAAATCCGCATGAGCAAGCGGAACGGAAGATGGTATTCCGGGTTGATGCAAAGCGTGAACGCGAAAGGGCAGGGCTTTACCCAGAGCTACGGCTATTTCGAGATGCGGGCGCTGTTCCCGAAAGGCCAGTCGAACTGGCCGGCTTTCTGGTTGAAGACGGTCAACCAGTACACCGCGCCTTCCGAAACGCGGGTGGAGATCGACGTCATCGAGGCCTATGGCGGCAACGACCTGCACGGCTATCACGGCGCCGTGCATCTTTGGCCCGCCGCCGAAAAACACCGGAAGCCGGACGCCCTGCAAAAGCATTGGTCCGAAGGCTGCTACCGCCGGATTCCCGGCGGGCTGTTCGACGGGCAGTTTCACACCTATGGGGCGGAGATCACGCCGGAGCTTGTCATCATGTATTTCGACCGCAAGGAGGTCTTCCGCTTCCGCACCCTGCCCGAATTCAAAAAGCCGGTCTTCATGCTGGTGGACCTTGCCTATAGCAAGGCGGAGACGCGCACGAGCGATGCGCCGTCGGACATGCTGGTGGATTATGTGCGTGTCTGGCAAAGGCCGGAATGGAAAGCCGCGGCAGGGAAGGAATAGGCGGGGTGGTATGCTGAAAAACCCATTCGGAAAGCAAAGATTGCTCATTCCGGTCCCCGCCTTCCCGGCGACCGGGGTGAGCAGTCCTTTTGTTCGGAACCTTTCCAGAAGGCTGCCAGATCGTGCGCCCTGTCCCGTCGCCCTTTCATCATAGCGTCTGTAAATACATCGTGCCGACCCTGCCGGTCTTGCTGGCGGGCTTTATTTTTTGGGAACCCGTGGCGGACATTGTCGCCGCATGGGGCAAGGAAGAATACAGCCATGCCTGGCTGGTGCCGCCGCTGGCCCTTCTGCTTGCGCTGCACCGCCTGGCCGAAAAACCCCCGGCGCCGAAGGAATCGGGATGGGGGCTGGCGCTGGTGGGGCTTGGCCTTGGCCTGCATCTGGCCGGAAGGCTTTCCGGCATGACGGTCTTTCCGCAATACGGGTTTTTCATCGCGCTGCTTGGCGTGGTCTGGACGGTTCTGGGCGGGACTGTTTTTGTCCGCCTGTTGCCGGTGCTGGCCTATCTGTTCTTCGCCATTCCGCTGCCGACCACGCTTTACATCGGCCTTTCGGCGAAACTTCAGCTATTTTCTTCGGCTCTCGGCACGGAGGCGCTGCAACTCCTGGGCTTCACGGCCTATCAGGAGGGCAATGTCATTGATCTTGGCGTTTACAGGCTCCAGGTGGTCGAGGCCTGCAGCGGGCTCCGCTATATCTTTCCCTTGCTGGGCTTCAGCTATCTTGTGGCTTACTGTTTTCGGGATGCGTTGTGGAAACGCGCGGTCGTGTTTCTTTCGGCCATTCCGCTGGCGCTGCTGCTGAATGTCCTGCGCATCGTGCTGGTGGGGGCGACGGTCGATCTGTGGGGCATCGGCGCGGCGGAAGGGCTCTTGCATGATCTTGAGGGCTGGGTTGTTTTTTCGGTTTGCGTGCTGTTGCTCATGGGCGAAGCCTTGCTGCTTCACCGGATCGGCGCGCGGGGCGGCGGGCTGGACGCCCGCGTGCTGTCCATGCCGCGCGGGCCTTTTTTTGCATCACCGCCGAAGACGGGCGGCGTTTTTCTTGCGCTGCTTGTCCTGTTTTCCTGCATCGCCGCCGGGCAGGCCGCGGGGATGCTGGCGCCGAAAGACGCGGTGATCCCCCCGCGTTTGCCCTTTGCGGCGTTCCCGGCGGAGATCGGCGGCTGGCGCGGAACCGCGCACGGGCTCAGCGCGGCCGAGCGCGAGCTTCTGCGTCTTTCCGACTATCTGGACAGGACCTACCGTCATCAAAATCAAACACCGGTGCGGATATTCATCGGCTATTACGAAACGCAGCGCGGCAGCCACAAGCTTCATTCGCCGGACATGTGCATTCCGGGAGACGGGTGGGAAATTCTTGTCTCCTCCGTTGCGCGCATGAAACTGGCGGGCGGGGAAGAAATCCCGGTCAACCGCGCCCTGATCCGCAAGGGGGAAAAGCGTCAACTCGTCTATTACTGGTTCGCGCAGGGCGGAAAAAACATGGCCCGGAGCCTGGAGGTGAAAGGACGCAGCCTGGTGAACGCGCTGACCACCGGCCGGACCGACACGGCGCTCTTGCGCCTGACCACGCCCGTATTGCCGGACGAGGAAGCGGCGGCGGTTGATGCGCGGCTGGCCGCGTTTTTCGGCCTGCTGCGGCCCCGGCTGCCCGCCCATCTGCCGGATTTCATGGAAAAGCCGGAATAAGTTTTTTAAAGAAATTTTTTTACAGAACGGAAAGCCCTGCCGGAAGAACAGGCGAGGGCATATAACATGCCTGAACCCGGAACCGCTTCAGGAGGAAACATGATCGATACGCACGCCAAGACGCAAAACCTGCAAGCGCTGGCTTTCGCCGCCGCCTACCCCAATGTGCTTGGCCCGCGGGCCGGAACGCCGGCCATGACCCTGACGGGGGACGATGGCGAGGCGGTGGAGATACCAGCCTGCGGCGACCCGGATTATTATTACATAAGCATTCGCAGTGAAACGGCTCCCGTTCTTCCCGAAGGCGTTGAGGCGGTTGCGGCGGCGGAAACCACGGCGGTTCTGGGCGTGTGGGCCTGAGGCCTGACCGAAGGGAGTAAAGAAACAGGATTTTGCGAAAGGGCCATGAGGGTCACAAGGGTCAAGGGGGGTCGTAAACAAAAACCCTCATGACCCTTGTGACTCTGTCACGTTCCGCCTTGCCTCTTCCTTGTGGGAAGAGGGGCGGGTTTCCTGATGCAGCAAAAATATTTCTGGAATCGGTTATAGCAGCTACCGCGGCGTTTGCGTGCCCTCCGTGGCGCGGCCGCGCAGGCGCTTGTGGTGCGACAGGTTCTTGCCGAAGCCGGGCAGGGTTTCTTCCAGCAGTTCCAGGCGGTCGTGAACCACCTGCATCAGCAGACCGTCGCAACTGGCGGTGATGCGGGCGTATTCCTCGTCGCTGTCGACCTCCTTCTGGCGCCGGCGCCGCTCGCTTTCCATCTCGCTGCTGAAGCCGTCCATCGCCTCGTTGACCACCGCGGCGATCTGCGTGTCAATCGCGGCGCCGGACGGATGCCGCAGAACGCCGATTCCCTTCGCCACCTCCGCAAAATAACTTCTTGCCTTGGTGGCGTATTCGCGCAGAAGGACCCGGTCGACGGTCTTGTGCTTTTCCTCATGCGCCAGAACGACCTTGTACGGGCAGGAGCGGCGCGGAAACTCCCGCGCCACGTAGATCTTGTTGTTGATGAAGCCGAGTTCGATGCGAATGGCCTTGATCTGGCCGCAGGTGTTGGGATCATAGGCGGCGCGGCTTTTGTAGATGTCCTGCGTGATGCTCATGTAGAGCTGGCCCGTCGCAAGGCCCACCGGCCAGCTTTCCGGCTGCGCGCCCGCCTGGTCCGCGTCGGCGATGTCGCGGATCCGCATCATGGGCTGGCGGAATTCGTAATCGACCTCCTGAAAAACCGGGCGAACCTCGATGGTGGCCGGCCGGTATTCGTTGCAGCCGATGGTGATGGCCCATAGGGATGCCGGGACGGCCGTCAGCGCCGCCAGCAGGACAGGAAGGAGGAGGCTTCGGTTTTCCCGCATGAGCGCAGATTACAACACGCCGGTCCCGCGCGCGAAAAACAAAAATTGTCACGCAAAAACAGAAGCCATTCGCTAAAAAAGCGTTAAGAAGCGTTTCGTCGCATGCGCCATGATTTCCGCAAGCTTCGCGGGCATGATTGCGGAATTGCCGCAAGGGGCCGTTCTTGGCAAGATCGGCACGAATCACCGGACTCTTCGGGTCGCTGTTCATGTCTGACGAAATCCCGGATTTTGCGCGGGGCGCTTTGCGCCTTGTCACCCGCCGCCGCGTACTGGCTCTTGGCGGCGGACTGGTGGCGGGGATGCTGTTTCAGGCGCCGCTTGCCTGGGCGGCCAGACGCCCGAAGCCTGGCCACAAGCCGAAGCCGCCGCGCCTGCTGATGATCGATCCCGGTCATGGCGGCCGCGATCCCGGCGCGGTTGGCGTGAAGAAGGGCACGCTTGAGAAAGACGTGACGCTGGACATCACCGCCCGGCTTGCCGCGGCGCTGGAGAAAAAAGCCGGCGTCGTCACCCGCCGCACCCGCGAGACGGACGAGTTCCTGCCCCTGGCCGACCGGGTGGCGATTGCCCGCGAGGCGCGCGCCGATTTGTTCGTGTCGATCCATGCCGACAGCGCGCCGACCCGCAGCGCCCGCGGGCTTTCGGCTTACAGCCTTTCCGCCAAGGGCACCGACGACTTTGCCCGCGAGCTTGCCAGGCGCGAGAACAGCGTGGACGAGGTCGGCGGGGTGGATCTGAAGAACACCGAGCCGGATGTGGCGAAAATCCTCATGGACCTGACCGCCCGCCACACCCGCAACGCCGCCTTGAAGGCAAAGCGCGCCATTGTCCGTGGCGTGTCGCGCAAATGGCGGCTGCTGGAAAATCCCATGCGCGCCGCCAATTTCGCCGTGCTGCGCGCGCCGGACGTGCCCTCGCTCCTGATTGAGACAGGCTTTTTGTCGAACCCGTCCGATGAGGCCCTTTTGTCCAATCCCGCCCAGCGCCGGCGCATTGCCCTCTTGCTGGCCAGGGAGTTGGATCATCTTCTCTCCAATCCTCCGTTTGCGTAACGATCTGCTCCGGCCTTGAGGGATTTTCGGATTTCCGGTAGTTTCCCGGCCGCATGTTCGAGCCTTTTCCCGTTCCGTTGCGCTTTCTGGCGCCGGCTTTTCTGCTGGCCGTGGTGCTTCCAGCACCTTTGCATGCCGCCGATGCCGACGCCGAAGCCAACCGCCTGTTCGTGGAAGCGGTACAACAGGTCGGCCGCGCCGACACGACCTATGATACGCGGGAATCGGTGCGCCTGTTGCGCAATGCGGACCAGCTCCTGAAAAAAATCATCACGCGCCATCCGCAGAGCATGATCGCCGTGCAGCTCACCACCCGGCAGATGATCGGCGATTTCGATGTGGTCGCGTTTGAAAACCGCGTCCGGGCGCTGGCCTGCGAACGCGGCAACAATGTGCAGGATTTCCTCTCCGGCTACGGCATCACCAGCGCCACCGGCCCGCAGACCGGGGCCTGTTTCCTTTACCGGCTCGAAAACATGCTTCCGCCGGCTGATCTGCCTTTGACGCAGGCCCATGCCGACTGGCTGGGCGTGGCGGTGGCCTATGACGCCAACGGCCAGCACGCGCGCGCCCGGAGCATGATTTTGCCGTTCATGGCGTTGCTGCGCCAGGCCGGCGCCGGCGCGCCGGGTCCGGATTCTTACGCCCTGCTGGCCCGCGCCCTGCGGATGACCGGCGCCGATGAGCAGGCCCGGCAGGTGGGCGCGCGCATCGCCGATTGCGACGGGCGGCTGTCGCTCATGCTGGAATCCCTGCGGCAGCTTGCGGCGCGCGATGATGATGCCGGCGCGCGGGACCTTGCCATCCAGATCCGCGACGAGGCGGAAGCCAATCATTGCGACTGGCAAAAGGGGATGGTTGTCCAGGCGCTGAGCCTTGGCGGGATGGAGCGTGACGCGCGCGCGCTTTACGACCGGATCGTGCCGCAGGGCGGCATGTTTTCCGCGCGGGACGGCACGCCGCCCGCGCTGGTTCTGGCCGCCGCCATGGTGGACGAGCCGCAAGCGGCGCTTCGTCTTGCGCGCGACGTGGAACAGGACCCGGCCTCTTTCGTGGGCGCCATCACCCTTCTGGCCCGGCGCGGCGACGGCGACGTGGCGCATGAACTGATCGGCGCATCCCGCGATACGTCACGCAAGGCCGTCGCGCTGGCGGCGCTGATCGCGGCTTCGCCGGAGGACGATCCCAACAGGGCCGGCTGGATGGGCGAATTGATGGACCTGATGACCGGTCCCTTGCAGGATTCCGAGCGGGCCATGACGCTGGCGGCAAAAGCCCGCGCCGAAAAAGCCATGGGCGGCAGCGACAGCCGCTGGCGGCGCAGTTTCCAGGCCGCGCTGCGCGCCGCCGAACGCACCGACGAATCCTTGCGCGCGCCGGTGATTGTCTATCTGGCCTCCACCCTGGTGGCGATCAGGACCGGGCATGCGGGGCTGGAATGATTCGGAAACCAGGGGTCAGGGACCCGAAGCCGGAAAAGACGTTTCCGGTTCAGTGAACCCTGCGCCAGAGGCGGCGCTTGGCGATATACAGCACGCCGCACATCAGCAACAGATACAGCATCACGCGAATGCCGATGCGGTGCCGGTCTTCCAGATGCGGCTCGGCCGCCCAGGCAAGAAACTGGGTCACGTCCCTTGCCATCTGCTCGCGCGTGGCCTTCGTGCCGTCGCCGTAGGCAACCAGATCGTCCGAGGCCAAAGGCGGCGGCATGGCGACCTGCCCCCCCGGAAACCAGGGATTGTAGGACATGCCGGGGTACAATTTCAGGTCATGCGGCGGCGCGGCGTCATAGCCGGTGAGAAGGGAATAGACATAATCCTCGCCGCCCGGCCGTGCCTTGGTCATCAGGGACAGGTCCGGCGGCAGCGCGCCGTTATTGGCGGCGCGCGCCGCGTTGTCGTTGGGAAAGGGTGGCACGAAGGAATCGGAGGGGCGGGCGGGCCGCTGGAACATGTTGCCGTCGTCATCCGGGCCGCCGGTGACCGTTTTTTGCGCGGCAAGAATCTTGATCTCGTCTTCGCTATAACCCAGCGCGGCAAGATTGCGGTAGGCGACGAGATTCAGCGAATGGCAGACCGAGCAAACCTGCTTGTGCACCAGAAAGCCGCGTTGCAGCGCGGCCTTGTCATAGGCGCCGAAAACACCGTGATGCGGCCAGCCGCCTTCCGGCGAGCGGAGCGGCGCCGCTTCCGTGGCAAGCGCCGGTACGCCGCAAAGGGTGGGCAGAAGAAGAAAGGGAAGAAGATGGCGCATGATCAAGCCTCCCTCTTCTTCGAAAGAAGATATTCATGAATGCCGGGCGGGAGCGGCGGACATTTTTCGATCTTCGGCAAAAGCGGCAGGAACACAAGAAAATGCAGGAAATACCAGGCGGTCAGAATCTGGCTGGCAAGAACATGGATGCCTTCCGCCGGCTGCGCCCCCAGCCAGCCCAGGCCAAGACAGGCCAGGAGGTGAATCCAGAACAGCACGCGATAGATGGGGCGGTAGCGCGCGCTGCGCACCGGCGAGCGGTCGAGCCAGGGGAGGGCGAACAGTACGCCGATGGACGCCAGCAGCAATATCACGCCGCCCAGCTTGGACGAAACAAGCACCACCTGCGAGAACGGCACCACGATGTCGACCGTGAAAGAGCGCAGGATGGCGTAGAAAGGCAGGAAATACCATTCCGGCACGATATGCGCGGGCGTGACCATGGGATTGGCCGGGACGTAGTTATCAGGATGGCCAAGGGCGTTTGGCATCCAGAAGACGAGGACGGCGCAGGGCAGAAGGAACACGCAAAGGGCGAAAAGATCCTTCACCGTGTAATAGGGATGGAAAGGCACGGTATCCTTCGGGGATTTTGCGTCGATGCCCAGAGGATTGTTGAAGCCGCAGACATGCAGCGCCGCCACATGCAGGAATACCAGAGCGAGAATCACGAAAGGCAGCAGGTAATGCAGGGCGAAAAAGCGGGTAAGCGTGGGATTGCCGACCGAGAAGCCGCCCCAGATCCAGTTGACCAGCGGCTCGCCCACGAACGGCACGGCCGAAACGAGATTGGTAATGACGGTGGCGGCCCAGAAGCTCATCTGTCCCCAGGGCAGCACATAGCCCATGAAAGCGGTGGCGATCATCAGGAACAGGATTTTGACGCCAAGAATCCATAACAGTTCGCGCGGCTTCTTATAGGAGCCGTAATAAAGCCCGCGGAAAATATGCACATAAACGGCAAAGAAAAACATCGACGCGCCGTTCATGTGAATATAGCGGATCAGCCAGCCATAATTGACGTCGCGCATGATGCGCTCGACGGAATTAAAGGCCAGTTCCGTGTCGGCGGTGTAGTGCATGGCCAGGATCACGCCGCTGCCGATCATCACGAACATCAGCGCCATGGCGATGGCGCCGAAATTCCACAGATAGTTGAAATTGCGCGGCGTGGGATAAGCGCCGTATTCCTTTTGCATCAGGCTGAAGATCGGCAGGCGCGCGTCGATCCAGTCGAGAAAAGGAATGCCCGTGGGATTTTTGGCCGGGGGGTCGTTCATGGGGTCGGGGCGGTTTGGGTGACAGAGTGGAAAGAGAAGAGTGAAGAGTGGAAAGCGGAAAGAAGGAGCCTGGGGGCCTGTCTCAAAACCGTCATTCCGGAAAGGGCGAGCGGAGGCGAGCCCTTATCCGGAATCTTGTGCTTTTAAGGGAAAGAGGTCCTGGATAACCGCCGGCGGCGGTTTCCAGGATGACGCCGTTCGTTTTCCGCTTTCCACTTTTCACTCTTCACCTTGTCACTCTTCACACGTCGTTTTTCACTCATCCAATCCTTATCCGGCCAGGGGAAAGAAAAACATAGGGCGGCACGGCAAGATTTTTCGGTGCGGGTCCCTTGCGGATGCGTCCGGCCGTGTCGTAGCTCGATCCATGGCAGGGGCAGAACCAGCCGCCGAAATCGCCTTTCCTGTCGGCCGGTTTCTGCCCCTGGGGGATGCAGCCCAGATGGGTGCAGACGCCCACCATGACCAGCCATTCCGGCGCGGGCTTGCCGTTGATTTTGGATTGCGCCGTGCGCGCGGCGTCGGTTTGCGGATCGCGCAGGGCGTTGAATTGCGCGGAATCGCCGTCAACGGCGGTCGCGGCCTTGATGTCGGCCCCGGTGCGGTGGCGGATGAAGACCGGCTTGCCGCGCCACATGACGGTGATGGCCTGCCCCGGCGCGATCTTCGAGACGTCAACCTCGGTGGTGGAGAGCGCCAGCGTGTCGGCCGCGGGCCCCAGCGAGGCCAAAAAAGGCCAGGCCAGCGTCCCGGCGCCGACCGCGCCCAGCGCGCCCGCGGTGATGAAGATAAAATCACGCTTTTCGGGATCGTCGGGAGGGGAGGGGCCGGATGTGTCGGACATGGGAAAGGGGCCAGGATCCGGGAACTGGGGGCTGGAAATAGCCGGGGATTCACAAGACCAGATTCTAGCTCCTACCAAAGGTTTTAACAAATTCCAACCGCCTTGCGTTGCGGCGCGGCATGAGAATCCGGTGACGGGCGGGGACGGGACGGGTAAAACGGTTCCGTTTTCATGATGAGAAGGACAGAATCTCATGCCGCTTTCCGACCTGGAAATCGCCCGCGCCACGAAATTACGCCCCATCGAAAGCGTGGCGTCCGGTCTTGGCATACCGGAATCCGCCCTTTACCGCTACGGGCCGGTGAAGGCCAAGGTTGATCTGGGCTGGCTGGAGCGGCAGCCGGAAAATCCGGACAGCAAGCTGGTTCTCGTGACCGCCATCAGCCCCACGCCGGCGGGGGAAGGAAAGACAACCACCAGCATCGGCCTGGCCGACGGGTTGCGGCGGCTCGGCATGAAGGCGGCGCTGGCCTTGCGCGAGCCAAGCCTTGGCCCCTGCTTTGGCGTGAAGGGCGGCGCCACCGGCGGCGGCCGGGCGCAGATCGCGCCGATGGAAGAGATCAACCTGCATTTCACCGGCGATTTTCACGCCATCACCGCGGCGCATAACCTGATGGCGGCGCTGGTTGACAATCATCTCTACTGGGGCAATGCGCTGGGGCTGGACGAAAGCGCCATCGCCTGGAAGCGCGTGATGGACATGAACGACCGGGCGCTGCGCCGGATCACCCTGGGGCCGGAAGGCCGCGGCCCGGCCCGCGAAAGCGGTTTTGATATTACCGTGGCGTCGGAAACCATGGCGGTGTTTTGTCTCGCGGAAAGCGCGAGTGATCTAATGGCGCGGCTTGAGCGCATGGTGGTGGGCCGGGCGAAAAACGGGGAATGGATAAGAGCGGAAGCCTTCAAGGGCGTGGGCGGCATGGCGGCGCTCTTGAAGGACGCGCTGCATCCCAATCTGGTGCAGACGCTGGAAGGCGCGCCGGCTTTCGTGCATGGCGGGCCGTTCGCCAATATCGCGCATGGCTGCAATTCGGTGATCGCCACGCGCGCGGCGCGCCGCCTCGCGGATATCGTGGTGACGGAAGCCGGTTTTGGCGCCGATCTGGGCGCGGAAAAATTCCTCAACATCAAGTGCCGGTCGGCGAAGCTGGTCCCCGGCGCGGTGGTGGTGGTGGCGACGTTGCGCGCCCTCAAGATGCATGGCGGCGTGGCGAAAGCGGATCTTGCCCGCGCGGACGCCGCGGCGGTGACGCGCGGACTTCCCAACCTGAAGCGGCATCTGGACAACATGGCGCGCTTTGGCGTGCGCTGCGTGGTGGCGGTGAACCGCTTTGCCGGCGACACGCCGGCCGAATTCGACGCGCTGGCGTCCGCCTGCCGGGAATGGGGCGTGGAAGCCATAAGCTGCGCCCATTGGGCCGATGGCGGCGAAGGGGCGCTGGAACTCGCCCGCAAGGTGCGGGAGATGGCGCGGGAGAAAACGGAGTTCCGGCTGCTTTATCCCGACCACATGCCCCTTGAGGAAAAAATCAAGACCGTGGCCACGCGGATCTACGGCGCGGCGGAGGTGGCGTTTTCGGAAACCGCGCGTGCGAAGCTGGCGCAATATGAAAAAGACGGTTTCGGCGCTTTCCCCGTTTGCATGTCGAAAACCCAGTACAGCTTTTCGGCCGATCCCGAACGGATGGGCGCGCCGGAAGGCTTCACGCTGCCGGTGCGCGATGTGCGCCTTTCGGCGGGCGCCGGATTTGTCGTGGCGCTGACCGGCGACATCATGACCATGCCCGGCCTGCCGCGTACGCCCGCCGCCGAGCGCATTGGGCTGGATGACGATGGCGAGATTTACGGAATATTCTAAAAAGCGGTTGACAAGTGACAATTGTCAGTATGCAAGAGGAATTTGAAGCAGGCGATGCGTATGATGTGGATTTCATCGACTATCATTGAGAAGTAAGGGAAAAAAAGCGATGCGCATGAAAAATCCACCCCATCCCGGCCGTCATGTCAGGCATGATTGCCTTGAGCCGCTCGGCCTGTCCGTGACAAGGGGCGCCCGGCTTTTAGGCGTGACGCGGCAGGCCCTCAACAATCTTGTGAACGGAAAAAGCGGCATTTCTCCCGAAATGGCGGTCAGGCTTTCCAAGGCTTTTGGCGGCCGGGCCGAAACATGGGTGAAACTGCAAATGGAATATGATCTGGCGCAAATCGCGCGCAAGGGCGGAAAAATTCGTGTCCGGCGCGTCGATAAAGACGAGTTGCGTGAAAACGCCAGTGCCTGAAAATATTAAAACAAAAAGAAAATTAATTATTTCGTACAAAAAATAATGTCTAAAAAGCCAAAACAGGATAACTTTATAGTTTCAATTATTTTCAGAAGCGCTATAAAGGAAGGCGCGACTTATCAACAGGCCGCGAAATAAAAACGGATCACGATTTTGCCGCCCGAAGATTCGGATAAACCCCAGACGCAGGAAACCGCGCCGCGCGCGACATCGCCGACGCTTGGCATGCCTTCATGGACCGAGCAGGACGTGCGGCTGACCGAGCTTTGGCAGAAAGGCGAAAAGCCCGACGCGATTGCGCAGGTATTGAACCGTTCCGTCGCGGCGGTGATGACCCGCGCGGCGCGTCTTGGCCTTCAGCGCCGTTTTGCGCCCGGAAGAAAACCGAAGAAACTTTCCTACGAGGAGATGAACCAGGCCAATATGCGCAACATGGCGCGGCTCTCCAGCCAGTTGCAGACGACGCCCGCGCCGCTTTCGCACCGCATCTGCCTGATGTGCCTCAGCCGCTTCCAGAGTCAGGGCCGCCACAACCGCATTTGCCAGAACTGCAAGGATTCCCCCGAATACCGCCAGGGCTCCGGCCTTCCCGACGTGGATCTGGAAAAGGGAATATAAAACAAGGTTCGCAGGTTCGGAGGTTCGAAGGGACGAAGAAGATTCTTCTTCGAAATCAGGCCTTGTTTCTCGTGGCTCCGCCTCGTTTTTTCTTCGAACCTTCGTCCCTCCGCACCTGCGAACCTCTCGAAGTTAATCACTCGGTAGCGATATTAATTAGGTTCGAAGGTTCGGAGGTTCGAAGGGACGAAGAAGATTCTTCTTCGAAATCAGGCCTTGTTTTTCCTTCGAACCCTCGTCCCTCCGGTCCTTCGAACCTTTCGAAGTTAATCACTCGGTAACGATATTTAATTAGGTTCGAAGGTTCGTGGGTACGAGGGTGCGCGGGCCTGCGGGGAGAATGACGTCCGGGGCTTGAGAACAGGCGTAACCCTCCCTCGAACCCACAAACCCTCGAACCTACGCAGCTTCGAACCCTCGAACCTCTCCCAATGAACCAGCGCGACGCCATACAAACCGTGATGATCCGGAACAGTTTTTACCGGGACGGTTACCGCGGCCTGCTGAAGGTGGCGCTGGTGCAAGGCGCGGTGATCGCGGTTTTGATCGGCATCGTCATCATTCTGGTGCTGACCGCCAGCGTGAAGCATGTGTTCTTCGCCACCAATGTGGACGGGCGGATCATGCCCATCGAGCCGGTGAACGAGCCCTACTTCGCCGACGACCAGGTGATTACCTGGACCGCCAAGACCGCGCGCGAAGTCATGCAGATGGATTACCTGAACTACCGCACGCATCTGGACGGGGTGAACAGCCGCTTCACCCTGACCGGCCGCACCGACTTCCACAGCGCCTTGAAGGAATCCCGCCTGATCGAGGCCATCGAGGAGAAGAAGCTGGTCAGCCAGCTTCGCATCGAGGGCGCGCCGCAGGTGCTCAAGAAGGGCGTGGGCAAGAACGGCACCTACTCGTGGTATCTCAGCATGCCCATCAGCATCGTCTATGACGGGCAGGATGCGCCGCAGCCGGTGCGCGGCGTGTTGCAGGTGCGCGTGGACCGCGTGAACTTCCTCGAAATCCCTGACGGCATCGCCTTTGGCCAGTGGATTATCGGCCAGGACAACGCCGCCTTCCGGCCCCCCTTGCGACGATGAGCCCTTCGCCCACGCTTCCCACTCCGCCGGAAGCGCCGGTCGCGCTCGCCCCGAAGAAACTGGCGCCGATGAAGGCCGAGCGGCCGGAGGTGCATACGCGGCTTTCGCCCACGCAGGTGGCGCATCTTCTGTTCGCCGCCACCAAGAACGAGCCGCGCTCAACCCCCGGCATGGCGAAATTTTTCCGGGCGCTGGTGGTGCTGCAAAGCTACCTGATCGCCATCCTGATGGGCACGACGATCCTGACGGCCATCGCCTTCGCGCCGCGCATCTATCACCACCTGGTGGTGCTGGGCCATGACGCCCTGCCGGAGCGGGTGCAGTACATCCATGCGCTGGACGAGCCGAACCTGACCCACACCGCCATCATCAACATGGCCATGAATGTCGTGACGCAGGTGCTGACCTTCGGCTTCAACAACGCCGACGAGCGCCTGCTGAACGCCCGTCACCTTTTCACCCGGCGGGCCTGGAACAAGTTCGCCCGCGCCTATCTGCGGTATGGCCGCCTCGACAAGATCAAGAACAACCAGCAGGTGCTCACCGCCATCGCCACCGACGGCGCCGTGGTGGTGCTGGAGGGTCCCTATTTCGGCACCGACCGCTGGGTGGTGCAGGTGCCGATCATCACAACCTATCAGGCGGGATCGAAAGTGGCCCATAAGCGGTCGGTCCTGCAACTGACCCTGATCCGCGCCTCCACCCTCAAGCATCCCGAAGGGGTGGCCATCGACGGCTGGGAGGAACTGGCCGCCGGACTCGGCGTCCGGCAGGGCTGGCATCAGGGGGAATAGGGGTGGTGCGTCTCCCCGCCGCCACCGGCCAGGGAAAAACGGAATCAAGGGGTTGACGGGATTCGCGAACAGGATTCTAGTAATCCGGCAAGATGATTCGCCCTTTCCGCCTTCATGCTCCGCTTCTTTCGCAGCGCGCGCCTTTCCTTGCGTCTTTCGCGGCGTTGTGCCTTTTTGCGCTCCTTCCGCTGAAGGGAGTGGCCGAGGATCTGCCGCCCCCTTCCGAGGTTCCGGCCCTGCCGCCGCCAACGGCGCTGGCGCGTCCCATCGCCGGCGGCGATGCCGCCAGCGAAGCGCTGACGCCCCCGCCCGCGCCCACGGAAGTCCTGCCATCCACCGGTGCCGGCCAAAACGCGCCCGCACCCCTGCCGTCCGCCGCCTTTGAGCCCGGACAGGACGGCGCGCCGCCGCCGCAGCTTGCCACCACCTATTATGCCGCGCCGCCGCCCTTGCCCCTGCCGGACCAGACCTTGCAGAACGCGGTGCGGACCGAAGCCGAGCAGAACTATTACGACCGCCGCCGCAAGCGCCTGACCGACACCTTCGAGCGCGCGTATGAGGGCCTCGTGCCGCTGGGGCCAAGCGAAGTGCGCGACGTGATGAGCCGCTATGAGCGCACCCAGAAATCGGCCATTCCGCCCGCCGGCGGCCAGCCGCGCGGGCAGGTGCGCATCAAGACGCTTTCGCTGGAGCCGGGCGGCGATCCGCCCACGGTGAATGTCGCATCGGGCTATGTCACCACCATCACCGTCCTTGACGCCACCGGCCAGCCCTGGCCGATCATGGATCTGGGCATCGGCGGCAATTTCGAGGTGACCAAAACCGGCGGCGGCGAGGGCAGCACCCATGTGGTGCGCGTGATGCCGCTGACGCGCTTTGGCTATGGCAACCTGTCGGTGCTGTTGCAGGACTTGTCGACGCCGATCATCTTCAAGCTGGCCGCGGGCGGCTCGACGGTGGATTACCGTTTTGACGCGCGCGTCCCCCAGCTTGGGCCCAACGCCAAGCTGTCGCTGATCGGACGCCGCCGGCTGGACGCCGGCTCGGCCCTGATCATGACCTTCCTCGACAACGCGCCGCCGCCCGATGCGCGCCGTGTGCGGCTGGCCGGGGCCGATGCGCGCACCCTGGCCTGGACGTTGAACGACCGCATGTTCGTGCGCACGCCGCTGACCATGCTGTCGCCAAGCTGGGACGCCAGCGTTTCCTCGGCGGACGGCACGACGGTTTACGAGTTGAACCAGACTCCGGTGCTGCTGATGTCGGATGGGGGGTCCTTGATCCGGGCCCGCATCGTGGCGTCAAAGGAAGAGTAGGATGACCCAGCCGCCGCCCGACGATTTCGAAGACGATTTTCAGGATGACGCGCCGCCCGACGCGCCGCGGGCCGCCCCGAACCCGGGCGTGGCGGGAAACATCAAGGCCGCCTGGCAGGGCAGCCCGCTTTTCAAGCTGTTCGTGCTGGTGGTGGGCGCGGGGGCGCTGACCACCGCGATCATCGCGCTCCTTTCCGGCGGCGACGGCGGGGACCGCGCCGGCATCACGGTGGGCGGCGTGCCGGGCCTGACGGCGACGCCGGGCAGCAAGGCGCCGCCCGCTTACGTGGACGCCGTGAACGACGCCTCGCGCAAGCGCGCCGAGGAAGCCATCCGCCAGGAGAGGAGCGCCATCCCCACGCCGGTTTCCGGCGATGTCACCACGGCGGGCCTTGGGCCGGAGGAACGGGAATCGCAATATGATCCGCTGGCCGAATTCCGTCCCAACATTCCGCCCGACAACACGGTGACGCAAGCGCCCAGCCAGGAGCCCGTGGAACTGATCGACGGCGATCTTCTGGCCAAGATGCAGCAGCAGATGACCTCGCTGTTCGATGCGTGGCGGCCGGGCGGGGTGAAGCTGGTGCAGGTGATCGACCCCGCCACCTTGAAAAAGGACCTCGGCAACAAGCTGGACAAGACGGCGCCGGGCGCACGGGTGCTGATCCCCGCCGGCACGATCTCCTACGCCCAGCTCGTGGTGGAAGCCAATTCCGACGCGCCGGGGCCGATCATGGCGGAGGTGATGTCGGGACGGTTCACGGGCGCGCGCGTGATCGGCCAGTTCGAGGCCACGCGCGATTACCTGGTCCTCAAGTTCACCAAGCTGACCTATCGCCGGAAGGATTATTCCATCGACGCGGTGGCGCTTGATCCCAACTCCACCCTGCCCGGCCTTGTGACCGAAAAGGACAACCGTTACTTCTCCCGCGTGATTCTGCCCGCGGCGGCCGGATTCCTTGAAGGGTTCGGCTCGGCCATCAGTGCGCCCAGCAACAGCGTGGTCACCGAAAATGGAAATGTGATCGTGTTCGAGGAAAGCAAGCAGGGGGTCAAGGACGGCATTTATCGCGGCCTGTCCGAGGCGGCGCAGACCGCCGGCAGCTTCTTCCGCGACGAGGCGGCGGCCACCCGGCCCCTGATCCGGGTCGCCGCGGGCACCCCGATGGGGCTGTTTTTCGTCAATTCGATGACCGACAATATAAGCGGCGCGCCGGTGGAAACGAATATCCGAAGCGTTTCTCCCCCGGTTTATGGGCCTTCAAACCCTTATACCAACCTGGACTCCCAAATCGTTAATCCCTATGGGGGTACGACGGTCACGCCTCTGGACGCCGCCACGCAATCCTCTCTTGCGAAGGGCGGCATAAGCGTCATACATAGTGGCGCACAATAAGCCCCCGCCCGGCCGTTTCGCCGGGCCGAATTTCATGAGGTCCGTCCATGGACAATGACGATCCCAAAACACGCCATCCGCAGGAACCGGGCTTTGAGCCGGAGCCCGGCTTCGACGACGATTCCGCTTTCGCGCCGCAGGAAAGCGGCGAGCCCGCCGCGCCCATGGAAGAGGAGTCCTGGCAGGACGAGCAGCAGCCGGTCGATGATTTTACGGATTCCGAGCCCGGTTACGCTGACGAAGCCGGCCTGGCCGAGCCTCAGGCCGGGGAGATCCCGGAAGGGGAAGACGTTCAGGACGCCGAATATGAACCGGCGGATTTCGAGGACGAGGATATGGGCGAGGCCCGGTCGCAGGCCGAGCAATACCTGCCGCCCGGCATGGCCGACGGAAACAAGCCGGCCTATCTGAAATATCTCCCCTATGCGGGAGGCCTGGCGGTGTTGACGGTGCTTGGCGTGCTGGGCTGGCAGCAGATACAGGGCATGATGGCCGCGCCGGAAGAACCGGAACCCTCGCCCTTCGCGCAGGTGGAGCCTTTGGCGCCGCCGCGGGAGGAGGCGCCGCCGCCGAAAACGGAAGTGACCAAGGGCCCGGAATATATTCTGGAACCCGTCGGCGCGCCGCAGGCGCAACCGCAGGAACCGGCGCGGGAAACGATGGGCACGGCGCCCTTGCCACCGGCCTCGGTCCCGCAACAGATGGAATCGCCCCTGACCCAGGAAGTCGCCGCATTGCGCCGGCAGCTTGACGAAATCCGCGGCAATCAGGAACGCATCGACAGCGAATTGCGCGCGCTCAGAGCCGCGCCGCCTCCGCCGCCGGCCGCGGACGACGGCATGAAGGCGAACCTGCAAGCGCTGGAAGAAAAAATCGCCAGGCTTGAGCAGCGCGTGAACAAGCCGGTTGCGAAAAAGCCGCGCAAGAAAAAGACATCAAAGAAAACGCGCACGGCGTCCTCACGGGCGAAAAGCGAAAAGAAAGCCAGTTCCGACTTCATGGCCTCGCGCCTCCAGCGCGAAGTGAATGCGCGCATGGGCCGCTTATCCGGCGCGCGGCCTTCCACAGGAAGCTACGGAACGGCTCCGGGCCCGCTTCCCACGGCGACACCTTATCCCGCGCGCCCGGCGCCAAAGCCCAAGGCCGGCGGCGGCTGGATCCTGCGTTCGGCCCAGCCCGGCTCGGCCTGGATTTCGGAAGGCATGTCCACCGATCTGCGCCGTATCGTTCCCGGCGACAAGGTGCCGGGGCTTGGCACCATCGTGTCGATCCGCATGGTGGCGGGCCACTGGCTGGTGGAAGGCACGCAGGGCAGCGTTCGCTAAATCATAAGGTCAAATCATCTTCTTTTTTTGCGGCGCGCGGTTCTCCGGCAGCCTTTTTCCGCGCATTATGCTTAACAAAAACTAATTTTTTGCGCCCCGCGCGACATTCAGTTCTTTGAAAGTAATTTTTTATACAGTTTTAAACAATCGAACGAATAATCTGGTTGAAGAAGGATTTTTCAGGACAGGATATGCGCGCGCCGTTTTTTCGCTATGAGAGCCTTGCCCCGGTATTTGTGGCCGCGCTGGTGGTTGCCTATTTTTATCCGGTTCTCGGCTTCGCCCAGGATGTCGGCGTGAAGGCGGAATCGGCCGGGCAGATGTTCTGCAACGCCTTCCGCAACTCGTCCAGCATCCCGCATTTGATACAGGCGATTGCGTGGGTGGCGGGCGGCGCGATATTCCTGCGCGGCGCGTTCGATCTTATCAAACGCTCTTCCGATCCCAACAAGCCGCTGCGCGACGGATTGCTGGGGATTATCGTCGGCGCGTTCGTTTACACGCTGCCCTGGTTGATTGAGTTCCTGCACAAGTCGCTGTATGAGACGCCGGAGGGCTATACCAGCAATATCGGCTGCAGTAACGAACCCGGCGTCGATCCGCGCACGGCGGTGCCGCTTGACGAAATGCTGATGAATTTCGTCAACAACATCAAGGGGCCCATCGGATCGCTGATCAGCCTCGTCAGCATCATTCTCGGCGCGGCGATGGTGTTCTGGAACATGGTGCGCCTGTCGCGCTTTGGCGCGGACGCCAAATCAAACACGCTCACGCCCATCCTGGCCAATCTTGTGATCGGCGCGATGCTGCTGGCCATCGGGCAGACGCTGGACGTTTCGCTTGGCACGCTGTTCGGCGACGGCATGAATCAACGCGACGTGGTGCGTTACAGCAGCATCGCCTATGCACCGGGCGGAAGCTTCAACATGGATCGCTTCAACAATGCTGTTTCGGCCGTATTCACCTTCCTTTATATTGTCGGCCTCTTGAGCTTCGTGCGCGGCTTTATTGTGCTGCGCAATGCGCTGGACGGGCAGGGGCAGGCCACCAAGGGCCAGGCCTTTACCCATATCATCGGCGGCACGCTGCTGGTGAACATGCCCGGCTTCATCAAGGTCATCGAGCGCACGATGGGCTTCCAGATACTCAGCTAACCGGTTTCGGTAAATTTCCGTTCAGGATTTTTTAACGGTAACCATCCCAAACATGGTTGAGAAAGTTAAACGCATAAAAGTTTATCCAAATTTTAATCTCTTCAACGTTATCATTAAGTCTTGCTAAAAGACATTGGATGAAAGTATTTCACGAGATATATTTTTTGGAGGAAACGGAAAGTTTTTAACATGATGCGGCGGGTTCCCATGAATGTCGTCAAATGCCTCAGCCTCGCTCTGGTGATTGCCGCGGCGTGGCCGGAATTCGCGCATGGGCAGAACATGCAGGTGACGGCGGCCGCCGTGGTCGAGGCGATGAAGGATCTGCCGACGATCATCTCCGGCCTTGCCTATACGTTCGGCGGGCTGATGGTTTTGGGAGGGGCGAACAAATTGAAGATGCATGCGGAAAATCCGTCGCAGACGCCCATGTCGCACGGCGTGGTGCGCATCGGCGTGGGGGGCGTGATCGCGGGCCTGCCGCCTTTCATGGCGTGGGTCAACAATTCGCTGGCCATGGGCAACAACGCCCTTGGCTTCAAGAAGATGGAAAAGATTTCGTCCCTTATGGGTACGCCCTCGGTTTACGGAGGGTTTTGTTAGGGGATGAAAACGCGGTCCGCGAGGTTGCGGGCGGCGGAACATAAGGAAAGGTCATTGGTTTAACTTTTTATGGAGGCAGAATATGAAACGCGCTTTTTTTCAGGACGTATTTAAGATCGCGCTTGCGGCCGGAGTGATCGCCGCGGCGTTCCCCGATGTTTCATGGGCGCAAACCCTGAAAACGTCGGTCGACGAGGTGAAGACAGGCATGGGCAACATGCCGGTCGTGCTGTCGGGCCTGGCCTACCTTGCCGGTGGCGCCACCATGATGCACGGCGCGGGCCTTTTGAAGAAACACGCCGACAACCCAACGCAAAATCCGCTGGCGCAGGGCCTGACCCGCCTTGGCATCGGCGGCGTGATCGCGGCTCTGCCGACGGCCATGGGCTGGGTGGCGACATCGCTGAAGACCGAAGGCGCGACACGGACGCCCTTCGTGCCGATGACGCCCATCAGCTAAGAACAGGTTTGGCGTTTCATGTCTCTTCTGCCGATAACCCTGGGCGTCCGGCGCGGCGCCGGCGCCCAGGAATCCGGCGGCCGGCCCGCCCGCAAGGGCACACGAAAGCAACTGCGCAAGCAGACGCTGGAGCGTGACGGGTTCACCTGCCGCTACTGTGGTTTCACTTCAGGACAGTTCCAGAAGGTCATTCCGAAGGATTGGGAAGCCGATGCCGAGATGGTGACGGCTTGCCTGTTTTGCGAGCAATGCCTTTCCCTCGAAAACGTCACGCCCATGAATTCGGGCGTTCTCGTCTGGTTGCCGGAGCTTGGCCAGGCGGCCCTCAATCACGTCATGCGGGCGGTTTACGCCTCGCGCGCCTTCGGCGCGGCGATTCCGGATTCCATTCATGCCTGCGCCCAGCGCGCCTATGATGTTCTTTTGCACGCGCGCGGCGACGCCAAAAGGCGCATCGGCACCGACGATCCCGCGGTGCTGGCCTCGGCCCTTTTTGAGGGGATGAGCGACAGGAACTATCAGGCCCGCGGCGCGAAGCTGCAGGGGCTGCGCCTGATGCCGCTTGACCGGCGCATGGTCTGGCAGAATGGCGGCGAAACGGATGTCTTTCCCCAGATCATCGAATATTACGTTTCCGAATCCGGGCCATTCGGGAAGCTTTCGCCCGAAAAATGGCTCTCGCTGAAAAGCTTTCTGAAAGCCGCGAACGCCTGAAACGCAACAAAGGGAACACAATAACTGTTTTGTTCCCGGCGCAGGAGAGAGCTTAAGACTCAGGCGTTGCCATCGCGCGGCCGGCGTTTGTCATGACTCTCCGCATAGGCTTTCAGGATATTGGCCATGCGCGTCAGATGACCCTGGCCGGCGGCGCGGTAGAAATCCAGCGTTTCGGCGTCAAGCCGCAGATGCACCGATTCCTTGCGGCGCGGGCGCGTTTCAACAATGCGGGCCCTTTCCCAGAAAGCTTCGTCAAGCTCAATCTCCGGCGCGTCGGACGGCGTGGCCCGCAGGTCACCCCGCGCCTTCATCCTTGCGAGCGCGCTTCTTGAATAACGCCTTGTATCTTCTTTTGCCATGTTCTCCTACTTTCCAGGCCGTAATGACATGGCGGGCATCCCCGCGCTATTTTTCTTTCATCCCTACTAAAGATCATGATAATACAGAGGGCACGATTTGTGTACACAATTATACTAACGGTCTTGTAAACTGATCTATCCCATAGGGAGAGTCGTCATGCCCGCGACCCGTCTTCGCTAAAGCTACGCCGGGCCTTTTTGCAAGTGCGCCCTGCGTAGCCGAAGGCGAAGCAGGGAGGCGGGCATCCACGCTTAAATCCAAATAAATCAGAAGATTATAAGCGTGGACCCCCGCCTTCGCGGGGGTGACGGTCCGTGCTTTCGGGATGAGTCACTTCATGAGACTGTTTGTATTACGGGACACAAAATCATTATTTAACAAATGGTTATCTAAAAGATTCCTTGATAGGGAGGATGACGCAAGGCTTGCAATCCGAAGCCGCGTTCATTTTCAGTTAAGGCTTTGTCCCTACGGTAAAATTTCCGAATCGAAGGCCCCGATTCCGGGGTCCCTTGGGCATGCGCGGCTTTCCGGCCGGGCCTGTCCGTCAAGGCGCCGTGGGTCATGCTGCTCAGTTTTCTGGATGAACTTTTTGCCGCCTTCCTGCTGCAATTGAAGCAGCCGGTGGAATCCTTCATTCAACTGGAGACCTCCGACGACGCCCAGTCGATGGTTTCGGGTGACGGATCGCTGGTCAGCTATCTGCGGGTGAGCGGCGCGCGCCAGATGATCGGCGGCGAGGAATACAAATGGATCGTCGACCAGGCCACGCTGAAACTCGGCGCGCGGTTCGACCGCCTTGGCCACGCGATGCAGTTCTATTTTCTGCGCGATCCCGACCGCATCGGCGCCACGCTGGAAAAGCTGATGGCTCCCAACCGCGCCGCGGCATCCGCGATTGAGTTGAACCTGGACGACCTTCTGCGGGAGCGCAAGATAAACCTGTCCCGCTATCTGGCCTATGAGGAAATATTCATCGCGCTCTGGACCCGGCCTTCGGGCCTGACCAAGAACGAGTTCAAGCGCGCCCGCGAGCTGCGCCGCGACATCAAATGGCCGCCCGCCAAGAATGCCCAGTTTCCGCATGCGGCGCTGGAGCCCTTGCGCCTGAAGCACAGGGCCTTCGTGGCCAATATCGCGGAATCGCTGTTCGAGCTTGGCATCGTGGCCAATGTGATGGAGGTGCACGAAGCCTTGCGCGCCGTGCGTGATAGCGTTTATCCCTCGCTGTCCAACGACAAGTGGAAAGCCTGCGTGCCGGGCGATCCGATCCCGCCGCGGCGCTCGCGCTACAGGCGCGACTGGTCGGATATTCTCTGGCCCTCCATCGCGCAGCAGCTTTGCCCGATGGATGCCGAGGTGCTGGGGCCCAACATCGTCCGCGTCGGCGACCTGGTATGGGCGGCCACCGACATGAGCCTGGGGCCGTCCGACGCCTCGCCCTTTCCGCAAATCCTCAACCGCCTGATCGAGGCGGACATGCCGTTTCGCATCTCCTTCCTGATCGAAAGCGGCGGCGTCGCGGGGGAATCCTTCCGCAAGCTGGCCTCGGCCATTCTGACGTTCTCGAACAGCGTCAACCGGCAGATCAAGAACACGCTGAACGAGTTGATCCTGCTCTCGAAGAGCGAGCCGGTGGTGAAGCTGCGCCTGTCCTTTGCCACCTATTGCGACTACGCGGCCTACCAGAACGACAAGCGGCTGATCGAAACGCGCCTGGCCAACCTGATGCAGGCGGCGGAATCCTGGGGTTATTGCCAGGTGGCCATCAATTGCGGCGACCCGCTGGAAGCGGTGATGTCGTCGGCCCTGGGCATTTCCTGCTCGTCCACTGCCACGCCGGGCGTGGCGCCGCTGATGGAATGCGTGAAGATGTTTCCCTGGCAGCGCGCCTCGTCGCCCTTCCCCGAAGGGGCGGTGATCCTGCGCACGCCCGACGGGCGCATCTGGCCCTACCAGACCGGCACGCCGCTGACCACCACCTGGTTCGACCTGATCTTCGCCCAGCCGGGTTCGGGCAAATCGGTGCTGATGAACGCGATGAACCTTGGCACGATCCTGTCGGCGGGCATGAGCCAGCTTCCTTTCGTGGCCATTCTGGATATCGGGCCGTCCTCGGCGGGGCTGATCTCGCTGATCCGCGACGCGCTGCCCGCCGAGCGCCGTCAGGAGGCGATGCATTTCCGCCTGCTGATGACGCCGGAATTCGCCGTCAATCCCTTCGACACCCAGTTGGGCTGCCGCCATCCCCTGCCCGACGAGCGCGCCTATCTGGTGGAGCTGCTCACGCTGATCTGCACGCCGCCGGGCCAGGACATGCCCTATGACGGCATGACGCAGCTTGTGGGTTTCTGCGTCGACGAGATGTTCAGGTGGCGCGACGACGCCGAGGCCAGCGCCGAGCCGCGTCCCTATCTGGAGCTGATCGACCCCCGCGTGGACGACGCGGTGAAGCGCCTCAACCTCAACCTGCCGCCGGAGCCCTATTGGTGGGAAGTCGTGGACGCCCTGTTTGACGCGGGCGCGGTGTTCGAGGCCATGCTGGCCCAGCGCCACGCGGTGCCCACGCTGGTGGACGCCGTGACGGCCGCGCGGCGGCCCCAGATCCGCGCCTTTCTTGAGGAAACGGCCATCGGCCCCAGCGCCGAAGGCATCATTCACGCGTTCGAGCGCATGATCGCCTCGGCCATCCGCGAATTTCCCATTCTGGCCACGGTGACCAAGTTCGACGTGGGCGCGGCGCGCGTCTGCTCCGTGGATTTGCAGGAAGTCTCGCCGCAGGGCGACGCCTCGGCCGACCGCCAGACCGCCATCATGTACATGCTGGCACGCCACGTGATGATCCGCGCGTGGTGGCTGAATCCCGACGCCCTGCGCAACGTGCCGGCCCGCTACCGGCCCTATCACGACGCGCGGCTGAAGGAGATCCGCGAAATCCCGAAACGGCTTTGCTACGACGAGTTCCACCGCACCGCCAACAGCTTCGCCGTGCGCGCCCAGCTCATCCGCGACGTGCGCGAAGGCCGCAAATGGGGCGTGCAGATCGTGCTGGCCTCGCAGCTTCTCACCGACTTCACCGCCGACATGATCGACCTCGCCACCGGCATCTGGATCTGCGGCTCCACGGCGTCCGAGCGCGCCATTCAGGACGCGGGCAACCGCTTCTCGCTGTCGGAGACCGCGCGCTGGGTGATGCGCTACCGCCTGACCGGTCCGAAGCCTTCCGGCGCGCCGGTGCTGTTCATCCTGTCCACCACCGAAGGCCGCTATGAGCAGCATCTGGTGAATACGCTGGGACCGGTGGAATTATGGGCGCTGTCCACCTCGGCCGAGGACGTGGTGGTGCGCAACCGCCTCTATGAAAGGATTGGCGCGATCCGCGCCCGCAAGCTTCTTGCTACAGTGTTTCCGGGCGGCACGGCGCGGTTCGAAATCCGCCGCCGCGTGGTGGTGCGCACCGAAAAGGGCGAACTGTCCGCCAACGCCCAGCAGGCGGTGATGCAGGAACTGGTCGACGAGCTGGCCAATTACGTGATTCAGGAAATCCGGGAGTCGGTGCAGCAGGCCACGTCAATGGCCAGGGATCGCAAGATGGATACGGGCAACAAGAAGGACGCGGCCGGCAGCGGCTCGCGTTCGGCTTCGCCCAACGGGTAGCCGGAACGGAGGAAGATCATGGCGGCAGGCGGCGGCGGTAAGGGCGACGATGTCGAGTTGACGCTGGCGATGCTCGTCCTCATTTTCTTCGTGCTCATGTGGGGCATGTGGGCCGTTTTCAAGCAGCCGGTCATGGAAGCCATCCGCTGGGTCAAGGGCGGCGAGGCGCTGGTGTTCCAACTGGTCGATCCTTCCCTGGCCGCGGAGCGCGAGACGCTGTTCGCGTTGAAGAATGACCAGAACACGGTCCGCATGCTCAAGGACCAGGCTTCCGAAGCCCGGCGCAAGATCCCGCTGGAAACATGGATGGAAGGAGGCCTGCTGGCGCCGGAAGTGTTGTGGGCGGTTTCGAACCGGGTGGGCGAATACACGCGTTATCCGGTGATCCTGTTCTTGCTGGGTGCGGGTGTTTTTTACGGGTTCTTCTCGAAGAAAAACAGGTTCCGCACGGGGTACGACCTGGAAGGGCTGATCCGCGCACAATCCAGGCAATGGCCCGTCGTGACGCCGATTGTCGATTTCAACCCGTCGTCCATCAGCGCGCGCAATCCCGGCGACCCGGTTCCCGACCAGTTGCCGGTGTTCGCGGAATCCCTCTCGCCGGAAGAATGGGTGGCCTGGCACCAGATCGGCATCGTCAACAAGGCTCCCGACCGCGATGGCCTGCGCCGCGCCTTTCAGCTTCAGTTGGGGCCGCGCTGGACGGGACTCGACGGCCTGACGCCCGCGCAGCGCTGCCTGATGGCGGCCTTCGCCATGAAGGGCGCGCAGAAAAGAAGGGAAGGCGACGCGCTCCTGGGCCGCGTCGCCCTCAACTGGAATCACAAAACCGGTTTTAGCCCTTCCTCCCTGCTGATGGGCGAGGTCAACAAAATCCTGAACGATGAAAAAATGGGCGGGCCGCTGCTGCGGATCGCCAACCGCCATGCCTTTCGCACCACCGCCATGCTGGGTTGCCTGAGATGGGCGCGCGAGCGCGGCGGCGTGTGCGCCTCGGCCGCGTTTCTCTGGCTGCGCGCGCATGACCGCGCCCTGTGGTATCCGCTGAACAATCTGGGCCGCCGCACCTATCACCCCGAAGCGGCGGGCGCCATGGCGCATTACATGGCGGAAAAAGCCGCCGGCAAGGCCCTTCCGGTGCCGCGCCTGGAAACGGCGGTGGTCGCCATGACGCAATACTGGGGGAGCGAACGCGGCGTGCCGGACGTGCCGCCGCGCGAGGAACCCAAAACCGGCCGCAAGGAGCGCAGGGCATGACCATCTTTTCAAAACATGGAGGCCGCTTTCGGTGCGGCGCGCTGACGCTGGATCTCTCGGCGGCCAAGCTGCCGGGCGTGGCGCGGCTGGACCTGAACGGAGTGCGGCTGGCCTATTTTCAGGTGCGCTCCGGCGATCAGGGGTCGGCACTGGGGTATTGCGACGCGGAAGGACACTTTGTCACGATTGCGCTGTTTGCCGACCGCGCCGCCGCCGATCAGGCGCTGGCGGCGGTCCGCCGCGGCCTGACGGGATGTTGCGCCTGGAGCCTGCGCGGGATTTTTATGGGGCTTGGCGTCGTTGCGGGAGGCTTGCTTGCGTTGGTGCTTGTTCTGTCGCTCATCAACGCGCTGACCGCGCCCGCGCCGCGGGTCTCCGTACCTTCGCCCGCTGTCCTGCAAGGCGGTGTGCCGGGCGACGCGGATTTGAGATTTGGTGGAAAATGACGGGATTTTGAACTGAATAAAGGCCTCTGCCATGGCGATTCATGAAAAATTTGCAATGCCGTTCAACAGCAAGTTCCGCGATGTGCGGCCGGCCGGCCAGCGCATGGCGGAAGCCATGGGCGCGCCGAACACCATCGCCAATGCTTTTTTCTTTATGGCCCTGGCGCTGATATTCCTGCCCATGACGGGCGCGCATTTTCTTCTGGCCTGGGTGGATGTGATTGCCGTTTGCGCCGGAATTTACATGACGTGGTTCAATAAAAGGGCGTTCAAGCTTCCCTTCAAGCTTCCCGCTTTTTCGGAGATGAAGGACCCGCAGAACCCCATTCCCGGCAAGGACGGCGTGGCGGGCAAGGCGGAAGGCATTCTTTTCCTTGGCAACGAGCGCGATCCGAAAACGAACAAGGAGCTGTGGCTGACCAATTCCGACGCCCGCACCCATATCCTGTTTCTGGGCACCACCGGCACCGGCAAGACCGAAGGGCTGAAGTCGATTGTGTCCAACTCGCTGATCTGGGGATCGGGCTTCGTGTATGTCGATGGCAAGGCGGATACCGACCTCTGGGCCAACCTCTATTCGCTGGCGCGGCGCTTCGGGCGCGACGACGATTTGCTGGTACTGAACTACATGACCGGCAACAGCGACGACGGCTCGCTGTCCAATACCATGAACCCTTTTGCCACGGGCTCGGCCTCGTTCCTGTCCAACATGCTGGTCAGCCTGATGCCCGACGCCGGCGGCGACAACGCCATGTGGAAAGAACGCGCCGTGGCCCTGATGTTCGCCTTGATGCCGGCCCTGACCTTCCAGCGCGACAAGCAGGGCAAGCTTCTGGATATCAGCGTGGTGCGCGACAATATCGAGCTGAAGCCCATCGTGCGCCTGTCGCGCGATTCCACCTTGCCGGAGCGCATCATCCGCGGCCTGCAGGGCTATCTCGCCACGCTTCCCGGCTATGTGGACGAAGCCTTTGACGACGACGGCAACGAAAAGCCGCCCAGCCCCGACGCGCCCATGTACGACCTGCAAATCGCGCGCCAGCAGCACGGCTATCTGTCCATGCAGTTTACCCGCGCCATGCAGTCTCTCGGCGACGAATACGGCTATATTTTTCGCGCGCAGCTTGCCGACGTGGATGTGATCGACGTGGTGCTGCAACGGCGCATCCTGATCGGCCTTATTCCATCGCTGGAAAAATCGGGCGACGAGGCGGCCAACCTCGGCAAGATCATCGCCGCCTCGCTGAAAGGCATGATGGGCGCCACGCTGGGCGCGACCGTGGAAGGCGCCTGGGAGGACGCGATTGAAAGCAAGGCCACCCGCGCGCCCTCGCCCTATATGACGGTGTTCGATGAAGTCGGCTACTATACCGCGCAGGGCATGGCGGTGATGGCGGCGCAGGCGCGCTCCCTGGGTTTCTCGCTGGTGTTCGCCGCGCAGGACCTGCCCGCCATGGAAAAGCGCGTGAAGCAGGAGGCGCAGTCCATCCTCGGCAACTGCAACCTGAAAATTTTCGGCAAGCTGGAAGACCCGATTGAATCCAAGAAATTCTTCGAGGACCATGTGGGCACGTCCTGGGTTTACGAGACGCAGGGCTTCAACGCGCCGACCAGCCTGCTGTCCAGCTTTTTCCTGAACACGCCCTATATCGACAACCGTGCCACCGGGGGCGTGACCCTTCGCTCCCGCGCCAGCTACGACCACCTGCGCCGGCAGCGCGAGGGCCAGGTGCACATGCTTTTCCACGAATTCCTGGTGATGGCGCAGCTCTATCACGCCGCGCCGAAGCGGGTCCAGGCGCTGCGCGTGCAAAAGCTGTTGCCCGTGCCGCCGTCCACCACCGCCACCGCCGCGCGCGAGCGCGCCATCGAGGGTCTGGCCCGCAAGCTGGAGGACGGCGACTGGTCGGCGGCGCGCGCGGGCTCGCCCACCGTGCCCGCGCCGGAAGTGGTGCAGCTTGCCAAGGGTTTCGAGGCGGCATTGGGGGCGAAGCTGGATCCCTTGCGGGCGGGCGTCGCCGCGCTGGCCGGCATCTCGGACCTGGCCGAAAAGGCGCGCGAGGAAGGGCAGGGCATGGCATCCGGCGGTTCGGTGACGATGAGCGAGGAGGAAGAGGCGTTCGCGGCCGAGGCGCCGCAGGCGGCGGCTCCGCCGCGCGTTCCGCAAGGGGAGGAAGAGGCTGCTGCCGTCCTGCCGGAAGAAGAGCCTCTGCCGGAAGAGGAAATGGATGAGGGAAGCATTTTCACCGATCCCTTCGATTACCGCCCGCGGGCGACCAGCCGCCTGAACAAGATGGGCGTGGGGCCGGAAGACATCGCCTCGATCAAGCCGCAGGATGTGACGGTGCTTCCGCATGAGGCCGCGGCGCTGAAAGACCTGCCGCCCGAAGCGGTGGCCGAGTTGCAAAAAGGCGCCAGGCATCTTTCCCAGGCGCTGTTCGGCGAAAAGAGCGGCGAGGCGGAGTAAGGGTCGAGAGGGCCGGAAGGGTCATCAGGGTCAACAAAAGAAGACCCTCATGACCCTTGCGACCCCCCATGCCCCCCAATTACCTCTTCCAGAGGGAGGGGCTTTAAAAGCAACGCGGCGAGGCGTGGTTAACGCGCGTTAAGCCTTCGTTAAAGCGGGTTTGGTAGCTGTGGAAACCGTATCGGGAGATAGAGAAGGACTGGCCTTATGACAGATTTCCGGCGATGCCTTGGCCCTGCCGCGTGGATGTTTGTTTTGGCGCTTGCCATGTTTGTGCCATCCATGGCGGCGGGTGGATTAACCACTTCCGGCGACGATTTTTATTGCGATGATCACGACCTCAAGCACATGAATGACATTCGGCACAACGCCGCCGTCCGAACGATGAACATTTTCGGGAGGAACTGGAACAAGCCGTTCGACTTTTCCTCGCTCTATTGCATCCCGTCGCTCATGGGCAATTTTGACTCCATCGGAAACATGTTTTCATCCGGGCTATACAATCTGATCCAGAGCGCGATTAACAAGGTTTTGGGCCAGGTGTGCCAGGCGGCGCTGCAGCCGCTGCAAAACGCGGCCAGCGAGATTTGCATTCCCAATTTCACGATGCCGAGTTTTGACTTCAACCTGTCCACCAAGAGCAGCTATTGCGAGGGAATGCAGCTCATCACGGTGACGCCTTCTTATGGAACGCCCTATACCGGTGGCGCGGGCGATTATTTTTCCACTCCGGGCATACCGTAGGAGCCGGGCATGATGTTTCGCACGAATGGTCCGGGAAGCGTGGCGGCGGTGGTTCTGGGCGTGTTTCTGGCCTGCGCCATGCCGGCGCCGGCGCGGGCCGACAATGCCGTGGGCGCGTTGCTGGGAACGTTGAACAGCATCTTCGGCAGCCTGATCGGCGCCGTAAACCAGTTGTTTCAGGGCATCAATTCGAACACGGCCGCCACGGTCAGCGGAATGAAAACCCTTGCCGGGATGATGGAAAGAAGCACAAGCGCCACCATTGACGCCATCGACGAGGCGGAACGCAAGGCTGCGGCGGCGGCGCTTCGCGCCAAACTTGGGCCGGGATCGAATTACGCCTGCGCGCTCGCAACCTGGGGCCGGGACGATGTGGCGCGCGACGCCTTGGAAAAGAAGTTCCGGAATCAGGTGGCGCACTTCTTCGCCGTCGGGCTGTTTTCATCCCCCGATTCGGGAACCGCGATTGGCGCGCGGAAAATACGAAAGGCCCTGTGCAATCTGGGCGCCATGGGCAAGCGCGACGGCTGTGATGTTGAGATAAAGACAAATCCAAACCAGCCATGGAACGATGTTGAAGGCGCCGATGTATCGCTCACGCGCGCGATTCTGGATACCTGGTGCCTCCCGTATGATCCCGAAAAAATCAAGGTCGAACTGCACAATTTTCTTACCAAGGACGAATACAAGATTTCCGACCCGCACATGCGCAAGATGATGGTGGCGCTTTTGCACATACGCCTGAGGATGGAGTTGCATGAGCCCCGCCCCGCCGGAAGAAAGCTGGATACGGCCGGCGGCATCAGGGACGACACGGGTATTCTAAGCGCCATGACGGGCATGCTAGCCAAAATCAACCCGATCCTCATCGCGCTTAGCTGGCACATGTGTCCCTCGGACAAGATTTTGAAAGACTGTGGAAAAAACAACGCCGGGTCTTACGAGGAGCTTTTGAACGTATTCACGCACGGGCATGGCATGGAGCGGCCGCCCAAGGGCTATTGCCTCAGCCGCTGGCAGCGCAATGTCGGGATGAATATTCGTGACCGCAGGGCCCAATTGGGCACGAAAGGCGAAAGAACGCCCCCGGAGCTGGAGCTTTTTGGTTTGGAGCTTGAGGAGCGCATTGACGCGCGCATCGCGGAGCACAACAAGATTTTGCATGCCGCTGCGCTGGCCGCGAAGGAAGATGATTATGATATTGTGCCGCGCCGCGGCGACAGGCCGGTGGGAGAGGGAGAAATTTCCGAAAACACCACGCGCGAGTTGATGGAGGAAATCCGCAGGCTGACGCGCGCGCTGGAAGCGGCGTCGGAGAAACTGCCCCGCGCGCTGGAAGCGCGGGCGAGGAAGCGGAAGCATCAGCCCAACATGCGGGCGGAAAGCGTCGCGGCGCGGCTGACCGAATCCGGTCCGGAATCCGAAGCAAAGGATGCCGCGCCGCCTTCCGGCCCCGCTCCCGCCCATGCCTCCCCCGGCGCCATGCTGCCTCCCATCCGGCAGGACTTCCCGGTTCAGTAATCAGAAGTCAGAGGCCGGAAATCAGAAGGCGGGAAGGTGAAAGCCGGGTTTACCGGTTTTTTTCCTTGTCACTGCTTTCACCCATTTTTTCCCGTGGATAACCCCCGCCAGAAAGCCTTGAATCCTTGCAAGTAAATTAAGCGGTTGTTAACGGTTTGGTAGCAAATTCATCGAGATTTATTAAAATTGCAGGGGGTTTTCATGAAGAAGGAACCGTCTTTCGCCTTCCTGGCCCTTTTTGCCGCTTTTTTTTGCATCGCCGCCTTTACTCCTCCCCCGCTTTTTGCTGGGGGCCCCGGCATAGATAGTGAGGAGTCCCAAGCCATCAATAGCGCATTTAAGGAAGCCTATAAGAAAGAGGTGAATTTTGCCGCGAAAATGTTCGCGGCCTATCCCTCAAGGAAGGACGCGGATGGTGGCACGGAAAAAGAAATTACCGGGGTGGACGGATCGTCAAGAAAAAGCCCGGCCAATGGCAACCAGGAAATCATGGTTGCGGATTATGATTCCGGACTTGAAAAAATTCTGACGACATTCAAGGGCCTGTTCAACGGCAACAGAAACAGCGCGCCCGCTTATGTTGAAGCCAGCCTTGGCGATGGCCAGGTCATGGCTTGCGTGGTCAGGACGAAGACCGATGCGCCGCGTGCCAAAGCGGTTTTTGAAAAGGTGGTTTTCCGCCCGGATGCCGGACCCGTAAAACCCGACAGGCAATTATATATTCCTGTGCAGGGAGCGATGGGGGCATTGATGAAGGCGTTGGGTGGTTTTTCTGACGGAGACAACCACATGGACAGGACCTGCAAGGGCGCGGTCCATGGCGCAAACTGCCGTGGTGATGAATCGGCCAAAAAAGTCACCAAGGGCATGAAGAAGCTGGCGCAAACGCGCGACGAGCAACAATTGGATGGGCCGAAATCAGTCAAAACACGTCCCAACAAGGGCGGGCAAAACAAAAGCAAGGTGAAAAAGGTTCAACAACGCGAAGGCGAGGAATGCGAGACGCAGGAATTCTGGTTCAAATGCGGCGGCGGCAGCGCTTCATCGAATAAATGGATCAAGCCGCCTCAATATAAGAACGTGTCCGGGCCGGATGGTATGGCTCCGATCATCGCATGGCCGGTCTCGGTAACAGTTTCGCCGGAAGCAACCGGCATGCCCTGGCAGAGATAGGGAGGCCAGCCATGAAAAAATCCGCCCTTCTTCGTATTTACGTGCGCGTTTCCGTTGTAATCGTTCTTGTTGCCGGACTTGCCCTGCCTGAAACGTTGCTGGCAAGCCGCGCCGGGAGCCATGGAGGGTATACAGAGAGAAACGGTGATCCCCATGGTAAATATAAAGGTCGCCCGTTGGCAGGACCTCCAGCCACGCTGCCATCGCAGGCAGAGATGATAAAGCTTCTGAACACCATTTCAGAAAATACGGATTCTACCGTTTCGAGATTGAACACGAATACAGATGACCAACCCCGCGGGCACGCTTCAACCAATTCCCAGATCATGGCCGATGCCCAGATGAAGGGCGAGCGGCTGGAATACGCCCAGGACAACGAACGTCACGAGTTGATGCGCACGCGCAGTTATGAATTGGCCAAGACCTACAAGCTGCCTTACAACGATGGCGGTGGTGGTTTTGCCAATATCGAGACGCATGGGCTGATATCGCCCGCGGGGCTCATTCTGGTTGCAACCGGCGGCGGCAAGACGGACCACCCGGCGGAATCCCGCGCGCGCACCATGACGAAAGCCGCGCAGCAGAACATGAATATCCCCGCAGCTGTACACAAATCTTTAACTAGAATTTTCGAGGAATTAAATTCACACAAAGAAAGCGCGGATGGCACTGCAATAGCATGGGCAAAGCTTGTTGAGGATGCCGGAGAGGCGCTTGACATAGCCAAGCTGGAAGGCGGTGATAGCGGCAGTGGCGGTGATGGGGAAGACAGCGTGAAGCTTTGGGGTATTAATCCCAGCCTTGCGAAGGGAAAGAATATTCCGCTAAAAGGCGGAAAGAAATTGAGCGCGGTCTTGGCTGCGGCTGCGGGGCGGTGCCCCCCCACGGGGTCTTTAAATTGGGATGACCGCGCGAAAACTCCCATGGGTAAAACTGAAAATTATGCAAGACTTATGCACAGGACCTATTGCGCAGGAGTCATTAATAACATAGTTGATGCTCTAATAGATGATTTCTCCTTGCCACAATGCGACAAGTCACACCAGCATGCGGAGGATATGCGTAAAAGCGTTGGATACAAGGCAAGCAAGGAAAAATGCCGTTCCAACCGCGAGTTGGCCGAGGCCACTGCGGCCATGAATAGATATGCCGACAATTCAAACGCGCCGGAGTCAGGAAAAGGGCAGGCTTTCGCAAAAAACAATGCGGCAGCTTCCTATGCTCAAAAGAACCTTGATATACTTAATTCGATTGCCGGGGGGGGAAGTATAGCCTTAGGGGCAGGGTTGAGTGCTGGCGTGAATATGGCCCGGCTCTGGCGCTTTGAAGACCCCAAATTCATCGCCATGCTTGAATCGCCTGAATTCAAGAAATTGCGCCTTGCCGTGCGCGGCAAGCTTCATGAATGGCATGCCGAACAGGACAGGATCATTGCGGAAGTCATCCATGAATTCTACGGCGACGGGACAACAATGTACGCCGATAGCGGCAGGCCGGGGGAGAGCCCGGCTTCGGGCCGTGGCTGGGCCGCGCCGGAATCCTTCGAAAGATCCGCTTCGCTCGCGCAGATGTTCGCCATGGCGGGCGTCGGCATGAAGGGCGGCATTATCCCCGCCGTGGCGGTGCCGGGCGACGGGTTTGTTGACGATGACAATGGCCGCCCGGCCGTGGTCCGTGCCTCGGCCCCGGAGGTCGAGGAGCCTTCTTATATGCCGCAGGTCAAGGCCATTCTTGTTTCCGCGCCGGGGCGGTAGCGCGTTTCTGCCATGGGCGCGTGGTTCAAGGGCGGCGGAAGCCGCCCTAATTTTTGGGGGCAATAGAAGCGACGGGGACACAATAAAATGCGCCGGCGGGTGTGCTGCTTTTGGGGCGCCTCTGTCCTTGCGCATTTTATTGTGTCCCCTGTGTTTTAAAAAGGGCGGCTCCAGCCGCCCTTAACTTTTTCTTTACCCCTTGAGCCAAGCATGGATTGGAAACTGGAAATCATGCCAACGGCCTTATGAACGGACCTATGCCACAAGAAAAAAGGTCATGCCCGCGGAGGCGGGCAGCCACGCTGGAAAACCATCGAAACAAAAGTTTTAAAGCGTGGACCCCCGCCGTCGCGGGGGTGACAGTTCGTGCAAGCCGTGAGTCATTTCATAAGATTTTTGGTATTATTCGGCAGGAAGAAGCCGGAACTTAATAATATTCAGGGAGAATGAACCCTTGAACCTTCGAACCCCCGTACCCTCGCACCCCCGAACCTTTGAACCTCCGAACCTCCACACCTCCCTGATGACCGACCCCGCCGCTCAAAGCATCAAGCCCGACGAAAATACCGAAGGCAAGCCCGTCTCCGGCTCCAGGGCGGAGCTGCATGCGCGCGTCGCGGTGATGAAGCATGTGATTACCCCGTTGCTTCAGGTGATCGCCGAGGCGCATCGCGCCGCGAAATCGGCCGAGCCGCCCTCGCCGGAGCAGGAATCCCAGCTTCTGTCCGGGCTGGTGGAAGCCACCCTGGCCCTGGCCGAGACCACGCTGGAAGCCTTGAACGAAGGCGGGGAAGCCGTGGAGGACGCCGTGCGCTGGAACATCATCGCGGCCGGCGCCCATGCGGTGGCGGCGCGTTTCCGCGCCACGAGCCAGCCGCCCACGCCCGACGAGGCCGCCACGCTGGCCAAGGCGGTGTTCGAGACGAAAGAGAAATTCCAGAGCCAGGCCGTGGCTCCGGGCGAAAACGCGCCCAACACGCTTGGCACCTTCCGCGCCCGTATGCTGGAGGCGCTGGTGCCGGTGGTGAACGCCGTGGCGCAATATTCCTTCGGCCGGGCCGAGCATCTGATGCTGGCGCAGGTGTCGGAGCGCATTTTGCGCACGGCCGACCAGGTCACGCGCGGGCTGGCCCCGGCCGGATGCACACCGCGCGACTGGCGTCTCTTGTGCTGGAGCGTCTTGCAGGCGGCCGGCTTCCTTTACTCCGACTGCCATTTCGCCGAGGCCGACCGGCTGCTCTACATGGACAAGGACGAGCGGGACGCCTATTTCAAGGAGCATGACCAGATCCCGCCGTTAACCTTTGTCTGGCAGTCCTTCGACCAGCGCATGGCCATGTTGGCCACACTGATCACTTATCTTGATGTGCCGTCATCGGCGCGGCTTGATGAGCAGGCCATGGACAATTAGAAATAACCCTGAGGATGGACCAAGCCCCATGACTCCCCTTCAAGTCTTCGCCGCCTGCCTCCTGATGGCGTCCAGCGCCTACGACGTGCCGCCGCAGGTGATGGTGGGCATTCTGAACGTGGAAGGCGGGCATATCGGCCAGGAAGTGGGCCCGAATGGAAACGGCACCTACGATCTTGGTCCCATGCAGGTCAACACCCACTGGCTGCCCCAGTTGTCGCGCTACTGGAAGGTCGACCGGAAAACGGCCCGCAAATGGGTCCGCGACGATGGCTGCGTGAACCTGCATGTGGCGGCGTGGATCCTGAAGCAAAAACTGAACGCCGCGGGCGGCAACCTGTTCGGTGGCATCGCCCGCTATCATTCAGCCACGCCGAAGCTGGGCTCGGCCTATGCGTATAAGGTCATCGCCGCCATGGACCGGCAGGGCCTGATTGAATATGATGGCGACGCGCGTTCCAGAAAACGCAACATGCGCGTGGCCGGGCGGTGATCCTTCCTCCGCTCCGGCGCGCCGTGACTTCCCCATCGGATACGGGAGCGGGAAATTTCATGCGGAAACTGCTGTTATGCCAAGGGCTCTTTGGGCCGGCACATTCTACAAGAAGAACCGTCACCCCCGCGAAGGCGGGCATCCACGCTACAGATCCTTTATCAAAAATAAAAAGTTTTAAAACGTGGACCCCCGCCTTCGCGGGGGTGACGGGGTTCTGTGCGACTCGGTTCATGAGATTTTTTCTAATACCTGCTTTTGCAAGTCTTTTGCTGGCCGCGCCGGCGTGGGCCGGGGAAAAAAAGGCGGAAAAGCCGGCCTCTCCCGTTACTGCCGCGCCGCCTTCGCCGGAAAAGGCCGCCGCGCCGGAGCCTTTGCCGGTGGAGACCGAAAAACCGCCTGCCGCGACGGGCGTTCCCGATACGTCATCGATCCTGTTCATGCAGAATCTGCGCCGCGCCGGAACGACGATTTACTACCTGGGTCCGGCGCTCGGACTTGACGGCTGGTTCGCGGTAAAGGACGGGCAGGTGCAGATCTTCTACACCACCCCCGGCCAAAAGGCGCTGATCGTGGGGGCGCTGCTTTCGCCGGAAGGAGCGAATATCTCGCAGCAGCAGATTCTGGCCTTGGCCAATGGCCGGCCTGAGATTCAGGCCATTCTGAAAGGGGAGAGCATGCCGGCCGCCGCGTCCGTGCCGCGACAGCCTGTCCCACAGGCTTCCGCGCCTTCCGGCGGGGCCGAGAAGTTCTATGCCGAGCTTCTTGCCGGCCGGACGGTGACCCTGGGGCCGCCCAAGGCGCCGCGGCTTGTGATGATCATGGATGTCAACTGCCATCACTGTCACAACGCCTGGAAGAAGCTGGCGCCGCTTGTGGATCAGGGCAAGCTGCGCGTGACGCTGTTTCCCATCGCGGCCATGGGGGCGAAATCGCAGATGGAAGGAGCCGCCTGGCTTGGCCTGAAAGATCCGGTGTCCGCCTGGAAAAAATACATGGCAGGCGATACGGAAATCTTCAAGGACAAGATGCCCGCTCCCGAACACATGACGGCGCTGGCCGGCAACACCACGCTCATCCAGAAATGGAAAGTGGATCACACGCCCTATCTTCTTTATCGCGGCCGGTCCGGGAAAATCCGCCTTGTTGTCGGCGAGCCGAAAAGCGCCGACGTTATCATGAACGACATCGGGGGAGGCTAGACCATGGGCAATTTTCTGGATTTCTTCAAAGGCCCAGGCGCGCTTGACAAGGCGGCGCAAAAAAACTCGGTTTCCGTCTATTCGGTGGGGCCGCTTGCCAAGAGCACGGGTTACCAAAAGCCGCCTCCCGGCGACGGCAACGTGCCCCTGCCACGGGCGGTCGCCGTTTACGGCGCGGCGGCGGCCGGATTTGGCGTGCTGGCCGTTTATTATCTCTTCAGCAAAATGTGGTTTACGGGACTGATCCTGTTGATTCCCACGTTTTGCCTTGCGGGCTTTGCCTGGTATTATTTGAAGGTCTCCAGCCTCAGGCCGTGACAAAAAAGTAACGTTGTCCGAGTCGGCCCCAAGCCTCCCTTGCCGGACAGGGAGCGGCTTGCCATAGTTTTCCCAAGCGAATCAACCGGTTCGTCTTTGGCTGCGGGTATCTTGTCCCGTAAGCCCTTCGTACTTGATGCGGGATTTCAAGCCCCATGCCTGTCAGAAAGACGCTTCGTCTCGCCGGAACCTGTCTGTTGATGGGGCTTTTGGCCGCCTGCGCCGATGATCCCATGGCTGCGCACTCCTCCCTCATGCCTGTGCAGGCCTCGGCGGTCGACCCTGATCCGGCCGCGCTGCGTCTGGCCCATGCCGCCGAGGAAGCAAGCGAAGCGCTTGTCCGGCTCTCCAGGATCGAGGCTTTCCGCACCCCCATGCCCAACGATGCCGGGGCGGATATCGAAGACCCGGCGTTGCAGCAGCCCGTCACGATGACCTGGACCGGGCCGATTGAGCAGATCACGCGCACCCTGGCCGAAATGGGCGGCTATACCTTCAAGATCATCAGCAATCCGCCTCCGGTTCCGCTGGTGGTCGGCGTCAACGCCTACCAGCAGCCGATTGCGGCGGTGTTGCGTGATATCGGCTTTCAGGCCGGGCGCCGGGCCGACGTGATCGTCGATCTCGGCAACCAGGCCATTCACCTGCGATTTGCTCCGACCGATGGCGTTCTGCGTTACTAAACGAACCATTTTGTTTATTGCGCTGGCGGCGTTCCTGCTTCTGGCGGGGACGCCGGCGCATGCCGCCGATTTTATCGACGCCGATACCGGCCGCCAGACGCCGCCGCCGTCGCCGCCGCCGCCCAGCATGGCCCAGGTGCAATCCATGCTGCGGGTGCAGGAGGATGAGGAAGAACTGAAGGAAAAAGAAAAGCAGAATATCGGCGGCCGCATCCGCAGCGACGCCATGAAGGAAGCGGCGCTTTCCTATGGCGCGCGCGCCGGCCTTGCATTCCGCACCTTTCAGATCCAGCGCCGCCTGGCCGAGAGTGAAGGCAGCCTGAGCCGCGTCTATAATTTCGGGTTTTTGCTGATCGCGGCGCCGTCGGGCCTGCTGGTGGAGCCGCCGGTGGTCAGCGAGGCGCAGCGCGCCGTGATCGTGGCGGTGGGCGGGCAGAACGCCGCCGTGGCCGACCGCGTTTACCGCATCAACCGCGCCGCGCGCATTGTCACGGCCCCGCGCGACTGGCGCAGCTATCTGGAACGCGACTGGGGCCTTGTCGACCCGCCGCCCAGGCTTTTGCAGCCCAAGAACCAGAAAGAGCTGGCCGAATGGCGCAAATGGGTCGCCGTGGGCTGGGAGGAAGGCGTGCAGCAGGCCGACGAAATCTTCGAGGCCAATCTTGACAAGCTGAACACCGACTACAAGGGCATGATCCGTTACCGCGAGTTGCTGGCGCAAGGCATGATGACCCCGCCCTATGCCGCGCAGGAAGACCGCGGCATCACCGGCGGCGGCGCCGAAATGCGCGTCGGCAACCGCGGGCTCAACATCACCGCGCCCGCCCTCCTGAATCCGAAGAGCGAGCAATGGATCACGGCTCCGCGCTAGCGTCCGGCCAGGGCACCCAGGGCGGCGCCGTTGAAATGGACATGTGGCCGGATGAGCCGCCGCGTATCCGCATCGAAGTTGTCGACGACCTGATCCTGTGGTGTGTGCTGCAGCGCGCCAGCGACATCACCATCCAGTCCGACCGGCAAACCTATATCGAGGTGGACGGCAAGCTGTTCGCGGTCACGCGCCGCTCGATTGACTCGGCCGATATCGCCGCCTTCGTCACCAAAATGTACGGGCTGGACGCCATGGCGGCCCTGACGGCGGGCAAGGACCTGGACCTGTCCTACGAAATCCGGGTGGACCGCAACACCCGTTTCCGCTTTCGCGTCAACATCACCGCCATCATGAGCAAGGGGCGCGACGGCGTGTGCATCAGCATGCGCGTGCTGCCCAACCTGCCGCCGCGCATGACCGATCTTGGCATCGAGCCGGAACTGATCGAGGCCTGGGCGCCGCGCCAGGGGCTGGTGTTCGTGACCGGGCCCACGGGTTCGGGCAAAACCACCTTGCTGGCCGCCGGCACGCGCATGCTGATCGAGCGGCCGCAAGGGGCCGGCAAGATGCTGACCTACGAAGCGCCGATTGAATATGTGTATGACCAGATCCTGGGGCCGCACAGCGTGATCGCCCAGTCGGAAATCCCGCGCAATCTGCCGAATTTCGCCGCCGGGGTGCGCAACGCGCTGCGCCGCAAGCCGAACGTGATCCTGGTGGGCGAGGCGCGCGACCGCGAGACGGTTTCGGCGGCGATTGAGGCCGGACAGACCGGCCATCTTGTCTATTCCACCACGCACACCATCGGCGTGGCGGCCACCGTGCGCCGCCTGGTCAGCACCTTCGACACGGGGGAGCGGCTGGAGCGCGCCGTGGCGCTGATCGAAACGACGCGCCTTATCGTGACGCAGGCGCTTCTGCCGCGCGTGGGCGGGGGACGCATCGCCTTGCGCGAATTCCTGATTTTCGACGAGCATATCCGCGAGCATCTTCTGGCCACGCCCCTGGAAAGCTGGAGTTCGGAGACGCAGAACCTTCTGGAAAAATACGGCAAGACCATGCAGAAAGCGGCCAACGCCGCCTATTCCGAAAACCAGATCGACCGCCGCCATTACCTGATGCTCTCCCGTGGCTTCGGCGAGGAAGGCGAAAAGGAATAACCCGTTTCTGGAAATATTTTGCAAACCGTGGTAATGTGCCGTCATGAAGCGTAAAGACATTATTCATCTGCTTCAGGACCATGAAGCCGAGCTTAAAAAGCTGGGCGTGATGAAGCTTTACCTGTTCGGATCCGCCTCGCGCGACGCGGCGGGCGCGGATTCGGACATTGATCTTTTTTTTGATCATGAAAAAGGAAAGCTCGGCCTGTATGAACTGATGGACGTGAAGGAAAAAACGGCCGCCATTCTTGGCGGGAAAACCGACATCATGACCCGCGCCAGCCTTCATCCTTTGCTGAAGCGGGACATTGAGGATTCGGCCGTGCGGGTTTTTTGATGAAGCCGCGTAACGTCTCTTTGCGGCTGAACGACATGGTTGAGGCCGCCGGGCATGTTCGCGCCGTCATGGACGGCGTGAGCATCGAAGCCTTCGAAAGCGACTGGCAGAAGCGCTGGCTTGTCGAGCGCGGCATGGAAATTATTTCTGAAGCCAGCCGGCACATTCCAGACAGCATCAAGGCGCGCCATCCCGCGATCCCGTGGCACAAGGTCGCCGGGATCGGCAATGTGTTGCGGCACGACTATGAACGCCTCGCCCCCGACATACTCTGGAAGCTTGTCCGGGACGATTTGCCGCTTCTTGAGCAAGCGTGCCGCGCGGAGTTGGCCATAGCTTCTGGCTTGAAGAAAAAGTGAAGCCAACGCCGCCTGTTCCGAAAACCAGATCGACCGCCGCCATTACCTGATGCTCTCCCGCGGCTTCGGCGAGGAGGGCGAGAAAGAATGATTTTCAGGGACGCAGCGCGGTTTGTTTCAATTCGGCATGATGCAATAAAGCTTTTTTAACCATTCTTTAGGAAACTGGCCCCCATGACCCAACCGGTTTATGGCGGCGATACGCATTGGCGCAACAGCATGAAGCCGGCGCGATTCTTTTTCATGGACGCGCGCGCGGCGGTGCCATTTGTTTTTACACTGTTGCATTTACGCTGGTACACGCTGGTCATGGCGGCGATCACCACCATGATCTTCGTCATCCTGGAGCAGCGCGGCATGAGCTTCGACGCGGCATTGCGCGCGCTGCGCGTGTGGTTCGTGACCCGGAAAAGGCCCAATATCAAGCATAGCGACCGCCACCGCATGGTCGATTACGCCTGGGAGCCCTGGCCGCTCAAATTCGTCGATAAACCCCTCGAAGAAGGCGAGGAGGAAGAAGGCGCCAGCGCCAACCCCGCCGCCGGCGCCAGAAAGCCCGGCGCAAGCCTTGCATCCGCGCGCAACACCCCGGAAAAACAAGCATCCACAAAGGCTTCTTCCGGTCCCGCACCCAAAAGCCGTTAAGGGTCTGGTAACAAATGACTGTGTACACAGGGTTTGTTGCAGGCGAATCACTCCGGATTCTTACGCTCCCTCTGTTCAGATAATCCCGGAAATAAGGGCATGTGGACAAAAATACTCCCAGATCAGAACCCAGTTCATGAAGCAGGACAGGCCATGCGAAACCTACAGCAAAACAAGAAACATACGGGAGGGACGGCGCAAGCGTTCCTCCTTACGATTTCCACAGTTGCGCTGCTTTTGCCCACAATGCCGTCCCATGCCGGGTTTTCCACGGTCAACGTCGTGAAGCCCGTGCCATCGGTAACGGCAGGTGAAACGGCGGGTGAATGGGCGGCGAAAACAGTTTCCGCGCCGATGGCGGGAACGAGCATCGCGTTCGAAACGCGCGGCGCCTTGCCCGCGCAGGAGCCGGTCGTCATTCAGGGCTCGCCCATGCCCCCGGCCGCCGCCGGCATTGTGGAAGGCTTTGCCGATCAGGTTCCCTTGACCATCGCGTTGCAGGAGGTTCTGCCGCAGGGCTTTGGCTATGCTCTTGGCGATGGCGTCAATCCCGGCCAGTTCGTGAGTTGGCGCGGCGGACGTCCCTGGCAAACGGTCCTGACGGAAATGCTGGGTCCCGCCGGGCTTGCCTATCAGATTCATGACCGGCTTGTGACCGTGTCGAACCCCCATGCGGCGCCCATGGTGGTTTCCGGCGCGCCGCCCGTGGCGCCTCTGGCCGCGCCTCCGGTCGCCCAGAATTACGTGCCTGCGCCGCCGCCCTCCCAGCCGCTTTTCATTCAGGACACGGGCGCCGTGCCGCCCTATCAGCCCGGCATGGCCATGGCGGCGCAGCCCTATCCGCCGATGATGATGCAGCCCCATGCGATGCCGCCGCAGGCTTCATTCATGGGCGCGCATCCCTTGCAGATTGAGACGCCGCCCCTGTTCCGCGCGCAGACCTGGGAAGCGCGCCCCGGCCAGACCCTGCGGACAACGCTGCAGGAATGGTGCGCGCGCACCGGCACCGAGTTGAACTGGCAGGCCGAGTTCGATTACCCGGTGATGGCGTCGATGAACATGACCGGATCGTTCGAGGATGCGGTGCGCACGCTGCTTTCCGGATTTAACACGGCCAAACCCATTCCGTATGGCCGTTTGCATTACAACCCGGCCGCGGGCCAATCGACTTTGGTCGTCGAGGCTTCGGGCAATCACTATGGGGACTAGCATGGCTTTTCTCTCGCAGCATCGTATAAACAGGAATCCGCTGCCTCTGGTGGGAGGCGCCGTCCTCATGGCCCTGGCGCTGACGGGATGCCATACCGAAGAATACCGCAATACCATTTCGGCAAAAGCGGCCGTGGCCGAACAGCGTGTTCGGGAAGGAGCCGCACCCGCGCCGAAGCGCAGCTATAATCCGTTGACCGTGACCGATTCCATCTGGGGCGGCGGCACGGCCATTCGCATGCGCCATGGCGTGCCCTTGCCGCGGCGCGTGGAATCGCGCCGGGCCGTGGCGCTGATCTCCGCCACGCCGATGTCGCTGCGCAGCATTGCCAACGCCATTTCCGCCCAGACGGGCATTCCGGTCCGCCTCGACAAGGAAGCCGATGACGGTCCCGACGAGGATGACGCCCTGATCGCTTCGGTTCGGACGGCGGCGCCCGCCGCCGCCTCGAAAAAATCCAGGCGGCCTGTCCGGTCGAAATCCGCGGCGCGGCGCAACGCCCGGCCGGGCATGCAGATCGCCTATGAGGGACCGCTTTCCGGCCTGCTGAACCGCGCCGCCAGCCATTTTGGCGTGACGTGGAAGTATGAAAACGGCGCGGTTGTCATCTCCAAATACGAGACGCGGGTTTTCGTGATCCAGTCCCTGCCCGGAACCCAGAAAGTGTCCGACGGCATGAGGGAAGCGGACAGCGACAGCCAGTCGTCGTCCAGCAGCGCGCAGATCACCACCATCAGCCAGCAGGCCGCGCAACAGACGTCGTCGATGGAGATCGACTTCAAGTTCTGGGATGAAGTCGGCAAAACGCTGGAAGTCATCCTGAACGGCACCGGCAGCTATTCGCTGGCGCCCAGCAGCGGCACCATCACGGTCATCACCACGCCGTCCATCATGCGCACGGTGGCCGACTACATCAAACAGGAAAACAGTCGCCTCTCCCGGCAGGTGGCCATCAATGTCGAGGTCTATACGGTCGACATCAACGAGGGCGAGGATTTCAACACCAGCTTCGACACGGCCCTGCGCCGCCTGACGAATTTCGGCGCGAATTTCACCTCGCCGGGCGCGCCCTCCCAGGTCACGACTCCCTCGCTGGGTTCGCTCTCGATTGCGGTCTTGAATCCGGAAACGGTCGGCGAGATCACCAGCATGTTCGACCTGCTGTCCACGGTGGGCAAGACGGTGCGGGTGGCGGCCTTCCCCATGACCACGCTCAACAACCGGCCGGTGTCGCGCCGCGTGGGTCAGGACCGCACCTATCTGGCGTCGGTGCAGACCAACACCAGCCAGACCTTCCAGAACACCACGCTGACGCCCGGCATCATCCGCGACGGCTTCTCCATCCAGGTGACGCCGCGCATCATGGAGAACGGCAACGTTCTTTTGCAATACTCGCTGTCGCTGATCGACATTCTGGAAATCTCAAGCTTCTCGTCGGGCGATAACCAGATCCAGTTGCCGCGTACCGCCAGCCGCATCTTCGTGCAGCAATCCATGCTGCGTTCCGGCTCCACGCTGGTTCTGGCCGGCTATGACCAGGACCAGATCACCCAGAACTCGGCGGGCATCGGCAATCCCTATAACTATCTTCTCGGCGGCGGCGTCGGGAACAGCAGGGTCCGGCAGATATTGTTCCTTGCGATGACCCCGCAGGAAATTTCGCTACCGAGGACGGAGAATGACTAATGGCCTCTGGCGTTGTCAAAGTCGGCCGGCGCACCTATGCGGTGGGCCTGTACTGGCAGCCTTCGCCCAGCGGCCGCGTGGCGCAGGCGGCGCGTGAGGCGGCGCTTCAGCCCGGCCAGCAGGCGGATTTCTATTGCGTTCGCGGAGTCAGCAAGTCGGTTTCCGTCCCGCAATATGGCCTGGCCCAATCCAGTCTGGGGCACAAGGTGGGCATGCCGACCCTGGCGGCGTCGCTGGCCAATGTGCAGCCGGGCTCCTGGGCGGGCGCGTTCCGCCTGCGGGAAGGAACCTGGGTCACGGTGGTGCGCGACGATCTTGTTGCGCCCGACGGTGACCTTCTTTTCGACAGCGACGAGGCCGCGCGCGAGCGGCTGCTCCAGGAAATATCCCTTGGCGGCGTGCAACGCATCTACGCGCCGGACGGCTGGTCAATTCCCGGCTCGGATCCCACGCCCTTGCCGCTTCTTCTGCAGGACCGCACCGATTGCCGCCTGCAGCCGGTCCATTTGCCGCTTAAGCTTTTGGTCTATGCGGCGGCGGCGGTCGGGGCGATTGTGCTTCTGGTCTTTATCGCCCTTCAATACCAGGCGGAGCAGGATCGTGTTGAAAGGGAACGCCTGGCCGCCCAGCGCGCCCAGCAAAAAGGCGTTATCGGCGGCATGGTGGAAGAATGGAAATGGCCGCCGGCCGAAGAAGTCTATGCCAAGGTCTGGGAGAAAAAACCGGTGGCGTCCGAGGCGTTCGAGGCGTGCCGGCAGAATTTTGAAACGGCGGCGGCCAGCCAGTATGGCTGGAAGAAAGGCATTTCCACCTGTCAGGGCGGCGGCTTAAGCGTGATCTGGCGGCGCGATTCCGGAAAGCTCGCCGCGATTCCCGACAAGGCCTTGCTGAATGTTCAGGGCGTGAACGCCACGCAGCTTTTCCGGTCGGGAACCCTGCAGCCGCGCGGCGCCGAAGCGCTTCTGGAGGAAAAGGAAGTGACCCATCTTGTCCTGACCAAAGCCTGGCCGGTTTCGCTTTCGCGCCTGCCCGACGACAAACCGGTCGTGCAGCCGCCGTCCAGGGTCAAAAACCCCCCGCCGCCGCCGCCGCCGCCCTGGCGCAAGCGCGGCGTGCGTTACAGCGGCAAGGTTCCGCCATGGGATTATATCGGGTTGTTCAAGGACATGCCGGGTCTGATCATTCGGAAAATTATTTGGGACGGAATAAGCTGGTCGATGGATGCGACCATTTACGAGAAAAGGGGAGGTTGATATGCGCAAGAAAACCCTGACCGCCGTCATGGCGGGAACCCTGCTTCTGGGGCTGGGCATGCCGGGGGCGCTCGCCGCCGAAAGGCCGGAGGTTCTGGCCAGGGACCTCCCGCCGGCGACGGCCACCGTGCCGCTTCCCATTGCGGGAAGCGCGCCGCCCATGACGTCCCATACGGCGTCTCCCGCGGGAATGGCCCGGCCGTCATCCCGCGCCGGGGATAAGTCCAACCTCACCACATCGCCCAAGGAGCCGCAGATCGTAAGGGATGCGGTGAAGGCCCTGCAAAAAACCGATCCCATCAATCTGGACGACATGATTCGCGCGCAGGATGCCATCAACCGTCTTGATTTGCTGCTTGATATCGAAAAGAGGCAGGTTGAGCTGAAAAAACTGCGTGATGAGAAGAAGAAACCGGCCCGGAGACAACTGGGCATCGGCAAAGGCATTCCGGCTTCGGTGCTGAAACTGCCGCCGGTGCGAGCCAATTCTTCCGCGCCGATCATGCCCCGGCCGCGGGTGACCAAGCGTCCGCCGCCCCCGGCGTCCGGCAAGTATGTGGTGCGCCGGATCATGGGAGCCAACGGGAGCTATAAGGCGTTGATCGAGTCGGACAAAAGGACGCTCAACGTTGGCCCCGGTGAGAAACTGCCGGATGGAAGCAGGGTCAAGAGCATTACCCTGACGAGCGTTTCCATTGTGAAAAAGGGCAAAAGAAAAGTTCTAACGATTCCGTCAGACAATTACATCGTACGGGGCGGAACGGAAGCTATGGACTAATGGCCGAGTCAATTCTCGCCCGTTTCATCGATCATTTGGGCGGCCAAGGTCCTGAGCCATCCGAATTATCCGCTCTGGAAGATGATCCGTTTGAGACGCTGTTTCCGCGGGACAATGGCGAAACGGCGGCTGGGAAAGATGTAAAGGACGTCCTACATATGAGTCAGGCCGGCGGCCCCCCCAAGCAACCTTCCATGTCCACGCCTCCGCCCGGCGGACAGGGAGCCGCGCCCGGTGCGCCGCCGCAAAAGCCCATGTCCAGGCAGCCCCAGCATGGCGGCGAGCATCGCTCCGCCCCCATGCCGTCCGCCGAGGCCGTCCGCCGGCGGCGGGTCCCCCTTGCTTCGGCGGTGGCTCCCGGCGCCAAGGATAAAAATGGCGCCGGGCAACCCGCCTTGCGCACGCAGGCGACCGTGGAAGAATCCGGAATTCCCGAAGACGATTCCTCCCAGATCGTTTTTGAGGGCAATCTGCTGACGGCCATCGGCGGACCGATCAAGATTCCGCAAGAATCGCGCAATCTGTGCGCCCTGTTCGATAGCGGGCTGTGGCTGGTCAGCTCCAGCCATCGCAACTCGCCGCTGGTGACATCGGTCGCCGCCACGGCGCGGCGCATGGGCTTTCCGGTCAGTCCGGCGCGGCTGGTTACGCCGGATGTGATCCGCTCGGCCTATAATTATTTCGAGCGGCAGATTTCTTCGTTGCGTCTCGACGAGAACGCGGTGCGCCGGCAGATTGTGCGCACGATCCGGGCCGCGGTCGATGCCGGCGCGAACGACATTCATATCGAAGCCAGCGGCGGCCGGACCCGTCTGGAGTTCCGCGTGGACGGGATCATGCGCCAGTGGGAAACCTGGACGCAGAAGGAAGGCGAGCAGTTCCTGTCCGCGGTCTATTCCCATTCGTCCGGCCAGTCGGGCGCCACCGCCAACTGGCTGGAGCCGCAGGCCGCGATGCTCACGCCGGGGTCCGGTCCCGACACCATCGCCTTGCCCGAAGGCGTGATCGCCGTGCGTTGCCAGTGGGTGCCCCTGACCGACGGCGGCCGTTACCTGAACATGCGCCTGCAATATGACTCGGCGCGCATCTTTGGCGAATCCTTTGCCCAGGCCGATGTGGACCATCTGGGCTTCAACCAGGAACAGACCGAGCTGATCCGTTTCCTGCGCCGCGTGCCGGGCGGCATGCGCATTTTTGCCGGTCCCGTCAACCAGGGCAAAACCACCACGCTGCGCGTGATGCTGAACCGGCACATGGCCGAAACCGGCATGGAGCAGAAATGCTACATGATTGAGGATCCGCCCGAAGGCGGCGTGCTGGGCGCCAGCCAGATCGGCGTGTCCGCCACCGTCAAGGACGAGCAGCGCGAGCGCAGCTTTACCGAAATCATGCGCTGCATCCTGCGTCTGGACCCCAACATCGTGATGCTGGGCGAGACGCGCGATTTGCAGACGGCGCGCTTTATTTTCCGCCTCGCCCTCACGGGCCGCCAGGTCTACACCACCTTGCACGTCTATTCGGCCATGGCCATTCCCCAGCGCCTGCGGGATTTGGGCGCGGAGCCCTATCTTGTTTACGATCACCACCTTGTGTGCGGCATGATCTGCCAGCGCCTGTTGCGCGGTCTTTGCCCCTATTGCCGCATCCCCGCGGCGAAGGTGGCCGACGATCCCGCCTACGCCCCGATCATCCGCCGCGTGCGGGCCGGTTTGGCGGTCATGCAGGCGTCGCGCAGCCTGCCCAGGGAAGGCGTTGATCCGTACGACAACCTGCACGAGCCCGATCTTGGCAACGTGCATTTCGTCAATGCGGAAGGCTGCCGCCATTGCTACAAGGGACGCCTGGGCCGTACCATTGTGGCGGAAGTCATTGCAACGGACGCCAAGCTGATGGCCTATCTGGCCGACAACCGCCTGGAAGAAGCCACGCGGTACTGGCTCTCGCCCTTCGGCCTCAACGGCATCACGATGGCCTGGCATGCGCTGGAAAAAATCCGCGACGGCAATGTTTCTCCCATCGATGCCGAAACCGAGGCCGGGCCGTGCGCCACGGTCAAGGACGTGCGCATGGTGGAAGAGCGTTTGGGCCGCCGCGATAAATGGGTGCTCTGATGGAAAATTACCGCCGCAAATACGCCCGGTTTGTCATGCGCAATGACCGCAAGATGCGCTTTCGGATTTACCGCAAGCTTCAGGGCATGCTGGCGCAGAACGAGGCGCTGTCGCGGGCCCTGGAGCGCTTGTGGTACAACGCGTCCGACATGGGGCGCGCGCCGCAAAGGCCGCAGGCGCTGGCCCTGCGCGAATGGCTGCAAAAGGACCGCGCGGGCGAAACGCTCAGCGAGGCGATGAACGGCTGGGTGCCTTCGGCCGATCTCTACATGATCCGCGCGGGCGAGGAATCCGGCCAGGTGGCGAACGCCCTGTCCGCCATCATGCATGTGGGCGACAGCGCCCAGCGCATGCGCTCGGCCATCGTCATGGCGGTGGCCTATCCGCTGTTCATGCTGGGGCTGCTGTCGGGCGTTTTCTATCTGTTCGGCGTTTATCTGGTCGAGAACATGCGCAAGAACGCGCCGCCCAAGGTGATGGAAGCCATGGGCGGAATCGCGAGCGTGTCGGATTTTGTCAGCCAGCAGGGCTGGATCCTGGTGGTCGTGGTGGCCGGCGTGATCTTTTTGGTTGCCGGAACGCTGCCCTACTGGCGGGGGCGGCTGCGCGTGCGGTTCGACCGTTATCCACCCTGGGCCTGGTACCGCATCTGGCAGGGCTCGGCCTTCCTGCTGGGCCTGTCCGCGCTGCTTCGCGCGCAAGTGCCCTTGAAACGGGCCGTGGAAATCCTTGAGGAAGAAGCCACGCCCTGGCTTGCGGAACGGCTGCGTTCGGCGCGCGAGGAGATCTTGCGCGGCCGCAATCTTGGCGAGGCCCTGCGCGCCGGCAACTACTATTTCCCGGACCCGACCGTGGCGCTGGACCTGGAAATCCTGTCCGAGCGGTCGGATGTGGGTCAGGTGATCGACGCCGTGACCAAGGAATGGATTGAAGAGCAGATCGAGGTTCTGAATACCCAGTCGCAAGCCGTCCGCACGGGCGGGTTACTCTGCGTGGGCGGCGTGATTGCCTGGGCGATGCTGACGATTTTGAATATCACCACCATTCTTACCGAAATGCAGAACACGGGTGGTGGGGGCTGGTGACGGATTCGGGGCCGGTTTCGTTCCGATTCGCCACAGGCTGGTGAATAAAAAAGCCTGTAAGGGAGGGCTGTTTTGTTCTATGGTGATTCGCATTCTTCCCTTGGTGTCTGAAGCCAAACCGTATCCCGGAGGATGGGTCATGATGAATGTTCAAAAAATTTCCATACGCAGCATCGCGCGCAAGGCAGGGTTCAACCTGATCGAAGCCGCCATCGTGCTGGGCATCGTAGGATTGATCGTGGGCGGCATCTGGGCCGCCGCCGGGTCTGCCTATGAGAATATGCGCCAGCAGAATGCCGCCAAGCAGTTGCTGGCCCTGGTGCAGGGGATTCGCGGCTTTTACGCCCAGAACCCCAGCGACACCATCACGGAGGACGTTAGCGAATTGTACAATCTTGGCGTGCTTCCCGCCGACATGGTGGTGGATACCGGCAGCGCCAAGATCCTTCGCCACCAATGGGGCGGTGGCGTGGATGTCAACGACACGACCTCCACTTACGGCATCGCGTCTTTCCGCGTGACCTTCAACAGCATGAAGGCCGACGCCTGCCGCAATTTCCTGACCCGCAGCGCCAACGTGGCTCGCGGATCGGGCTTGCTGGTCGTCAACAGCGGAACGGCGGAAGTGTTGAACCTGATCGCCAATTCGTCGGACATCAACACGTCGATCACCTGCACCGATCAGGCCGCGCCTTTCTTTGTTTTCAGCCTGCGTGGTTAATCGGCTGAACAGTGTGTGACTGTAAAGGGGCGCCTTCGAGAAAGGCGCCCCTTTTGTTATGTTTTTGTTAAAGGCGTTTGGGGATAATCGCCACGATGTTCATGTTCGCTTTCGCCGTATTGTTTATCGCCATCATCGGTCTGTTCCTGCAGATCGTGGGGGCCCTGTCGTTGTTCCTCGCCGCGCAGATGCATGGGGTGGGGGGGCAACTGCTGATCTGGCAGAATATCGCCATCGAGTACGCCTGCACCCCGCCGCTCGACGTTGCAACGGGCACGTTCAGCACGACGGCGGGCACCATCGCCTATTCCGATGTCACGAATCTCCGTCCGAACTATCAGGGCTTTGACTGGGAAACGGTTGTCTTCGACGGCATTTACGGCACGCACCCTTCGCGGCTGGTGCTGACATATATTAATCCGGGCAGTTCATACGGCGGCTATTCGGCGGCTCAGGTGGCGCAGCAGTTTCACAAGCAGTTCAGGAGCAACGACTACAGATTCAGCCCGGTGCGGGATGACGGCGGCGTGCGGGCGATTGACGTGACGGTCAGCGACGACGGGGTGTCTTATATCGTGACGGTTTCGGGCATTCCGGCCGGCGGCGGCGACGCGGTGCCTTTGAACGCCAGCGGGATCATCAGCCCGGTGCAATGCACCCCATAGGTCATTGACCCGGCGCGCCGATGGCGTAACGTGGAGATGTGGTGGTAACCGGTTTCTTCTGGCAAGTCAGAGCGACGAGGTGTCCGATGCCTTTTTTTCGTGTCCATCGTGAACGCGGCTTCACGCTTCTGGAGCTTGTGATCGTTCTTGGCATCAGCGGCCTGATCTTTGGCGGCTTGTGGAACCTTATCAGCAGCGGCAACGCCCAGCTCCAGGCCCAGTCGGCCGCGCAGCAATACCGCCAGGTCGTGGAGGCCACCCGGCGCCTTCTGTCGCCGGGCATCGCGGTGGGCAGCTTTGACCCCGCCTCCTATGCGGTCGATGTGCCCGCCGATCTTCCGCTTTCCTATATGACGGATTCCAACGTGGGGTTGCTGTCGCCGACGTTTGCGCAAGGCTCCGGCAATACCTATTACGATGCTTTCGGCCACCAGATAAGGGTGATGATCGAAAAGCTGGATGTGACGGACCAGAAATGGCGCTTCATGGTCTATTCCACGATCCCCTCCGGGCTTCCGGAGATCAGCGACAAGGCGGGCGCGCAGGTGGCGGCGCTGATCGGTTCGGAAGGCGGCTTCGTCTATGATTCCGATACGGATGGCTGCCTGAGCGGAATGGCGCCCGCGGCGAAGGCCTGCGGCTCCTACAATTCCTTCGCCATCGCGCTTTCGGACATGGGCGTCGCCAACGGGTCCGGGCGCATCGCCACGCTTTCCTTTACGCATGACACCAGCCTGATCGGCGCGCCCTGGCTGATGCGTCTCACGGCGCCGCCCGGAACCGATTTCAACACCATGTCGGCCGATCTCGATTTCAAGACCGGCGGCGCGCTCAACCTCACCATGAACGGCAGCACGCTCAACATGGGCGACAGTCCCGCGGCGACCACCGGCGGCGGCGCGCTGAACGTCAATGGCGGCGAGTTCAACATGCAGGGCGGCACCCTCAACATGAACATCGACGGGTCCACCGACGGCGGCGGCCTTATCAACATGGCGGAAGGCAACATCACCAATCTTGGCGACCTGACGGGCGGCGAAACGACGATGAGCTTCTCGAATATCGATATCGAATCGTCCGAAAACATTACCTTCACCACCGGCCAGGGCATCTCGATGAAGGAATCCGGATCGGTTCTTGATCCTCTGCTTGATATTCAGGGCATCGGCCGCGCCGAGGAGTTCCAGGCCGGGCAGTTTATCTACACCTCGGACATGCGGCTGAAGGTCAATCCCCGTCCCATTCACGACGCGCTGGCCAGGATCCTGAAAATCCACGGCATGCGCTATGAATGGAAAGGCAACAAGGCCTCCGATGTTGGCCTGCTGGCCCAGGATGTGGAGAAGGTGTTCCCGGAACTGGTCAGCACGTCGCCGCGGGGCACGAAGGGCATCGATTACGGCAGGATGATTGCGCCGGTTGTCGAAGCCATTCGCCAGCTCAAGGAGGAGAATGACGCCTTGCGCCGCGAGATCAGGGCGTTGCAGGCGGCCACCCATTAGGTTCAATGGACAATTAAACTCAAATTATTGAAAAGACTAAATGAACATTCCGGGCAAGGTTGCGCAGCAACCGCGACCCGGAATCCAGTTTGTTTTTGAAAACAAATGGGATTCCCGCTTCCCTGCTTCGCCTTCG
>JANQEX010000009.1 GCA_028278105.1 Alphaproteobacteria bacterium | reverse complement strand
CGGCGGAAGCCGGAATCCAGCAACCGCCGAAGGCGGTTGCATGAAGCCTCCGGCTTCATGCTGGACCCCGGCTTTCGCCGGGGTGAGCAGTTGTTTTTTCGAATAAAAAACCTGCTTAATTGAGTTCAGACCCTAGGCTATGCAGGTTATATTTTTTGCAAAATCCGTCTAAAAGCCCGTTTTTGTGTTCGAAGACGCGCCGCGCCAGATCGGACATGACGCCGATATAAAGCGTGCCGCGTTTTTCGTTGGTCATGACATAGACAACGAATTGCTTTTGCATGGAAATAACTTTCCGCCTGTACCGTGTTTTTGACGCTACGGCGAACATGGCCTGTTCGCCAGAGATCCTGGATAACGCGCTCCGCGCGTTTCCAGGATGACGGCCAGGAATTTGTCTGGAGAATCCGCGCGTATTTTTTTGAGCCGCCCCCTTTACAATTCATCCCTTTCCTTTCACTCTTCACCTGTCACTTTTCGCGTCCTTTCATGCTCGTCCTGCCCCTCCAGCGCCTGCCCCACGGACACGGGCTGCCCCTGCCGTCCTACGCCACGCCCGGCGCCGCGGGGATGGATCTCGTGGCCGCCGTGGCGGAGGACCTGGTCATCCCCGTGGGCAAGCGCGCGCTGGTGCCGACCGCGATCTGCATCGCCCTGCCCGAAGGCTATGAGGCGCAGGTGCGGGCGCGCTCCGGCCTTTCCGCCAGGCACGGCCTGACCCTTCTGAACGGTCCCGGCACCATCGACGCCGACTACCGCGGCGAGATCAAGGTGATCCTGTGCAATCTGGGCGAGGAGCCGTTCACCGTCACGCGCGGCATGCGCGTGGCGCAGATGGTCATCGCCGCGCATGCGCGCGCCGGCTGGCGGGAGGTGGCGGAGCTTCCCGCCACCCCCCGCGGCGCGGGCGGCTTCGGCTCCACCGGCACGGGTTAGGACCATGGCGAAAAAGAAGAAGAAAAAGAAAAGCAAGGACGAAGAGGTCGAGGAAAAAATCCTGCGCACGCCGCTCAAGGAAACCATGAGCGCGATGCTCAAGGAAGGCTTCGACGAGAGCAAGGAAGTGGTGGGCGAGGCCGCGGCCGCCGTCTGGAAAAAGATATCCGACTGGTTCTGGCGCATCGCCCTCGGCCTTTTTTTGCTCGCGCTTGTCCTTATTCTCGCGCCGCGCGTCTACGACGCGCTGAAGCCCACCGACCAGCCGCTGCGTCCCGTCGCGCTTGAGCCCGGCGTCATGATCGACCGTTCCTTCCGCCTCCTGAATGGCGACAACAAATGGGTGTCGGAGGCCGGCTTCGCCACCCGCGCCTGGGCGGTGATGTTCGGCTATACGCATTGCGGCGCGCCCTGCGCGAAGAGGCTGGAGCGCATCGGCCGCGTCTGGAGCCGCATGAACCGCCCCGACCGCTTTCAGGCCTTCTTCATCTGCCTGGATCCCGACCGCGACGCGCCGGACGCCATAAAATATTTCATGCAGCCCTTCGATTCGCGCATCGTGGCCCTGACCGGACCGCCGGTCCTGCTGAACGCGGTCAAGCGGCGCTTCAAGGCCTATGGCTTCAAGGTGGGCGAGCCGGACGAGGCCGACTATCGCATGGATTACACCGCCACCATTTTCCTTCTGCGCTCCGACGGGCTTTATGTCGGCGACCTTTTGATGGACGAGCCGGAAGACGTCTGGGTTGAAAGGCTGAACCGGCTGACGGGGGGGTAGTCAGGGCTCGGTGCTCAGCTTTAAGAAACAACGTCATCCTGAAAAAGCGAGCGGAGCGAGCTTTATTCAGGATCTCTTGCCGTTAGTAAGAAAAAAATTCTTGTTACCCCCTGACGCAGGTGTTGACTTTGCCTTTCTCTGGAAAACAAATCATGGATACGCAAAAAAGTTTCCTGCCTGGTTTGGGCATTACCATTTTTTCCATTTTTCTTCCAAGTCTGGTAAAAGACTTGCATTTCTCATTACAGCTTTGTGGGCTACTAATAGGGTGTCTGCTTATGGCACGGCCTCTTATACCAGATAAACACAACACGCCTGAAGATCATGACCTGCCGAAAGATAAAAAAACAGAGCCTCAAATCAGCAACATAACAGGAAATCGGGGCATTATTACACAAGGACAGATTGGCAATAACACAATAATAAACCCTCCAGCGCCCCGTGTCCCTGATGGTCTTTATCAGGGATCCCTTCAAGTTGGAAAAGTGCAAGGACCTGCTCTAAGCGAGGATAAATCCACGATCAAGTTTGAAGTCATGTCTTTTAACGCATATCCTAACCCTAACGACCCGATAGAATATCAAAATTATCTTCTTGAATGCGATGATGTACCCAAACAAAAACCAAATTTCTTCTCCGGCAGTTTCTCGTATGTAATCGCTGGCAAACAGTGTAAGATTTTAAGAAGATGAATGCCGCACGATAAATGTCTGCTTTTTGAAGAAGCCCGCAGGAAAGACAAACTAGGGTCTGGACTCAATTAAGCAGGTTTTTTATTCGAAAAAACAACTTCCCACCCCGGCCCCTGCCTCCGCAGGGGCAGGCTCCAGCCGGGGTCCAGCATGAAGCCGGAGGCTTCATGCAACCGCCTTCGGCGGTTGCTGGATTCCGGC
>JANQEX010000007.1 GCA_028278105.1 Alphaproteobacteria bacterium | reverse complement strand
GAGGGTCAGTTTGCTTTTATACTCATGCCCGCCCCCGCCTCCGCGAGGGCAGGCTCCGGCGGGCATCCCATTGTTTTTAATCAAATGGGACCCCCGCCTGCGCGGGGGTGATTTGTTCAAACTGACCCACTACCCCTGGTCGACACGTTGACCTTTTCATTCAGTCATGCATAATCATCGTGAAAGCAGGAATTCTGCTTTTGGGGTGTCAGAACCTCGCGTTTAGCGGTACCTAGCGTTGCCGACACGAACGCTGCCCCCGGCCTGTTGGGCTGGGAGGCAGTGGCGTATGTCCAAGCCTCACGGCCAAAGGCCCCTGCAATCGTCTAAACGCGATTTCTGAACTCCCAGTCACCAGGGGGAGTTTGGACGTGGGCGCGCGCCGGTCACTTGCAATAGCAGGATTAGCCGCTCTGGCTGTCTGCGCCGCCGTTGCGCTGGCTGAGCCCCCTTTTCTCGGTTTCCTGCATTCCGGCAAGCACGGTGAACCAGCACAAGCCGCGCCCCCTTGCCCCCGTGTGATCGGCGCGGAGCCGGTGGACATGTCGCGCTGCCGACATCGCGTCGTGACCGGTGCAGCGAAGCCGGAGCCCTATCCCGTCATCCCCGCCCTCTTTCCCATGCAGGGCGAGCCATGACGCACCGGCTTGCCCTCCTTGCCGTCCTTTGCGCCGCATTGCTGGCAAGCCCGGCGCTGCGGGCCGGTTGCGTGAACCCGCCCGGCGTGAACGGGGAGACGATCTACAACGCCGATCACGGCGTCATGCAGTTCTGCGACGGCGCAAGCTGGATCAGCATGGCGGCGTCCGGTTCGGCCACCGAGGTGGACCCCAGGGTGGGCACGCTGGAAAACGGCAAATGGTGCTCCAGCAATGGAACCATTATCACCTGCACCGAGGACGCGCCGGTGAGCGGCGCGGGCGGCTCCAGCGGGCAGGTGCAGTACAATGATGGCATAGGCCTTGCTGGTGCTGCGGCCGTCACCTACGCCACCTCCGGCGACCTGCTGATGCTGACATCGCAGGCCGCGACCGATATTCCCCTGATCGTAAAGGGTGCTGCGAGCCAGAGCGGAAACCTGACCGAGTGGCGGGATTCTTCGGACAGCGCACGGGTGGTGATTAACAACAGCGGTAATGTCGGAATCGGGACCGCGACGCCGCACTCAGCGCTGGAAGTGGTGGGCACGATCAGGGCTACCAGCTTTAGGGGCACTGCTGGTCATTGGACACTTGCCGAAGATGCAAGTTCCAACCTCATAGGAAACACATGGAGCACAAGATACTTTAAATTCAACAGTGCTACTTTTGCACAAAACGGCAACGTCGGCATCGGGACGACGAGTCCGGCATACACGCTCGATATCAACGGGTCCTCATATTCCGTGCTTCGGGTTAAAGCCACGCAACCAAATCTTGTTCTTGATAACGGCACAAATACCGGTTCGCTTCAGATGGGAACAGGTGGATATACATCGCTGTATCTGGGATCCGGAACACACGCATTGAGTACGCCTGCAATGGCAATAACGACAAGCGAGACGGTTCATATTACGAAGAGTCCAAATTTGTACGGCGTCGAGGCGGGACAGCTTGTAATCAATACGCCGGATGACGGCAGCGTCGGCTTAAACATTATAAGACATTCCAACAGCCCTACGGGAGACGCGATATTTCGGGTTACGAGGTGGAATACTCCGACGACCAACCCCTATATCGAATTCAAAGATACCGGCGCCGCTTATTTCGCGGGCAATGTTGGCATCGGGACCACGACGCCATATTCAGCGTTGGAAGTGGTGGGCACGATCAGGGCGACCAGCTTTAGAGGCACCGCCGGGCATTGGACGCTTGCCGAAGATGCAAGCTCCAACCTCATAGGAAACACATGGAGCACAAGATACTTTAAGTTCAACGGCGCTACTTTTGCACAAAACGGCAATGTCGGCATCGGGACGACGGCGCCGGGCTACAAGCTGGACGTGGCGGGCATTATAAGGTCGAACAAGCCGGTTTATGGCGATCCTGACGACGAGAACGGCTACCGACTGAAAATTCAAGATTATGGCGGCACACACAATGACGCAGGGTTTGGCATCGCATCCGATACGGGCGCAATGTGGATCAACAATGTGGCTGGTGGAAGCATCTACTTCAATGACGGCACGAACGGTCCAACGGTCACAATTGTAGGCGGCAGCGGCAATGTGGGAATTGGAACGGTGAGTCCAAGTTACAAGCTGGATGTTGTGGGCGACGTACGCAGCTCTACGGCCCTGCGAACTTTAAAATTCCAAGCTAGTGACGAAGTGGCCGGCGTTCTCCAAGAAACGACTGGTTATCTTCGTTTTGCGAATGGAGACACCGAGACAGTAAGAATTGACCCTTCCGGCAATGTCGGCATCGGGACGGTGAACCCGAACGCAAAACTTGAAGTTTACGGCGGAGGAACAGGAATTATTCGTATCACCAGTTCCGGGAGCAATTATGCCGGGATTGATTTTTATACAACCACCACCCGCAAATGGAGCATGTATGAAGCGGATTCAAACAATAACATGTACTTCCTTGACGCCCAGCAAGATAACGGGGCTTATATGGTGCAGGATAATAACGGCTGGTTTTCCTTTTCTGATGCGCGAATGAAAAAGAATGTGCAAACCTACGAGGTTTTGGACCGTATTGATAATTACCGCGCCGTCTCGTTCGACTGGAAAAATAATGGCAAACATGATGTGGGCGTAATTGCGCAGGAGTTATACAAGGTTTTTCCGGAGATTGTCGACAAGGGGTCCGACATGGGAGAGATCAACAAAATCATGGACGAAGGGGCATGGGCTGTTCGATATGATCGTCTAGGCGCGCTTGCCCTTCAGGCGGTGAAAGAACTCAAGACCGAGAACGACAATCTGCGCGCGATGTTCGAGGCCGCGAACGACAACCAGGCAGCGGCGCTGAAGGCCCTCAAGGCCGAAATGGAGGCGCTCCGCACCACGCGGCGGTGACTGAATTCAACCGGCAAGGCGCTAATTGAACCGGCGTTGCGTGATGCCCTGGATCAGGACGTCCTGAACCTTGTCCTTGCCCAGAAGCTGCTCGGTGATGGAGGCGAGCTTCATTTTCAGTTTGTTCACGTCGATAAACTGGCCGTTGCGGTAGATATTGCGGCCGATTTTTCCGTAAAGGGCGCGCATATAGGCGTCGTTGAGCTTGGGGGCGACGGAGGACACCTGCTCCATGCGCCTCTGGCTTTTCACTTGCAGCGCCACCACGACCGAGACGATTTCCTGCATGCCCTCCTCGTTGATGACCGGCAGGATAAGCGGGCGCATGGTTATGAAATAGGAGCCTTTGAACACCTTGGTTTGCGCGTTGATATTAACCTTTTCGTGCTTCTTGGCCCATGCGGGCGCCGCGGCGCACACCAAGGCTGAAAAGATCAGCGGCGCGAGAAGCAGGATCAGGATTTTGAGGCCCTTGCGCATCATCCCCCGATGGTTGAACCGGAGGGAGAGTTTAGGCCGAAAGCCTGAAAGCCCGCTTAAAATTGCCTAAAAATGCGTCCAGCCCTTTTGCTTCAGCGGGATAACGTGATTTTCCCGGTCGAGAACATGGATTTCCCCGGCAACGCCGGGCGCGAGCCTGCCGATTTTGGTTAAGGGCAGGTTAATCTGCCGGGCGGCCAGCTTGAGCAAATGCTCTTCCCCGATGCCCATGGCGAAGGCAAGCTCGTAATCCTCGCCACCCGTTATCAGCGCCTCGAACAGATCGGGGCGCTCGTCCAGAACTTTCCGCGCGGCGGGCGAAAAAGGAATGTCGGCGGCATGCAGCGTGGCTTCGGCTTCCGACTGCTCGGCGATGTGGCCGATATCGGCCACAAGCCCGTCGGAGACGTCAGTCACGGCCTGGGCGAAAGGACGAAGCGTCCGGCCAAGCTCCAGCCGGGGCGTGGGCGAAAAGTGGCGCTCTTTCAGGCCGTTTTCTTCATCCGGCTGAAGCGACGCGAATTTTTCACCCTTGCCCAGCATGAGCCCCAGCGCGGAATCGCCAATCGTGCCGCTGACATAAAGCGCGGGCGTGTTTTTGCCGTTCACGGGCCGCTTTGTCTTGCGCCGCAGGACCTGTCCGGCGGGCGCGAGGCCAAGCGCCGTCACCGCCAGCGTAATGGGGCCCCCGGTGCGGACACTGTCGCCCCCCGCCAGCGTGATGGAAAAATTCTTCTGATCCTCGGCAAGGGCCGACGCGAACGCGGCCAGCCATTCCTCGCCCACCTTTTCAGACAGCGCGGTGACCAAAAGATAGGCCATGGGCGTCGCGCCCATGGCGGCGAGGTCCGACAGGTTGGCGCGCAACAGCCGCGCCGCCACGCTTTGCGGCATGTCTTCGGGCAAAAAGTGAATATTCTCCACCATGGCGTCGGTGGTGACGACCAGCTCCTGTCCGGCGGGCACGGCAAGGGCGGCGGCGTCGTCGCCCAAGGCGAAGGCCCCCGGCAATCCCTCGGAAAGCGGGCGGAAATGGCGCGCGATGCGGGCGAACTCTTCAGAAAAGCTCATGGCTTCAAAAGTTTTGCGATTTTGTCCAGAACGGCGTTGACCAGCGCCGGCTCCTTGCCGGCGAAAAAAGCGTGGGCGATGTTGACATAATCGTTGATGATGACGGGAGCCGGGGTCTTGTCTTCCAGCAATTCGCCGATGCCCGCATGAAGCAGGCTTTGCAAAAGCTTTTCCATGCGCGGAAGCGGCCAGGACGCATCCAGATTTTCGGCAAGAATGTCTTCAATCCCGTCCTTGCGGCGCGACGCGGCATCAAGAATGGCCGCAAACAGCGCGCCATCGAACATTTCGGGCGGCGGCGCATCCGCCTCGCGCGGCATGCGGCCCGAAAGAAAATCCTCGGCCACCTTTTCAGTCTTTTGACCCGTCAACCCAATCTGGTAAAGCGCCTGCACGGCCGCGAGGCGCGCCGCCGATTTGCGGGCGGGCGGAATGTTTTCCGCGGGGACTTCCGTTGCAAGAATGCCGGTCATGCTTCACGCGGATACAGGCCCAGCCTGGCTTTCATGGCGATCATGGCAAGGCAGGCATCCGCGGCGTGGCCACCCTTGTTCTTGCCGGAGACCGCGGCGCGGGCCAAAGCCTGTTCCTTGCTGTAGGCGGTGATGATGCCGTTGCCGATGGCCACGGCCCAGCGCGTGGCAAGGCTTTGCAGCCCGCGCGCGCTTTCATTGGCCACGATTTCGAAATGATAGGTTTCGCCCTTGATGACGCAGCCCAGCGCCACATAGCCGTCGAACCGGCGGCGGGCGGGGTGGTATTGCTTCATGGTGATGCCGCAAAGAATGCCTGCGGGCACTTCCAGGCATCCCGGCACCTCGAACCGCTCATAGGTGGCCCCTGCCCGCTCCAGGGCCTGGATGGCGCCTTTGGCCATCTCCCCGGCGATTTCCGGGTAGAACATGGATTCCACGATCATGATGTGGGATTTTGGGGGAGTCATAAGCACACCTTGAATTGGTCTTGAGGCAAAAACGGAACCAGAAGAATACTCACCCCGGCGAAAGCCGGGGTCCAGCATGTTGCCTCCGGCAACATGCAACCGCCTTCGGCGGTTGCTGGATTCCGGCTTTCGCCGGAATGAGCTTTGAAAATTTTCATCTCACAATCCTGCTTTTACCGGGAATTTAGCGGAATGGGACGGTAATCCACGATGCTGAGCCCGTAGCCTTCCAGCCCCACCACGGTTTTGGGAGAATTGGTGAGAAGGATCATGTTTTTAACGCCCAAATCAAGAAGGATTTGCGCGCCCACGCCGTAATCGCGGAGGTTTTGCGGCGGCCCGCGCTCTTCGGCGGGCGTTTCCAGAAGCGTTTCGATGCGGGCGGGCGGCGGATCGCGCAGCAGAACCAGCACGCCCCTTCCCTCTTCCCCGATCAGGCGCAAGGCCTCCTGAATTTCGCCGCCGCGCCCGTTGCGCCGGCCGCCCAGAACGTCGTCGAGCATGTTGAGGGCGTGCATGCGCACCAGCACCGGCGAGGGCGTGGCGAGGTCGCCTTTCACCAGCGCGATATGCTCGGCGTGATTCAGTCTGTTGACATAGACATGAAGGCGGAAATCGCCGCCGAAAGCGGAAGTGAAATCGGAACCGTGGCGGCGCTCCACCAGCGTTTCGGTCCGGCGGCGGTAGGCGATAAGGTCGGCGATGGTGCCGATTTTCAGGCCGTGAAGCTGGGCGAAAGCCGCCAGATCCGGCAGGCGCGCCATGGAGCCGTCTTCGTTCATGATCTCGCAGATCACGCCCGCGCCGCTGAAACCGGCCAGCCTTGCGATGTCCACCGCCGCCTCGGTATGGCCCGCGCGCACCAGCACACCGCCATCCCGCGCCACCAGCGGAAAAACATGGCCGGGGCTGACGAGATCGTCCGGCCCGGAATCCGGCGCGACGGCGGCGGCGATGGTCCGCGCCCGGTCGGCCGCCGAAATGCCGGTGGTGACGCCTTCCCGCGCCTCGATGGACACGGTGAAAGCCGTTTTGAAACGGCTGTCGTTTGTCCGGCTCATCCGCGGCAGGTCCAGCCGCTCCACCATCGGCCTTTCCAGGGCAAGGCAAATCAGTCCGCGCCCGTGCCGCGCCATGAAGTTCACGGCCCCGGCCGTGCACATTTGCGCGGGGATAATCAGATCCCCCTCGTTCTCGCGGCTTTCGTCATCGGCAAGGATGAACATCCTGCCGTCCCTTGCCGCTGCGATGATCTCTTCGGGCGGCGAAATGGCCTCGTGAAAGCCGGAGAGGCGGGAAAGGCTGGACAGGCTCATCTTACGCCGCCTTTTGCATGAAACCGGCCAGGCGCGCCACATAGCGCGCCAGCATGTCGATTTCCAGATTGACCCTTGCGCCCGGCTTCAGCGCGCCAAGACTGGTATGGGCAAGGGTATGGGGAATGATCGTCACAAAAAACATGTCGCCTTCGATGCCGTTGACGGTCAGCGACACGCCGTCCACCGCGATGGAACCCTTTACCGCCACGTAGGGCGCGATCTCAGGCGTCATGCGGATGCCAAGGCGCAGGCTTTCGCCGCCGGCCTCGCGGCTTGCGCATTCGCCGCATCCATCCACATGGCCGAAAACCAGATGCCCGCCGAGCTCGTCGCCAAGCCTCAGGGATGGCTCAAGATTCACGCGCCGGCCCTTTTGCCAGTCGCCAAGCGTGGTGCGCGAAAGGGTTTCGGACGAGGCCTGTACGGTGAACTGACCTTTCCCGCTTTCGGTAACCGTAAGACACACGCCGTCGCAGCAGATGGAGGCTCCCCGCGCAAGCGGGGCAGGCAGTTTTGTCGTGATAACAAGAACGGCTTCGCGCGCATTCCTGCGCGCTTCGATCACTTCGCCGACATCCCGAACAAGCCCGGTAAACATGCGGGGGACTTTAGCGCAAGATAATCAACTGTAAAAGCCGGGCTTCCTTTTTTTCATAAATACCGGGTATTATTTATACATGGAGGCAAGGTTACCGCATAAACAAAACAGGCGTCCCCGCGGAAGCGGGGACCCAGTTTATTAAAAAAACTGGATTCCCGCTTTCGCGGGAATGCCTCTTTATTGAAGGGCTTTCGCTATGACGGACAAAATCGAAAACCTCATGCTTGAGCATTTTCGTTCGCTCAGACAGGATATTGTCAAGCTCACGGCATCGCATGAAAATCTTGCCGCAGAAGTTCATGTTTCAAACGCGCATGTGGCAGCCCTTGTGCAAGGTGAAGTTAATACCAAATAGAGCGGCGGTTGCAGCTTGTCGATCCCGATCAACCCGCTACTTGAGCGTTCTTATTCGCTCCGCGCATAAACCTCCAGCCGGTCTTCGCCCAGCATGCGGCTTTCCAGGCGGCAAAAGCGGGGATAATCGGCAAGGCGCATGGCGGCCAGCGCCTCCACCGCCGGCCGTCCCTTGTGGCCCAGCACAAAAGGCGCCGTGATCCATTCCACGCGGTCAATCAGGTCGTCGCGGAAAAAAGCCGCGGCAAGGGAGGCCCCGCCCTCGATCAATACGCGGGTCAGGCCCAATTCGCCCAGCTTGCGCGCGGCGACCAGCGGGTCGGCATGGCCCTGCTCATTCACCGGCACGGGCACAATACGCGCGCCGGCCTTTTCATAGGGCGCAAGAGCGTCCGCGGAGTGGCGGCTGGAGGTGATGATCCATACCGTTCTTTCCGTCGCGGTTCTTATAAGTTGGCAATCCACCGGCAGGCGCAGCTTGCGGTCGACGACGATGCGCACGGGAGTTGCATCCTCCAGCCCCGGCAGGCGGCAGGTGAGCAGCGGATCATCCGCCAAGGCCACGCCGATGCCGATCATGATGCCGTCATGCGTGGCGCGCAGGCGATGGGCATGGTTGCGGGCCGGCTCGCCCGAAATCCAGCGGCTTTCACCGGTTTCGGCGGCGATGCGCCCGTCCAGAGACGTGGCGATCTTGTAGGTGAACATCGGCCGTCCGTAGCGCACGCGCTTCAGGAAGCCTTCATTGGCGCGTCCGGCCTCTTTTTCCATGATGCCGGTGGTGACGCCCACGCCCGCCGCGCGCAGCATCAGGAACCCCTTGCCGCAGACGCGGGGATCGGGATCTTCCATCGGCGCGGCCACGCGGGCGATGCCGGCGTCGATCAGCGCCCTGGCGCAGGAGCCTGTTTGCCCCTCATGCGCGCAGGGTTCCAGGGAGACATAGGCGGTCGCGCCTTTGGCGGCCTCGCCCGCCTCTTTCAAGGCCCCGGTTTCGGCATGGGGCCGCCCGCCTTTGCCGGTGACGCCGCGTCCAAGGATGATACCGTCCTTCACAATCACGCAGCCGACGGCGGGATTGGGCGCGGCCTGTCCCAGGATTCTCTTGCCAAGCTCAATGGCGAGCGCCATGAAGCGGAGATCGGCGGATTTGCCGCTCACGGCTTTTCTCCGGGGACCAGCGCATGAAGCGCGCGGCTTTCTCCCCTGCCAAGCGGACGGCGCAGCCCGTCATGAGAAATAAAGTTGTTGTCCAGAATAAAGTTCTGGGCCTCCTCGGACAGACGGGTCTCGCCGGGCCGCAGGGGAACATAGCGCCGGAAGGACAGGAGAGAGCCATCCGTTGCCCCCCCTTCCCGCCAGCCTTGTTTTAGCGTCATCAGGAGCCGCCCGGCTTGCCGGATTTTTTTCCGGTCCATTGTTTTCCAGATTACCTTGCCGTTTTTCCGTATGACCAGCCGGTCACTTCGCGTCAGGTCCCAGGGCCAGGCGAGAAAGTCAACGCGGCGCGCCTCGATCCTGCCAAGACACAGGCTTTGCACGCCGCCCGTGCGCGCGCGCGGCAACTCAAATCCAAGGCATTCGCATTGCTCCAGGCGCGTATCATGAACGGCCTGCCGGCAGGGCGGCGCGAATTGCGTGGCGAGGACAAAACCGCACGGCAGCGCCAGCAGCAAGGCGATGGCGGTAAAAACGAATATGCGCCAGTTACGCCTTGGCGTCTTGACGGAGATTGTCGATGAATTGGTTAAAATCATCGGGCTCCCTGAAATCGCGGTAAACGGAGGCGTAACGCACATAGGCGACGTGATCAAGCGCCAGCAGCGCCTCCATCACGAACTCGCCGATCTGCTTGGTGGATACTTCACTTTCACCCATGGATTCAAGCTGGCGGACGATGGCGGAGACGGTTTTTTCCACGCGCTCCTCGTCGATGGGGCGCTTGCGCAGCGCGATGCGCATGGAGCGCATCAGCTTGTCGCGGTCAAAGGGCTCTTTCTCGCCGCCCGATTTGATGACCGTCAACTCGCGCAACTGCACCCGCTCGAAGGTGGTGAAGCGCCCGCCGCAGCTTTCGCACTGGCGGCGGCGGCGGATGGAGGCGTTGTCCTCCGTCGGACGGCTGTCCTTCACCTGGCTGTCCGAATGGCCGCAAAACGGGCAGCGCATTAAACCTCTCCCCTCCCCGTGAACGGGGCCGGGGAAGAACAAGCCGTTCCAATGGACAAGACCGTTCCTCCGGTTAGCATATTCCCTCCCCTAACCCCTCTCCGCCTTCGCCCTGCGAGCTACGGCGGACAAGCTTTCTCCAGGGACCTCGGCGGTGCCGAAGGCGAAGCCGGGCCAGATGGAGAGGAAATAACGGTTTCCTCTCATCGTGTCTGCGAGCCGTAAATGGGGAAGCGCGCGCACAATGCGCGCACCTCCGATTTCACGCGGGTCTCAATACCGCTGTTATCGTCGGGATTCTGGACCAGGCCTTCCAGCACCTGCCCGATCCAGTCGCCCACCTGGCGGAATTCCTGCGCGCCGAAGCCGCGCGTCGTGGCGGCCGGCGAGCCCAGCCGCAAGCCCGACGTCACCATCGGCGGACGCGGATCGAAAGGGACCTTGTTCTTGTTACAAGTCAGATGGGCGTTTTCCAGCGACTTCTCGGAGTCCTTGCCGGTCAGGTTCCTGTTTTGCAGGTCCATCAGAACCATGTGGCTGTCCGTTCCGCCGGACAACACCTTAAACCCGCGTTCGGTCAGCGTTTGCGCCAGGGTTCTTGCGTTGTCTAGCGTTGCCTGCGCGTACAGCCTGAAGGAAGGCTGCAAGGCCTCGCCAAAGCAAACGGCCTTGGCGGCGATCACATGCATGAGCGGGCCGCCCTGCAGGCCCGGAAAGACGGCGGAATTGATTTTTTTCGCCAGGTCCGGATCGTTGCACAAAATCATGCCGCCCCTTGGTCCGCGCAAGGTCTTGTGCGTGGTGGTGGTGGTGACATGCGCGTAAGGCACGGGATTTGGATACACCCCACCCGCCACGAGTCCGGCATAATGCGCCATGTCCATCATAAAATAGGCGCCGGCGTCATCGGCAATCTTGCGGAATCTTGCGTAATCGATAACACGCGAATAAGCGGATGCTCCGGCAAGGATCAGCTTCGGCCTGTGTTCGGCGGCAAGACGTTCAACCTGATCGTAGTCGATCAGGCCATCTTCCTGCCTTACGCCATACGACACGGGCCGGAACCATTTGCCGGACAGATTCACGGACGCCCCGTGCGTCAAATGCCCGCCCGCCGCAAGATCCATTCCCAGATACGTATCGCCCGGCTGAAGCAGCGCAAGGAATACCGCCTGGTTCGCCTGGGCCCCCGAATGGGGCTGCACGTTTGCGAACTGGCACCCGAACAGCTTGCAGGCGCGCGCGATGGCAAGGCTTTCGGCAATGTCCACCATGTCGTTGCCGCCGTAATAGCGCTTGCCGGGATAGCCTTCGGCGTATTTGTTGGTCAGGACCGAGCCCTGGGCCTCCAGAACCGCGCGGCTGACGATGTTCTCGGAGGCAATAAGCTCAATCTGGTTTTGCTGGCGCTCCAGCTCCCCCGCGATGGATTTGAAAAGCTCAGGATCACTTTCACGCACGGAAGATTCGAAAAAGCCGTTCATGGGCGTATCCAGACTGGCGGCGGCGGAAGAGGACATTATTTATCTCCTTGCAGTTTTTTTGGATCAAGCCCGGTCAGGCGCTTGACACGCTCGCCATACCGCCCGCCCAGAAATTCGGTTTTCAAAAAGGTTTCCACGCAATCCTTGGCAAGGTCACGGCTCATGTAATCCGCCGCGAGGCTGATGATATTGGCGTCATTATGCTGCCGGGCCATGCGCGCCGCCGTGGTGTGCGGACAGATGGCCGCCCGCACATGGGAAAAGCGGTTGGCGGCCATGGCCATGCCGTTGCCCGACCCACAGATGGCGATCACGAAACGCGCCTTTCCTTCTTTCAAGGCTGCGGCCGCGGCGATGGCGTAATCCTGGCTGTCCACCCGGTCGGTGGAATGCGTGCCGAGATCAAGCGGCTGATAGCCAAGCTCTTTTACAAAATCGGCGAGTTTCAATTTCAGATCAAAGCCGCGGTGATCCGAAGCAAGGGCAACCGTTTCCATCCATTCCTCGTTATCCCGCGCATCGGGCGGGGCGCTTACGTTAACAAACCGGACCCTTTCCTCCAAGCCCCGCTTTGCATTGTTTTCCGGCATTTTTCGTGATGCAATGCGCTCATGATGGACGGGGAAGTGCTTTTCGAGATCAAGGTGCTGGGCTCGACGGTAAAGGTTACGGCCATAGATCCCGTGACGGGCACCGAGGCCGTGATTCAGGGTCCGGTCTCGGTGGGTGAAAAATCCTTGCGCATGGCCGCCGCGCAAAAGCTGCGCTATCTGCTTTCGAAACAGAAAGGGAAAAAATGAGCCCGGCATTTTCCGCCTCAGGCCGCCCGCTTCCACTGCTGATGGGCGTATTGAACGTCACGCCCGACAGTTTTTCCGATGGGGGGCGTTATGCCGCGCCCGCCGCCGCGCTCGCCCATGGCAAAAGGCTGATGGAAGAAGGCTGCGCCATACTCGATATTGGCGGCGAGTCCACGCGCCCCGGCGCGGCGCTCCTATCGCCCGAAGACGAGCAGGCCCGCGTTCTTCCCGTCATTGAAGGCTTGCGCGAGGAAGCCGGAAAACGCGGCGTCATCATCTCTGTCGACACGCGCAACGCCACCACCATGGAAGTGGCGGCGGCGAAAGGTGCGGACATGATCAACGACATCAGCGCCCTGACTCATGATCCCAATGCTCTTGCCGTGGCCGCGAAGCTAGGGTTACCGGTCGTGCTGATGCATATGAAGGGCGCGCCGCCCAATATGCAGAAAGCCCCGCATTATGGCGACGTGTTGCAGGAAATCCTGGACTATCTGGCGGCCCGTATCGGCGCATGCGAGGCGGCGGGCATTCCAAGGGAAAAGCTGATCGCCGACCCCGGCATCGGCTTCGGCAAGACGGCGGAACACAACCTGATATTGCAGCACAACATAACCCGCTTTCATGAGTTGGGCGTGCCCGTGCTGGTCGGCGCTTCGCGCAAGAGCTTTATCGGAGCCGTGGCCGGCGTCGAAAATGCCGATGACCGCCTGCCGGGCTCCCTCGCCGCGGCCTTGTTTGCGGCGCAACATGGCGTACAGATTTTGCGCGTGCATGATGTGGCCGAAACCCGTCAGGCCCTGACCATCTGGCGCGCTTTACAGTCGCCGCGATTATATTGAATGAACATTCCGGGCAAGCGCCCGAAGGGCGCGCCGGCCCGGAATCCCATTTGGTTTCTATCAATAATAAAATGGGATTCCGGCTTCCGCCGGAATGTTCGTGTTGGTAATAATTGAGCGCCATCAATCATTATTGCGACTTCCTCCAGCTTCTACCCCGAAAGGAAAAGCCCATGACCAAGAACCGCAAGAAAATCGCTCTCGTCGGCGCGGGACAAATCGGCGGGCTGCTGGCGCTCTTCGCCGCCGCCAAGGAACTGGGCGACATTGTCCTGATCGACGTGGCCGACGGCATCCCGCAGGGCAAGGCGCTGGATCTCTCGCAGGCCTCGCCGGTGGTGGGGTTCGACGCGGCGCTCACCGGCGATACCGGCTATGCGCAAATGCAGGGCGCGGATGTTGTGATCGTCACTGCGGGCGTGCCGCGCAAGCCGGGCATGAGCCGCGACGACCTGATCGGCATCAACACCGGCATCGTCAAAACCGTGGCCGGGAACATCCGGGAACACGCGCCCGACGCTTTCGTCATCGTCGTCACCAACCCGCTGGACGTGATGGTCTGGGTGATGCAGCAGGTTTCCGGCCTGCCCCACAACAAGGTCGTGGGCATGGCGGGCGTGCTGGACAGCGCCCGGTTCCGTTTTTTCCTGGCGCGGGAGTTCAATGTTTCGGTGGAAGACGTCTCGGCCTTCGTTCTGGGCGGGCATGGCGACAGCATGGTGCCGCTGGCGCGCTACACCACCGTGGCCGGCATTCCGCTGCCTGAACTGGTGAAAATGGGCTGGACCCGGCAGGAGCGCGTCGACGCCATTGTCAAGCGCACGCGCGACGGCGGCGCGGAAATCGTGCAGCTTCTCAAATCGGGCTCGGCCTTCTACGCGCCCGCCGCCGCGGCGGCCGCCATGGCCGAAAGCTATCTGAAAGACAAAAAGCGCGTGCTGCCCTGCGCGGCATGGCTGTCGGGCCAATACGGCGTGAACGATCTTTATGTCGGCGTGCCCGTGGTGATCGGCGCGGGCGGCGTGGAGCGCGTGGTGGAAATCCCCCTTCTGCCCGACGAGCAGGCCGCCTTCGACAAATCGGTCAAGGCCGTGCAGGACCTGACCGAAGCCACCCGGCCCATATTGAAAAAGGCTGCGTAATTAATGGCTTACAGCCAATTTACGCTTTGAAAAGGGATGAGGCTTTATTCTGGAAGCCTGTTTTCTTTTCGAGGTTTCATGGCGGAACGGCCAGGCGATTATTCAGCCCTCAAGGATTGCAAGCCGCCCAGATCACCGAACCTGGACCCCACATCCATCACGGAACTCCGCCGGTCGCGCGGCATTGGGCCTGATCTGGATAAAAGCGCCGTGCTTTGGCGCTCCTCCGGTGAGTGCCTTGATCTTTCACGGGCAAGTCCGCAGGATGTGGAAGACTTTATTTTTTCAAAAAATCCGAAGAATCCAGGGAGTTCAGAGAGGCTGTCACCCATCACGGTGAACGGAAAGCCCGTTACGATAAACGGAGAGACCGTTTACCCGAAATATACTCCCCATTTTGAATATTTTTCCAAACCTGATCGATATCAATATCAATACATGCAAGCACTTGGCAATCCTGGCCAAGCTTATGAGATAATGAATAATAATAAAAAGATGATGCCATCGGGCCAGCCGCGACAACGGCCTCCGCGTCCGCCTAAAGCGGTATCGCAACATGAGGGCGGGCAGGGCGCGGCGCATGCTCAAGCAGCAGGGCCACAATCCCTTGATGAGGCTATAGGACAAGGTTTGAAGACAATAGAAAGAGGCGTCAGGGGATTATTGAATTTCCGGTGATTTTGACCTGACGGCGCGGGCGGCGTATTCGGCGGCCAGATTCGGCCTTCCCGTTTTGCGGTAATATTCGGCAAGCAGTTCCGCCGCGCGCCAGAAAGCGGGGTCGATGTCCAGCGCGCGTTTCAAATGCGCCTCGCCCATTCCGTCATTCCCCTGCCCGAAAAACAGCCGGCCCAGATTGTAATGGGTTTGCGGGTAGGTGTCCTGCAACGCAATCGCTTTTTGGTAGTGGCTCACGGCAAGGTCTTTGGCGTCCGCCTCGTCATAGGCCATGGCCAGATTGTTGTGCAGCCGGGCCGTGCCTTCCTCATGGCGCAGGATATGCGTGTAAAAGGTGATGGGATCGCGCCATGTCTGGTTCTGCGCAAAAGTCAGGAGCCCAAGAACCGCCGCGGCCACGCCGCATAGCGCGCCGGCGGCTTGCCGCGCCAGCGGCCGCGCGTTCAACAGCCGGGCCAGGGCGCCCGCCACGCCAAGCAAAAGCCCGCCTGAGGGCAGATACATCCAGTGTTCCAGAAAAATCGCGTTCACCGGCAGGACAACGCCGCTGCATGGCGCGTAGGCGATGAAAAACCAGCCAAGGCCGAAAGCCAGATAACGCGCCGCCTGTTTTTGGGGCCGGGCAAGCCCTCTTGCAACCAAAAACAGGCTCGCCGCCAGCAGCGCCGCGCCGAGCATCACGGGCGCATGCATGGGATCAAGGTATATTGTCGATGCGCGCTCCATATGCAGGTCAAGCGGCGCCAGCAGCATCCCGGCATAGCCGGGCAGCGTGGCGAGGAACGTGTAAACCCGGACAAGAATGTTTTCGGAATATACGTTTGCGTTTTCATAAAAACTAAAGCCGTTTTCGGGACGCAGCAGCACAAGCCGCGCCAGTAGATATATCGCCGTCACAAGCCACAAGGGCCAGCTACCCGGAATTTCTTTTGCCGAAAGCTTTCCTTCCTTCAGCCAAAGCCCCGCCAGCAGGAGCGCCGGGAAGACAATCGCCGTCTCTTTCGACAAAAGCGCAAGCGCCAAGCAGATGGCGGACAGCGCGATTTGCCTTCTGTTCCACAGAAAAAGGCATAGCAGGCCGAAACCGGCATGCATCACATCGGCCGTGGCGCTCATATAGGTGACGGCTTCGGTATGGACGGGATGCACGGCCCAGACCAGCGCGGCAAGGAATGAAGCCGGCCGCGGCAGTTTCCATTGCCCCGCGAGAGCGAAAAGCAGGCAGGCGTTCAGAACATGCAGGCCCACGTTCAGGGCATGAAAAGCATATTCCTGCAAACCAAAAAGCTGGAACAGAACCAGATAGGCCAGCATCTGCGCCGGGCGCCAGAACAGGTCGCTCCCGCCAAATCCCGCCGTGCTGCTGCCCAGAAACAGGTCGCCCGCATGCGCCCAGCTACGCAGGAAGCTGTTCTTGACCAGCAGGAACTCGTCATCGAACAGAAACGCGTTCTGATAGACATTCGCATAGGCCAGCAGCGCCGCGGCGATCAGCAGGACATAAGGCAACGCCTTGCGCATACACCCCTTCTCCTGAGAGGAGTTTGGAAAGGGTTTGACTGTTTGTGAAGGCTCGGCAGCAGTCATTGATGACAAGGATTCCCGTGTAGACGATACGCATATTCCTGTTCCCCTGAAAGCAGGGGTCCATGCTTATAATCTTTGGATTTATTTAGATTTCAAGCGTGGATGCCCGCCGTCGCGGGCATGACGGCTCTTCCTAACGGGATGGATCAGTTTGTAAGATCGTTGGCATAAGCATATTCAGGCGTCCCCGCCCCCGCTTCCCTGCTACGCCTTCGGCTATGCAGGGCAAGCTTGCAAACAGGCCCGGCGTAGCTTTGGCGAAGACGGGTCGCGGGGGTAAACTCCAGCGGGGACTCAGTTTGTTATATAAAAGAAGCAATGAAATAAATGAGATTCCGGGTCGCGGCTGCTGCGCAGCCTTGCCCGGAATGTTCGTCATTGTTTTCGCCGGGCGGCCAGCTTCAGCCAGACGCGGGCGGCGAAATCGCGGAAAGCCTGCGCGGCGGCATGATGGGGTTGCGCCACCACCAGGGGCGTTCCCGCATCGGAGGTCTCGCGCAGCACGGGCGTGAGCGGAATATCGCCAAGATAATCATCGCCGCCGCGCCGGGCTTCCTCCCGCGCGCCGCCCGCGCCGAAAATATCGCTTTTTTCACCGCAATGCGGGCAGACAAAGCCGCTCATATTCTCGATAATGCCCAGCACGGGCTTGTTCAGCCTGCGCAGCATGGCCACGGCCTTGCGCGCGTCGGTCAACGCCAGCTCCTGCGGCGTGGACACGACGACCGCTCCCGAAAGCGGCGTGCTTTGCATCAGCGAGAGTTGCACGTCGCCCGTGCCCGGCGGCATGTCGGCCACCAGCGCGTCCAGCGTGCCCCAGTTTACCTCCTCGATCATCTGGCGAAGCGCCTTCTGCACCATCGGCCCGCGCCAGATGACGGGGGCGTCTTCCTCGACAATAAACCCAATCGACATCACCTTGACGCCGTGCTTCTCCAAAGGCGTCAGCTTGTTGTTTTCCGTTTTCGGCTTGCCGTGCAGGCCGAAAAGGCGCGGCACGGAGGGACCGTAAATATCGGCATCCAGCAGCCCCACCCGCAGGCCGCTTTGCGAAAGCGCGCAGGCCAGATTGGCGGCCACGGTTGACTTGCCCACGCCCCCCTTGCCGGACAGCACGGCGATGATCTCGCCAAGCCCGGCCGCGCGGAATTCCCCTGGTGGCTTGCCCGGTGGCGCGCCCTGGGCATTCGCGGTAAAGATCGCCCGCGCGTTTTTTACGCCGGGAAGCTTGCGCACCGCTTTCTCGGTCAGATTCCGCAAGGCGGCGGCATCGTTCTGGCTGTCACGGTCCAGGGCGATAATGAAACGCGCCTCGCCGTTTTTCAGCACGGCGCCTTCGACCAGGCCCATCTCGCCCAATGCCCTATTTGAGGCAGGATGCCTAAGCCCGCGCAAAAGCTGGATGATTTCGTCTTCGTTCGCCGATTTTTTCCTGAAAAACATCGAAAGCGCTTTCTTTTCCCTTGCTGAATTATTAGGGTCCAGACTCGGTTAAAGTATAGCCGTCATCGCGAGCGCCGCGAAGCGGCGCGTGGCGATCCAGCCTGAGGCGCGGTGAGCGCCAACAGGATTCATGCCGCCGCAGACGCGGCTTATGCTGGATTGCTTCGCGGCTTCGCCGCTCGCAATGACGTCTTGTCTAAACCCTTTTACAAATCCTGCAAACGCCTGAACCGGAGCAAGCATGAGCTGGAACAACAATGGCCCCTGGGGGTCTGGACCATCGGGAAATTCCGGGCCAAAGCCAAAACGTCCTTCGCCCTCGCCACCGCCTTCGCCGGAAGTGGACGTGGATGGATTGCTGCGCGCCGGTCAGGAGCACCTCGGCCGCTTTTTTTCAGGCGGCGGGCCGGGCGGCAAGGGCGGCAACCCCTTCCGCCTGTGGGGGATCGGCCTTGCCGTCATAGCCGTCTTCTGGCTGGCCAGCGGGCTCTATCAGGTGTCGCCCAACCAGGCCGGCGTGATCCTGCGTTTCGGCAAGGTGGTGCGGGTCGAGTCGCCGGGGCTGCATTATCACCTTCCCGCCCCCATCGAAATGGTGCTGCGGCCCGACGTCACCACCGCCAACCAGCTTAAAATCGGCGACAGCGTGCGCGGCAGAAGAAGCGATGACGATGCCTCGGAAAGCCGCATGCTGACCGGCGATGAAAACATCGTCGATATCGATTATTCGGTATTCTGGCGGGTGAAGGACCCGGTGGATTACCTGTTCAACATCCGCAACCCGGAACTGACCGTGAAGCTGTTGTCGGAAAGCGCGCTGCGCGAGGTGGTGGGCCAGATGGAGATCCAGCCCATCCTTACCGAAAAGCGCTCGCAGATCGAGGCCGACGCGGCCGCCCTCATCCAGAGCATGCTGGACGAGTATAAAAGCGGCGTTTCCATCATGCAGGTGCAATTGCTGAACGCCTCGCCGCCACAGCCGGTGGTGGACGCCTTCAACGACGTGCAGCGCGCCCGCGCCGACGGCGAGCGCCTTCGCAACGAGGCGCAGGCCTACGCCAACGACATTCTGCCCCGCGCCCGTGGCCAGGCGCAGAAAATGCTGCAAGACGCGCTGGGCTACAAGGACCGCGTGGTCAGCCTGGCCAAGGGCGAGGCCAGCCGCTTTCTTTCGGTGCTGAAAGCCTATGACGCCGCGCCGAACGTCACCTCCGCCCGGCTTTATTTTGAAACGATGGAGGACGTGCTCGGCAACGCCAACAAGATCATCCTTGATCCCGCCGCCGCGAAAAGCGGAACCATTCCCTATCTGCCGCTCGACCTGATGCGAAAGAGCGACGCGGCCCAAGGAGGCACGCCATGAGTCCCCGCAACATTTTCCTGGCGGTCATCGCCTTTTTCGCCCTTTTCACGGCGCTGGACGTTTTCTACATCGTCAACCAGCAGCAGCAGGCCCTGGTGCTGCAATTCCGCGAAGCCAAGCGCATCGTCAAGGAGCCGGGGCTCTATACCAAACTGCCCTATATCCAGGACGTGGTGTTCTTCGACAAGCGCATCCTGTCGATTGAGCCGCCCGCGCAGCAGGCCATCCTGGCCGAACAGAAGCGCCTGATCGTGGACGCCTTCGCCCGCTACCGCATCACCGACCCCTTGCGCTTTTTCCAGCGCCTGAACAACGAGCGCCGCGCGGCGGACCAGATCGGCATTCTGGTCAATTCCTCGCTGCGGCAGGTGTTGGGAACGGTGTCGATGCAGGAGGTGCTGTCGGCCGACCGCGCCAAAATCATGAACAACATCCGCGACGAGGTGAACAACAAGGTCGCCGTGCAGGAAGGCTATGGCGTGGAGATCATCGACGTGCGCATCCGCAAGGCCGACCTGCCCACCGAAACCAGCCAAGCCATTTTCGCCCGCATGCGTTCGGAACGCCAGCAGGAGGCCGCCCAGTTCCGCGCCAAGGGCCAGGAGCAGGCGCAGGAGATCAAGTCGAAGGCCGAGCGCGAGCGCACGGCTCTTCTGGCCGAGGCCACGCGCGAGGCCGAAATCACCCGCGGCAAGGGCGACCGCGAGGCGCTGCGCCTCGTGGCGCGGGCTTCGGGGAAAGACCCGTCGTTTTATTCCTTTTACCGGGCGCTGCAGGCCTATCGCGTCACCCTAGCCAACGAGGACACCGCCATGGTTCTTTCGCCCGACGGCAGCGGGTTTTTCCGGTATTTCAGCCAGCCGAAAGCAAGATAGCAAACCCTGTCCCTTGCCATACGCCCGCCACAGTCGGGTTTAGAGTGGCCTTTGTGCTGTCTTTATCCGCGGGAGTCATGCGTGATGAAAAACGCCGGTAAAATTGTTTGCGCGCTTTTTTCCCTTTTGCTTGCGGCCACGCCGGCGCTCGCCGCCGGCATGCCCCCGCCTCTCGCGGCCGCGCCGGATGCCGTCATCCCGAATGCCGGGTTCTCGAAACTGGCCGAAAGGCTGTTGCCCGCGGTGGTGAACATCTCCACCACGCAAACCTTGAAAAACAACATGGACGGTCCGCTTGACGTTCCCGGCATGCCCGGCCTTCCCCCCGGTTTCGAGGATTTCTTCAAGGATTTCATGGAAAGGTCCACGCCGGGCGGAAAGAACGCCCTGCCCTACCGCGAGCGGAAAACCACCTCGCTCGGCTCCGGATTCATTATTGATCCCTCCGGCTACATCGTCACGAACAATCACGTCATTCAGGACGCGGACGAGATCAACGTTATCCTGCATGACGACACCAGCCTGAAAGCCAAGGTGGTGGGCCGCGATCCCAAGACCGATATTTCGCTGTTGAAAGTGGAGTATTCCAGGCCCCTTCCCTATCTCACTTTCGGCGACAGCGACGTGATGAAGGTGGGCGACTGGATTCTGGTCATCGGCAATCCCTTCGGGCTGGGCGGCACGGTGACGCAGGGCATCATCTCGGCCCGCGCGCGCAACATCAACTCCGGCCCCTATGACGACTACATCCAGACCGACGCGCCCATCAACCGCGGCAATTCGGGCGGGCCCATGTTCAACATGAAGGGCGAGATTATCGGAATCGCCACGGCGATTTTCTCGCCTTCGGGCGGATCGGTGGGGATCGGCTTCGCCATCCCCTCGTCCATGGCGAAAAACGTTGTCGATCAGCTACGCGAAACCGGCAAAATCCGCCGTGGCTGGCTTGGCGTGCGCATCCAGAACGTCACCGACGACATCGCCCAAAGCCTCAACATGCCGAAAACGGAAGGCGCGCTTGTGTCCAGCCTCACGCCCGGCAGTCCGGCCGGAAAAGCCGGCATGGCGGCGGGCGACGTGATTGTCCGGTTCGACGGCAAGGAAGTGACCGAAATGCGCACCCTGCCGCGCATGGTAGCCGAAACCCCGATCCGGAAGAGCGTTTCCGTTATCGTCTGGCGCGACGGCGGGAAAGTCGGGCTCAAGGTCAGGATCGGCGAAATGAAGGACCCCGGCGAGTCCGGAAGCGCCGAAGGCGGGCCCGGCAAGGGCGAAAGCGGTCCCTCGGTCACCTCGGCCGTCTCCGTGCCGGAGCTTGATCTGAAAGTCTCCGCCATCTCGGCCATCACGCGCCAGACCTATCAGTTGAGCGACGAGGCGCGCGGGCTGGTCATCACCGGCCTCGGCGACGCCAGCCCACTGCTGGACAAGGGCGCGCGTCCCGGCGACGTGATCGTGGAGGCCGGGCAAAAGGCCGTGAAGGCGCCGCGCGACCTGCAAAAGCTGGCCAAGGACGCCGCGTCCTCCAAAAAGCCGCTGCTGCTGCTGATCGACCGCCAGGGCGACCTGCGCTTCGTGGCCGTTGGCACGGTGGAGGCGAAGGGGAAAAAGAAGTAATACCCGCGGTCTTATGAAATGACTCACGGCTCGTACTATAGCCGTGTCCCTTAATTTCCATGCGCCCCACCCGAACACTCCCGCGAAAGCGGGGGTCCATATTTTAAAATTTTTTCTTTGATGATTTTTTAGCGTGGATGCCCGCCGTCGCGGGCATGACGGGTTACTTTTTGGCGTCTGCCAGTTTATAGGCCCTAGGTTCAATGGACAATTAAACTCAAGTCATTGAAAAGACTAGGGTCTGAACTCAATTAGAAATGGATCAAATCAAACAGATAACTGCTCATTCCGGCGCCCGGCTTCGCCTGCGGCTACGCCGAGGTCTTGGCGCACCCGTCGCGCCGAAGCTTTGCGGAGGCGGAGAAGCCGGAATCCAGCAACCGCCGGAGGCGGTTGCATGTTGCCGAAGGCAACATGCTGGACCCCCGGCTGGAGCCTGCCCCCGCGAAAGCGGGGGCCGGGGTGAGAAGTTGTTTTTTCGAATAAAAAACCTGCTTAATTGAGTCCAGACCCTAAACAAACAGCTTGATCGCCAGAAAACCGCCCAGAAGCAGCAGGAAAAAGGCGACGGTCAGCAAGCCGAAATAACGCTCGATCAGGCTCCTGATTTTCTCCCCGAACATATAAAGCAGGGCCGCCTCAAGAAAAAAGCGTCCGGCCCTTGAGACAAAACAGGCCAGGAGAAACAAGGGCAGGTTCAGCCCGGCCACGCCGCTGGAAATGGTGATGACCTTGAAAGGAAAAGGCGTAAAGCCCGCCATCGCCACCAGCCAGAAGCCCTGCGCCTGAAACGCTTCCTGAAAACGGGCGTAAAGCACATCGGCGTCGCCATAAAAATCAAGAATCCAGCGGCCGGCGGTTTCATAAAGCAGGCTGCCGATGCCATAGCCCAGCAGGCCGCCCGCCACGGAGGCCAGCGAGCAGACAAGGGCAAACATAAAAGCCCGCCGCCGCGCGGCCAGGCACATCGGGATCAGCATCAGGTCGGGCGGCAGGGGAAAAAAAGAGCTTTCGACGAACGCCACCGCCGCCAGCACGGGCACGGCGGCCGGGCCCGCGGCTTTTTCCAGCATCCAGTGATAAAGCTTTTTCAGCATCGCCATCCCATTCAAAAAAAGACGCGGCCCGCAAGGGGCCGCGCCGGATCAGGCATAACGGAAAATCTATCGCGCCGGAGCAGGCGGCGGAGGCGGCGCGGGTGGCGCCGGAGGCGCGGCCACGGGAGGCGCTGCGGGAGCGCTCCGGGGCATGCCGGCAGGCGCGCCCGGAGGCATTGCGCCGGGCGGCGCGCCGGGAGCCGGACGCCGGAAATCCGGGTTGATGCGGATGCCGGCCCTTTCAAGCTGGGAAACGATCTCCCTGGCGTTGGCATTGCCGGCCTGGGCCAGTTTCTGCGTGCCCACGGCCACGGTATTCAGCCGGTCCATCATCTGGGCGTTTTCTTCCAGCGCCTTGTCGACATTGGCCGTGGAGGCGGCAAGCTGGGCGTTCAGCTTGCCCAACTGCACACGGTCCAGAATGATCTGGCTGAGTTGGAACAGGGTGAAAATCAGCAGGCCGACGGCCAGCAGCGTGACCGAAAGATGGGTATGATCGGCCGAACTCGGATTGGTGTTGAACATGGCTTATCCCTTTTTGAGCGAGTCGTTTATTTCTTGGCGGGGGCGGCGGCGGGTTGCGGCGGCGGCGGCTCGATGCGGATGTCGTTCTGCACGAGAAGGCCGCGGATGGCCTCGTCCTTCTTGGTGGTGGCGGCATTGGCCAGCGCCTGCACCAGCGCCTGATAGACATTGCCGAAAGCGCGGTTCTGGGCCAGTTTCTGGTTTTTCCCGTTCAACGCCTGCTGGCCCGCGACGATCTCGCCCTGGAAGCTGCGGTTGGCGGCGGCAAAGGCGCTGTTCAGCACAAAAAGCGCCAGCACCGCGACGCTGATGATGAAGGTTCCTTTCCCGGCAAGGA
>JANQEX010000084.1 GCA_028278105.1 Alphaproteobacteria bacterium | reverse complement strand
GAGGGTCAGTTTGCTTTTATACTCATGCCCGCCCCCGCCTCCGCGAGGGCAGGCTCCGGCGGGCATCCCATTGTTTTTAATCAAATGGGACCCCCGCCTCCGCGGGGGTGATTGTCAAAGTGAGACACTGCCGTACTATTGGCAGCACCTCGTTTTAAATATTAAAATACTTTCACGGCTTCTGGAATCCCGACAGTGGGTTAGCTTGAACAAGTCATCCCCGCGTCCGCTTTCCTGCTTCGCCTTCGGCTTCGCAGGGCGAGCTTGCAAAACGGCCCGGCGTAGCTTTAGCGAAGACGGGTCGCGGGGACGGGCATGAGGGGTTACTTTTAGCCTCCAGCGGAAGCAAGCCTGATGTTGACTGAACCAAGCCTCAGGCAACCTTGAGCGCCACTGCGGTAGCCGCCTGTCTGAAAGCTTCCTTTGTTGGGCGCATGGGATGGTGGTGGCGGCGCAGAATGGAACAAGGTCGCGCAATGCCATGACGCGCGTTCGCGCCTTGTCTCCTGTGGCGCGTCGCCGTCATGCGCGGGAGGCGGCGAATGGCGGCCCTGCGGCGGGCCGCGACCGCAAGTCCGCGCCGCAGCACGGACGGAGCAATTACCGTAATCCTGGCGGCGGTATCAAACGCCCTGCATGCGCCGCGCCTGCCAGCGAATTGTCGTGGCGGTTGTTCCGGCTCTTCTGCATTCACTTGCGGCGAAGTTTCTGGGGCGGCAAGCAACCCTTGCAATCCCTCAAGGCTACGAGCAGACATCCTGTGTCCTCCAACAAGCCGTTGATTCCGGGGTTCGGGATTTTTATCAAATCCAGCCCCGCCCTCCAAGGGAAACGGGATTTTACCCGAAGCAAAACCCGAAAAACTTGTTCACAAGTCAGATAGTTTTGTTGCGGCTCGAAAACGATGAAGGTTTTTGGCCTGTTGAGAAAAATTATTTCAGGTCCGGCAGCGATGTTGCCTCCGGCAACATGCAACCGCCTTCGGCGGTTTCTGGATTCCGGCTTTTCCGCCTCCGCAAAGCTTCGGCGCGACGACTGCGCCAAGACCTCGGCGGAGCCGCCAGGCGAAGCCGGGCGCCGGAATGAGCAGTGATCTGTTTGATTTGATCCATTCCTGAATTGAGTCTGGACCCTCATCCAATTGGGTCCTGGTCCTAACCCAATGGATCCGAACCCGAATATCAGGCCTTCAGCCGCGCCTTTGCGGCATCGAGACTCGAAAGCGTGGCCTGGGCGGCGGAGAGTCGCTCCTTGTGCTCCTCCACCACATCGGGCGGGGCGTTGCCGGTGAATTGCGGGTTGCCGAGCTTGGCGTTCAGCCGCGCCACTTCATCCGCGACTTTTTTGCTCTCTTTTTCAAGGCGCGCGCGTTCGGCCTCAAGATCAATCACGCCCGCCAGCGGCAGGATGAAGGTTGTCGCGCCGAGCACCGCCTGGGCCGAGCCCTCCGGGCTTTCGCCCTCAAAGCCGAGGCTTGCAAGCCGCGCCAGACGAAAAATGAAATCGCGGTAACCGGCCAGAAGGCGTTTTTCATTCTCGCCCGCGCCGTTGACGATGACCGGAATTTGCGCGCCCGGCGGCACGTTCAACTCCGACCGCACACTGCGGACAAGGCTGATGACGCCGATGACCCAGCGCACATCGTTCATCGCCGCGTTGTCGATCCTGGCGTCGCCCGTTTCAACCCATTCCCGCGTCATCAAGGTTTGCGACGGGTCCGCGAAGGCCTGCCAGATTTCCTCGGTCATATGGGGCATGACGGGGTGCAGAAGGCGCATCAGCCTTTCCAGAACCCAGGCCGCCGTGGCCTGCGTTTCGGCCTTTGCCGCGCCCTCTTCGCCTTGCAGAAGCGGCTTGGCGAATTCCAGATACCAGTCGCAGAAAACGCTCCATGCAAAATGGTAAAGCCCGTTCGCGGTTTCGTCAAAGCGGTAGGAATCCAGCGCCTTCGTGGCGGCCCCGGCCGCCTGCGCAACCTCCCCCGCGATCCAGCGGTTGACCGGCTGCGTGGCGGCGAAGGGATCAAAACCATCCTTCAGCGCACAGCCGTTCATCCGGCAAAAACGCGCGGCGTTCCACAGCTTGGTTGCGAAATTGCGCCCGCCCGCGATGCGGCTTTCGGCAAGACGCACGTCGCGCCCCGGCGTGGAGAGGCTGGAAAGCGTAAAGCGCAACGCATCGGCCCCGTATGTGCCGATGACCTCCAGCGGGTCGATCACGTTGCCCTTTGTTTTCGACATTTTCTGGCCCTTCGCGTCGCGCACCAGGGCGTGGATATAGACGGTGCGGAACGGCACGTCCTTCATGACGTGCAGGCCCATCATCATCATGCGGGCCACCCAGAAAAAAATGATGTCGAAACCCGTGACCAGAACGTCGCCGGGATAATAGCGGGCAAGCTCCGGCGTCTGTTCCGGCCAGCCCAGGGTTGAGAACGGCCAGAGGCCCGATGAAAACCATGTGTCCAGCACGTCCTCGTCGCGCGTCAACACAATCTCTCCCTTCTTTCCGGGAGAAGCCGGGGGAGGGTTTTCCCTCGAACCCAAAGCGCCGCCGCTTTCATTTGCCGCAATCCCTCCCCTATCCCCTCCCGAAGGGAGGGGGATGGGATGGGCGCCGTACCATTTTTCGGCCTCGGCCCTTGCCTCGTCCTCGCTTTCCGCCACGAAGCATTTGCCATCCGGCCCGTACCACGCCGGAATCTGATGCCCCCACCACAACTGGCGCGAGATGCACCAGGGCTGGATGTTGCGCATCCATTCGAAATAGGTGTTTTCCCATTGCCTGGGCACGAATACCGTGCGCCCTTCCTCCACCGCCTTGATGGCGGGTCCGGCAAGGGTTTTGGCGTCGCAATACCACTGCTCGGTCAGATAAGGCTCGATCACCACGCCGGAGCGGTCGCCATGCGGGACGGCATGAACGATGTTTTCGATCCTGTCCACCAGCCCTTCGGCTTCCAGATCCGCGACGATGCGCTTGCGCGCCTCGTACCGGTCGAGGCCCTGATACTGCCTTGGGCAGTTGCCGTTCATTCTGGCGTCGGGCGTGAAGAGATTGATTAACCCGCCGTCTTTCTGCTTCCTGAAATAGTCGCGGTCGCGGTGGCGGTGCCAGACTTCGAAATCGTTGAAGTCATGCGCCGCCGTGATCTTGACCGCGCCGGAGCCTTTTTCGGGATCGGGGTATTCGTCGGCGATCACCGGGATCAGGCGCTCGGCCAGGGGCAGGCGCACCAGCTTGCCGACCAGATGCCGGTAGCGCTCGTCCGAAGGATGCACGGCTACCGCCCCGTCGCCCAGCATGGTTTCGGGCCGCGTGGTGGCGATGCATAGATATTTCGTGGGATCATCCGCCAGGGGATAACGGAAATGCCACATATGGCCCTTGACCTCGCGCGGCTCCACCTCAAGGTCGGAGATGGCGGTGAGGAGCTTCGGGTCCCAGTTGACAAGGCGCTTGTCCTTGTAAATCAGGCCTTCGCGGTAGAGCCGCACGAACACTTTCACCACGGCGCGGCTGAGGCCCGGATCCATGGTGAAGCGCTCGCGCGCCCAGTCGGGCGAGGCGCCCAGGCGGCGGAGCTGGCGGGTGATGGCCCCGCCGGATTGCTCTTTCCACTCCCATGCTTTTTCCAGAAAAGCCGCGCGGCCCATGTCGCGGCGATTGATTTTCTTTTCGGCAAGCTGGCGTTCCACCACCATTTGCGTGGCGATGCCGGCATGGTCGGTTCCCGGCTGCCACAGCACATCGCGTCCTTGCATGCGGCGGTAGCGGACAAGAATGTCCTGCAAGGTGAAGGTCAGCGCATGGCCCATATGCAGGCTGCCCGTCACGTTGGGCGGCGGCATCATGATGGTGTAGGGCCTGGCGTTCGAACGCGGATCGCAGGCGAACGCGCCTGAATTTTCCCAGTTTTTATAGTGTCCGGCTTCGGCCGGGGCCGGGTCGTAAGTTTTTTCCATGCCTCTATACATGCCAAAAAGCCGCCTTTTTCAACGGCTTTTTGTATTCGCGGCGCGGAAAAGGGCTGAGGGGACGTGATGGATTATATAAGATCGCGCGTAATCTTGCGTATTTCTTTCTGCACCACACGCTCGACAAGGCCGGGAAGATTTTTGTCCAGCCAATCCTTGAGAACCGGCTTAACCAGCTCCAGCACCATGCTTTCCAGCGTGCGGCCGCCGTTTCCCAAAGGCAGGCTGGCCCCGTTGGGATGCGGCGAGGCCAGGCTGCTGAACACGGTCGCCGTGGCCTGCGCCGTGGCGTCGGACACAAGGCGGTCAAGATCGGGCGATGGGGACGGAGCCATGGGCTCCGGCTCCGGTTCGGGCGGCGGCGGGGCTTCCGCTTCCACCGGTGGCGGCTCCGGTTCGGGCGGCGGAGGCGGCGGCGCGGGCTCCGGCTCAGGTGGCGGCGGCGGAGCCGCCGGTTCAGGAGTATTATCTTCCATCACAACCTCCGGAGCGGGTGGTTCGGGCTCTGGCGGCGGCTCCGGCGGGGGAGCGTTCTGGGCCTCCATGGCCTCGGTCAGATCAAGCACCGTGTCGTCGGGCGGCGGCGCCTCTTCGACCGTCGCGCCATCTTCCGATATGATGCGGCGGATGGAAGCCAGGATTTCCTCCATTGTCGGTTCTTGCGCTGCCGCGTTTTCAGCCATTGGCCTTGATCCGAAAAATTATTTCCGCGTGACGTGAATCGGAAAGTTAACTTTAATCCATCCCAATTCACAACAAAAGAGGCTGAGTCCTCTTTAGACCGCCCGCATCATACAGCCGGCGCATATACGAAAATGCGCCTACCGTTTCGGTTTCGTCTTGCTTGAAGCGGCAGGCTGCGCCTCGGCAGGAACGGGCTTGGCTTCTTCCTTGCCGGACTTGGCCGGAACAGGCGGCAAGTCTTGTTCGTCCGCAGTGTCCCTGGCGGCCTTTTCCCGCGCCGGAACAAGCGACGGCGCATGGGGCGTTTCGGAACCGAGGCCGAACAGGGAATCCTCAACTTCGTTGTAATGGGCGGCTGGATCGTAGGGATCGATGGGCAGTCCGAGGCTGGTTCCATTCAACTCGCCTACCGCCGCCTTGACGCGGAAAAGGGCCAGCGCCTCGTCGCGCTCGGCCTGAACGAGGGCCACCTGCGCCTGCACCGCTTCGGCCTCGGCGTTCAGGCGGTCAAGAACGGTGCGGGTGCCGACCCTGGATTCCTCGCGCACGCCGGTCAGCGCAAGGCTGGTGGCGCGGATCTGCTTCTTCCGCGCGGAAATGGTGGAGCGGGCGGTGAGCAGGTCGTGCCAGGCGCGGACGGCATCCTGCCGGGCAAGGTCCATGGCCTCGCGCACTTCCACGCGCCGCTGGCTTGCGGTTTCCTTTGCCGCGCGGACGCGCGCGTAATTGCCGCCGCCGCTATACAGCGGCACGGTCAGTTGCGCCCCCACCACCGCGCTGGTGATGCGGTCGCGGCGCGTCGCGCTTATGTCCCAGTCCTGCCCGGCGCTGGCGGTGAGGTCGATGCGCGGCAACAGGGCGCCTTCGGCCTTGCCGATGTCGAACCGCGCGCCCTCTTCGGCATGGCGTGCCGCCGCGACCTGCGGCGAATTTTTCCGGGCCGACTGAACCGCTTCGTCCAGAGTGGCGGGAAGCTTGAGTTCCAGTTTTGGTATCTTGATTTCGCCCGGCTCGCTGCCCACGATGCGCCGGAAGGCGGCGCGGCTGGCGGCAAGCTGGCCTTCCGCCAGCGTGCGGTCGGCCACGGCGCCGGCATGGCGGGAGTCCGCCTGGCTGGTGTCGGTCTTCGTGGCCTCGCCCACTTTCAGACGGTCGCGGGCGGCCTGGCGCTCGCGGGCCAGAACCTGCTCGTTCTTGCGGTTGAGGCGCAGCACGGCCTGATCCCGCGCCACGTCGACATAGGCCTGCGCCACCGATAAAAACAGGTCCTGCTCGGCATGTCGCAACAAGGCGCGCTGGGCAAGAACGGTGCGCTCGGCCGAGCTGATCCCCGCCTCAATCTGTCCGCCCTGATAAACCGGCTGGCTGGCGCTGACGCCATAGCCCCGCGGCTGATAGGTGGTATCGGTCCCCGCTGTTTCGCTATAGGCATGATTGATATCGGCCGTACCGCTGAACGTGGGGCGGGCGGCCGATTTGGCAATCGGCACGCTTTCGTCGACAGCGCGAAGCGCATCGCGCTGCTTCTGCAAGGTGGGATTGTTGACATAGGCGCGCGTCATTGCATCCTGCAGGCTCATGGCTTGCAAGGGCGCGGTCCACAAGGCGGCGGCAAGGATCAAGAGAAAAAGACGCATCAGAACTGAAACCCCGGACGCAAGGTAAACCCGGAAAGCGGCGATGCGAAGGCATCGAAAAGCTCGGTCGAGGCGATGCCGCCGTTCGCCTGTTTGGTAAAGAGGCAGGCCTTGCCCGGTTCGGCCGGCCAGGCGCCGGGCCGGGATATGACGCATGCCAGCCGCCCGCCGGGCGCAAGCTGGGCCAAAAGCGCCTCCGGCACCCATTGCACGCCGCCTTCGATGAATATGGCCTGATAGGGCGCGGCGGCGGGAAAGCCGTCGGCCAGATTGCCTAGCGCGGCGCGCAGCGCGCCAGGACCGTATTCCCGTTGGTACTGCTGAAGCACGCGCAACAGCGACGGATCGCTCTCAAGCGCCACCACCTCGCCCGCAAGCTCGGCCAGAACGGCGCCGGAATAGCCGGTGGCCGCCCCGACATCCAGAACGCGGTCGGACGGCCGGACCTGCGCCGCCAGCACAAGCCGCGCGAACACCAGCGGGGACAGAAGCTTCCGTCCCGCGGCGGCCGCCACTTCGCCATCGCTGTAGGCGACGCCCGCAAGTTCAGGCGCCACAAACAATTCGCGCGGGACGCTGCCCATGGCCGCAAGCAAGGCAGGATCAAGAACGTGGTTGGGACGCAACTGCCCCTCGATCATATTGGCGCGCGCCCGCGCCTGCGGATCGGAATGATGATTCATGGCGGCGGCGGCGTTAAGCATGGCGGGCGCGGAAAAGCTTGGAAACAACGTCTTTCAATGGAGAGCCGCCGTCAATAAAAGGCCAGTCCGAACCGGAAAAACCCCACCCGGTCATGCATTTTTGCCACATGAAACTTGACCGGAAAGCCCCCGTTTCCGTATGTTTGCCGCCTACGGCGCGGTGGCAGAATGGCGATGCAGAGGACTGCAAATCCTTGTATGCCGGTTCGATTCCGGCCCGTGCCTCCAATTGTGCGGTTTTTCGCGGCTAGAGATGTTACCGCTCCCCGGAAAAACTGTCCGCAACAAAGCCCATGATCCGCCTTGTTGAATATATTGCCAAAAACGGCAAAAACCACTTTGCGGACTGGCTTGCCAAAATTCCCGCCAAACACGCGGCGCGCGTTACCGAAACGCTCTACCGCATGGAACTGGGCAATTTTGGCGATCATAAATCTGTCGGCGGCGGCGTTATCGAACGGCGTATTTTTGGAACGCCGCCCTTGCGCATCTACTATGCTCTTGATGGCATAGAGCTTGTGATCCTGCTGGCCGGCGGCGGCAAAAACAGGCAGGACAAGGATATCGCCAAAGCCAGGGCGCTTTGGAAGGCTTATCAGGATGAAAAAGCTTGATAATTTTGATCGATCTTGATTTATCTGGATTCGTTAATAACATATATGTTATTATTGATTTTTGATAAGCAAACATGCACGGAGGAAAGGGGCTTGTTATGGCTCTTACACGCGATTTCAGGGAAACGGTTATCGAACGCGCCAGAAAAGATAAAAAATTCAGGCGTGGCATGTTGACGCGCGGCATTGTGCTGCTCATCGCCGGCCGCAAGGAAGACACGCAAGCGGGCAAATCTTTTATCCGCGACTACATTAATGCTACAATCGGCTTTCCGGCGCTGGCAAAGCGCACAGGCATCCGCAAGGAAAGCCTTATGCGCATGCTGGGTCCCACGGGCAACCCCAGCCTCAGCAATCTTAATCAGGTGACTCATACCCTTCTGGAAAACGAAGGGCTGAAAAGCACCGACAACCTTTCCGTTTCCGTGCAGGGGTAAGGCAATGAAAAAAAGAATTTGTTTCTGCCTGGCAAATAGGTTGCTTTAATTATACACGGTTCTTGGATCAGAAATCAGAAGGGCTTGATGGCTGGCTTTAGGTTCAATGGACAATTAAACTCAAGTCATTGAAAAGACTAAACGAACATTCCGGGCAAGGTTGCGTAGCAACCGCGACCCGGAATCCAGTTTGTTCCTGAAAATAAATGGGATTCCCGCTTTCGCGGGAATGTTCGTGTTGGTAATTGTCCATTGAACCTAGTCTCTGATCTCTGATTACTGACTTCTGATTTCTGAAATGAATGAAGGTCCCGCCCATAACGTCGTGCCCGGACAGGACGAGAAAAAGCTGTTTTTCGTGCTGTGCCTGACCGTGGGCATCATGATCGTGGAAGTGCTGGGCGGCTATTTTTCGGGTTCGCTGGCGCTTCTGGCCGACGCGGGCCACATGTTCACCGACGCCGCCGGACTGTTTTTATCCTGGAGCGCGGTGCGTCTTGGAAGACGCGCGCCCGACAGCGCCCGCACCTATGGCTATCAACGCTTCAAAATTCTGGCGGCCTACACCAACGGCATTCTGCTTTTTTTCCTGTGCTTCGTGATCGGCAGCGAGGCCATCAACCGCATCGCCCATCCGCGCGACATCGACGGGCCGATGATGCTGGTGATCGCCGTCATCGGCCTTGCCGCCAATGCCGCGAGCCTGTTCATCCTTCACGGCAGCAAAACACCCAACCCCCAGGCCCTGCATCGTCCCGCGCGCGGGAAAGAGCGGGATGTTCCTCATCATGAGAAAAAAGACGACCTTAACATTCAAAGCGCCACCCTTCACATTATGAGCGACCTGATGGGCTCGCTGGGCGCGGTGACCGCCGGGGTGATCGTCTCGCTCACCGGCTGGCGCCTGGCCGATCCGCTCCTGTCGCTGCTGATTGTGGTGCTGATTTTCTTCTATGCCATTGGGCTTGTGAAAAAAACGGTCCATATTCTGGTGGAAGGCGCGCCCGACCCCCGCCTTTCCGGCAAAATCCGCGAGGCGCTGATGACCGAGATCAGGAACCTGAAGGACGTTCATCACATCCATGTCTGGAGCCTCACCGAAAAGCAGCCGCTGGCCACGCTTCACGTGACGCTGGATGAAGCCGCCGACGCGCAGGCCGCCCTTTGCGATATCCAGCGCGTCCTGGAACAAAAATTCCACCTCGACCACGTTACCGTTCAGGTGGAAAAAACGCCTTGCGTCCCGTTCAATCTTTAGAGAACATCCAACCCAGCCGAAGAAAAATCTCCCCTCCCCTTGAGGGAGGGGATTAAGGGGTGGGGTTTTACGAAGGGATCGAGAGGGTCGGAAGGGTCAAATAGGGTCAATAAAAAAGACCCCTGCGACCCTTGTGCCCCTGTTTGTGACGCTCCACCCCACCCCTTAATCCCCTCCCTCAAGGGGAGGGGTGTTCGTTTATCGCTTCTTGATAGCTCACCCTAAAAAGTCAGGACCAACAAATGCCCACCATCACCCACCTGCACGCCCGTGAAATCCTGGACAGCCGCGGCAATCCCACGGTTGAGGTTGACGCAGCCCTGAAAAGCGGCGCTTTCGGCCGCGCCGCCGTGCCGTCGGGAGCATCCACCGGCACGCATGAGGCGGTGGAGCTGCGCGACGGCGACCGGAAACGCTACAACGGCAAGGGCGTTTTGAAGGCGGTTGAAGCCGTCAACGCCGAAATCCGCGGCAAGCTGCTGGACTGGGAGTTTTCCGGCCAGTTCGAGTTGGACAGATGCCTGATCGACCTTGACGGCGCGCCGAACAAGGGCCGCCTGGGCGCGAACGCCCTTCTGGGCGTCAGCCTGGCCGCCGCCCGCGCCATGGCATCGGAGGCGGGCAAGCCGCTATACAGCTTTCTGGGTGGGAATGACGCCGGTCTTCTGCCCGTGCCGATGATGAACATCATCAATGGCGGGGCGCATGCCGATAATCCCATCGACATTCAGGAATTCATGGTCGTGCCCGTGGGCGCACCCCGTTTCCGCGAGGCGCTGCGCATGGGCGCGGAAGTATTCCATGCGCTGAAGAAGCTTCTGAAAGACGCCGGCCATAACACCGCCGTCGGCGACGAAGGCGGCTTCGCTCCGGCCCTTGCCTCCGCCGACGAGGCTTTGGGCTTTGTCATGAAGGCCATCGAAGCGGCCGGGTACAAGCCGGGGGCGGATATTGTGCTGGCGCTGGACGCGGCCTCCACCGAATTCTTTAAAGACGGCCGGTATCACCTTGAAGGCGAAGGTAAAAAGCTGGACGCGGCGGGCATGGCCGGTTTTTATGAAGGGCTGGTGGCGCGCTACCCTATCGTGTCCATTGAAGACGGCATGGCCGAGGACGATCTGGACGGCTGGGCCGAGATCACAAAACGCCTCGGCGGCAAGGTGCAGCTTGTGGGCGATGATTTGTTCGTCACCAACCCCGCGCGCCTGAAAGACGGCATCGCCAAAGGCCTCGCCAATGCCATCCTCATAAAGGTGAACCAGATCGGCACGCTGACCGAAACGCTGGACACCGTGGCGGTTGCGAAAAAGGCTGGGTATACTTCGGTTATCTCGCACCGCTCCGGCGAGACGGAGGATTCCATCATCGCCGACCTGGCGGTGGCCACCACCTGCGGGCAGATCAAGACCGGCTCCCTTTCCCGCTCCGACCGGTTGGCGAAGTACAACCAGCTTCTGCGCATTGAGGAAGAACTGGGCTCAAAGGCCCGCTATGGCGGACGCTCCGTTCTGGCGCGGTGATTTTTCATCTGCCGCGTCGAATCCCGCAATATCCCGTTTTTAAAAACGCGATTCAGACGTATAAATGCTATATATGTGTCATTGCAAGGCTGCGAGGCAGAGCCAAGCAATCCAGAAAATCCGCAACATCTTGGATGACCCTTCGGGTCTCCTCATAACGACATATCAACGGTCCTATGCAATGACTCACCCCGAAGACAGGGACGGTCACCCCCGCGACGGCGGGGGTCCACGCTTTGAAACTTTTGTTTTGACAGTCTTTTAGCGTGGATGCCCGCCGGAGCCTGTCCCCGCGAAAGCGGGGGCGGGCATGACGGGCTTTCTTTTGGAAGGTGTCCGTTCATAAGTTCGTTGGTATAAGTCCTGACAAACATATATGTTGTGAGGGAACGCCGGTACGTTTCTTAATATTCCGTTTACCGTTAGCCTTATACTGTTTCAGGCAGAGTCATTTTTTCCGCCAGGGCCCGCATGATCCTTCAGCTTGATTTCAGCGCCGAACGCATCAGGCACCTGCTGCTCTCGCTGGGCTGTTTCCTGTTGCTGTGTTATTTCGCCCTGCCCTCCATCGTGGGCGAGCGCGGCGTGATCGCCGGCGCGCGGATTGAAGCGCAACTTTCCGCCTCGCAATCCGAGCTGGCGCGGCTTCAAGAACAGCGCATGGCCCTTGAAGCGCGCACCCGGCTCTTGCGTCCCGACAACCTGGACCTCGACATGCTGGACGAGCGCGCCCGCGCTACTCTCGGCATCACGCGCCCGAATGAATATGTCATCTATTTTGATCAACCGGATTCCGCCCCTTCGCCTGCTCCGTAAAACGGTTCTCTAAAACCGGCGTTTGTTTTTTTCCCGGTATTATCGAAACGGTTTTTATTTCCAGAACTTTAGGTACAACGGCGCAAATTTCCCGTGACTTGATTTTGCGTTGCAGCATGAACGGCGTCTCTCGAAATTCTCTGTTGCACCGCACGGCAACTTGCCCGGTTCCTTGCGCAAATCATATGTAAGCCGAAGCGCTTTTTGTTAGTCTGGCCCGCGCGGCTTTCCAATGAAAGACGCGCATGACAGAACAACAAGAGCCGGAAAAAACAGCCTATCTGGATTGGCCGGATGGGCTGTTTTTCAATGAAGGGAAAAACAGGGGAATTGCTCATGAAGGCCGCCAGGAAATCGGCAATCGCCGTCCCGAACGGGACGGCCAGGAAAACCCCGCGCATGCCTTCAAGCGAGCTTCCGCTCGACGATCTGAAACAGCTTTATCACGACATGCTGCTGATCCGCCGCTTCGAGGAGAAGTCGGCCCAGCTTTACGGCATGGGGTTGATCGGCGGTTTTTGCCATCTGTATATCGGACAGGAAGCCGTGGTGGTCGGCGTGCAGGCGGTGCAAAAAAAGCAGGACACCGTCATCACCTCCTACCGTGATCACGGCCACATGCTGGCCTGCGGGATGGACCCCGGCGGCGTGATGGCCGAGTTGACCGGGCGCGCCGGCGGCTATTCCAGGGGCAAGGGCGGCTCGATGCACATGTTCAGCCGTGAAAGGAATTTCTTCGGCGGGCACGGCATTGTGGGCGCGCAGGTGCCCATCGGCACCGGCCTCGCCTTCGGCCACAAATTCAAGGAAGACGGCGGCGTCTGCCTTGTCTATCTGGGCGACGGCGCGGTGAACCAGGGCCAGGTTTACGAGAGCTTCAACATGGCGGCGCTGTGGAAACTGCCCGCCGTTTATATCATCGAGAACAACCGCTACGGCATGGGCACGTCGCAGGCGCGCGCCGCGGCGGGCGAGCTTTATCGCCGCGGCGAGGCCTATGGCATTCCCGGCCGGCAGGTGAACGGCATGGACGTTCTGGCGGTGCGTGACGCGGCGGGCGAGGTCCTGGCCGGTGCGCGCGCGGGCAAGGGTCCCGCCATCATGGAAATGATGACCTATCGCTATCGCGGCCATTCCATGTCGGACCCGGCGAAATACCGCGCCAAGGAGGAAGTCGAGAAAATGCGCAACGACCACGATCCGATTGAGGGGTTGAAGGCGCGTCTTCTGAAAATGAACGTGACCGAAGAGGATCTGAAGGAGATCGAGGGCAAAATCCGCGTCCGGGTCAACGCCGCTGCCGAGTTCGCCCAGACATCGCCCGAACCCGATCCGGCCGAGCTTTGGACCGATGTGCTGGTGAATGCGTGATGCTGTGGAGAGGTATTCACAAAACAACGTCATGCCCGCGACCCGTCTTCGCTAAAGCTACGCCGGGCCGTTTTGCAAATGCGCCCTGCATAGCCGAAGGCGAAGCAGGGAGGCGGGCATCCACGCTGTTTTCAATAAATAACGTGGCCCCGTGCCAGAGCCCGTCCCCGCTTCCGCGGGAATGCCTGGGATATGGATTGCTCCCTGCTTTGCCTCCGGCCTCCTCGCAGTGACGCAAGTCCGGTTTTGGTTTTGTGGAAAGTTGAACCTAACGACGAGAGAAAAAATGCCTGAGATCCTGATGCCCGCCTTATCCCCCACCATGACCGAGGGCAAGATTGCCCGCTGGCTGAAGCAGGAAGGCGACGACATCCGGTCCGGCATGGCGCTGGCCGAGATTGAAACCGACAAGGCCACCATGGAAGTGGAAGCGGTGGACGAAGGCAAGCTTTCGCAAATCCTTGTTCCCGCCGGCACCGAAGGCGTGAAGGTCAACACCCCCATCGCCGTCGTGGGCGACATGACCGCTACCGTAAAAGCCAAAAGCAACGGGGCGAACGGCCACGCGGAAAGCAACGGCGCGGCGCAGGAAACACGCACGGAGCATGACGACGCGCCGGTTGTTGTTCCCTCCAGCCGCCCGGCCCCGCCCACGCCCAACGGGTCCGCGCCAGCCGCGCAATATGTGGAGAAAACCTGCTCCAGTTTCGTCAAGCAGTCGGTGCGCGAAGCGCTGCGCGACGGCATGGCCGAAGAAATGCGCGCCGACGCCGCCGTTTTCGTGATGGGCGAGGAAGTGGCCGAATATCAGGGCGCGTACAAGGTGACGCAGGGCCTGTTGCAGGAATTTGGTTCGAAGCGCGTCATCGACACCCCCATTACCGAGCACGGCTTTGCCGGGCTTGGCGTGGGCGCGGCCTTTGCCGGGCTGAAGCCGGTCGTGGAGTTCATGACCTTCAACTTCGCCATGCAGGCCATGGACCAGATCATCAACTCGGCCGCCAAAACCAATTACATGTCGGGCGGGCAGATGGGCTGCTCCATTGTTTTCCGCGGACCGAACGGCGCGGCGGCGCGCGTGGCCGCCCAGCATTCGCAATGCTATGCCTCCTGGTATGCGCATGTTCCGGGGCTGAAGGTGGTGGCGCCCTACAGCGCCGCCGACGCCAAGGGGCTTATCAAGGCGGCGATCCGCGACCCGAACCCGGTGATCTTTCTTGAAAACGAAATCATGTACGGCCAGAGCTTCGACGTGCCGGACGACAGGGATTTCACCATCCCGCTCGGCAAGGCACAGGTGATGCGCGAAGGCGCGGACGTCACCATCACCGCCTTTTCGATCATGGTGGGCAAGGCGCTGGAAGCGGCCGGGTTGCTGGCGCAGGAAGGCATTGATGCCGAAGTCATCAATCTGCGCACGTTGCGTCCGCTGGACGTGGAGACCATCACGGAATCCGTCAGGAAAACCAACCGCCTTGTTTCGGTGGAAGAGGGCTGGCCGGTGGCGGGCATGGGTTCGGAAATCGCGGCGCTGATGATGGAAACCGCCTTCGACGACCTCGACGCCCCCGTCGCGCGCGTTTGCGCGAAAGACGTGCCGTTGCCCTATGCCGCGAATTTGGAAAAACTGGCGTTGCCGCAGCCTGCGGATATCGTGGAGGCCGTAAAGAAAGTTTGTTATAAGTAGTTTCGAGGGTACGAAGGTTCAGAGGTTCAGAGGTTCGGAGGTTCAAAGGTAAATGAGTACTTTCAGGGAACTTGAGGTTTGGCAACAATCGATGGCGCTTGCCGAGAAAATATACTCTTGCACCCGGAATTTTCCGAAAGAAGAACTCTACGGGCTAACGTCACAAATACGAAGGGCTGCCGTATCCATTGCCGCCAATATAGCCGAGGGAGCAGGCCGTGAATCCCATGCGGAATATTGTCATTTTATATCCATAGCATACGGTTCCTGTTGTGAAGCGGAAACCTTGTGTGAACTGGCCGAAAGGTTGAACCTTTTTGAAAAAAACGATGCAAAAAACATATCCCTCGCGCTCGCAAATATAGGCAGAATGCTCAGGGCCCTGAGAAAATCGATACGGAAAATTGCCGCGTAACCTTGAACCTCCGAACCTTTGAACCTCTGAACCTTCGACCCTTCGAACCTTCTATCATGCCCATCGAAATCCTCATGCCCGCCCTGTCGCCCACGATGACCGAGGGCAATCTTGCCAAATGGACCAAGAAAGAGGGCGACCTTGTGAAGCCCGGCGAGGTGATCGCCGAAATCGAAACCGACAAGGCGACGATGGAGGTTGAATCCGTCGACGAGGGCCGCCTGGCCAAAATCCTCGTTCCCGCCGGCACGCAAGGCGTGAAGGTCAATGAGTTGATTGCCCTTCTTCTGGCCGATGGCGAGAAAGAGCTGCCCGCCTCCCCTCCCCTCAAGGGAGGGGTTGGCGGCGGGGTCCCTGCGGCCGCTCCCGGAAAAGGCCCGGCCTCATCTGCAACCGCCAACACCGCCCCTTTATCCCCTCCCTCAAAGGGAGGGGAAGCTGTTGCCGCGTCATCCGCGCACCAGGCAGGCAATGGCGCGCGGATCCTTGCATCCCCCCTCGCCAAACGGCTTGCCGCCGATGCGGGAATCGATCTTTCCGCCATCACGGGCACGGGTCCATCCGGCCGCATTGTAAAGGCCGACGTGGAAAAGGCGGCGGCCCGCAAAGGCGCGGAAAGGCCCGTGGCTGCCTCAGGCGGCGCGCCCGCCCCCGCCGGGATTGACGCCCTGGAATACGCGCAAAAGCTTGGGCAGGCGTTCGAGCTTGTGCCGCATTCGATGACGCGCAAGGTGATCGCCAGGCGTCTGACGGAATCCAAGCAGACCGTGCCGCATTTCTACCTGACGGTGGATTGCCGCCTCGATAACCTGCTGGCCCTGCGCAAGCAGCTTAACGAATCCATCGACGGCAAGGTGTCGGTGAACGACTTCGTGATCCGCGCCACCGCGCTGGCCCTGAAGCAGGTTCCGGCGGCCAATGCCTCATGGTCGGAAGCGGGCGTACTGATATACAAGAACATTGATGTTTCCGTGGCGGTGGCCACCGATTTCGGCCTGATTACCCCCATTATCCGCGATGCCGACACCAAAACCCTCCCCCAGCTTTCGGCGGAAGCCAAAACGCTGGCGGCCAAGGCGCGCGAGAACAGGCTGAAACCGGAGGAATTCCAGGGCGGCGGCTTTACCATTTCCAATCTCGGCATGTTCGGCGTGAAGGAATTCGCCGCCATCATCAACCCGCCGCAAGGCTGCATCCTTGCCGTCGGCGCGGGCGAGCAGCGTCCCGTGGCGGTGAATGGCGCGCTGGAAGCCGCCACCGTCATGACCTGCACGCTTTCGGTGGATCACCGCGTGGTGGATGGCGCCATTGGCGCGCAGTTCCTCTCCGCCTTCAAGAAGCTGATCGAAGAGCCGATCCGGTTGTTTGTATAGCCCGCTTATTCATGAGGTGCATTGATGCCGCCCGCAGACGAACAGCCCCCCGCTCCCGAAAATCCCGCGCCGCCGCAACCGGCGCCGTCTCCGCCGGAAAAGCCGGAAGAGGCGGCGGAATCCACCAATCTCCTTCCCGAAGCCGTGCCGGAAAAGCCAAAGGCCTCGCCGGCCGAAAGAAAGCTGACGGCGCATGAAAAGCGCCTGAAGGCGCTGGAAGAGAGCGCCAAGCAATCCGAACCGCTGAAAGCATGGGAAAACAGCTATGCCCGGCGCGCGGTGATTGCGCTGGCCGTGTTTGCATTTTCCTGGTTCACGGTTGAATCGCAAAGCGGCGGCAATCCGTTGGCGACGGCGATGATCCCGGTTGTCGGTTACGTTCTTGTGGTCCTTGGCCTCCCCCTCATCCGCGATTTCTGGCTGAAGAAATTCTATATGAAGTCCTCGCAGGAATAATTGTTGTCCGGTCCGGTTCATGCCTTCTCCCCTTGAAGACCGCGTCCGCGCCATCGAGGCGCGCAACGCGAAAGTCGAAGCCCATAAAGCCTGGGAAACCAGCCTGGCCCGGCGTGGCTTTTTGGCCGGCGTGACCTGGCTTGCGGCCACCCTAACCCTTGCCGTGCTGGAGGTTGAGCGGCCTTTTTTGCCGGCGCTGGTGCCGGTGATAGGCTATGTTATCTCCACTTTGTCCCTGCCCTATCTCCGCCGCTTCTGGATCAGGAGGTTTCATGACAAGAATTCTTAAGGCTGGCCTTTGCCTGACGCTTTGCGCGGTTTTCAGTTTTGCGGGACTGCCCGCCAGGGCCGACATCGTCATCCCCGCGTCCATGCCTTTAAGCGGCGGGGCGGCGTCATTCGGCGAAGAGATGCGCGCGGGCGCCGAACTGGCCGTCGAAAACATCAATGCCGCCGGCGGCGCGCTGGGCGAGGAACTTGTTGTGCGCTATCACGACGACGCCTGTAGCGCCACCGCCGCCGTTCTGGTGGCAAACAGGATCGCGGCGTCCTCCCCGCCAGCCCTGTTGAGCCACACCTGTTCGTCCGCCACGCTGGCAGCACTTCCGGTTTATGCCGAAATTCCGGCGCCGGAACTGACCATCTCTTCCAATCCCGAAGTGACCGCCGGGGGCCATGGCCACCTCTTCCGCATCAACGGCCGCGACGACCAGCAGGCCCCCACCCTTGCCGTCTATATGGCAAAAACCCTCGCGCCGCAGGAAAAAATCGCCGTCATCGACGACCGCAGCAGTTGGGGCGCGGGCTACGCCTATCACGCGGCGGACGCGCTGACCAAGGCGGGGCATCCCCCCTCCTTGCGCGATTCCGTGACGGCGGGACAGAAGGATTTCTCCGCCCTGATCGCCAGGCTGAAAAAAGACGGCATCGAAAACGTGGTCATCGCCCTTTATGCGACCGAAGCCGGGCTTCTGGTGCGTCAGGCGCGCGCGGCGGGCTTCAAGGGAAATTTTTACGGGGGCGACGCCATTCAAACGCCCGAATTCTGGAAAATCGCGGGACCGGCCGCCGAAGGCACGATCATGAGCGGCGTCTATGATCCGCGCGTGACGGAAGAAGGCAGGGAAATTGCCGATGAACTGAAAAGCCGCAACAAGCCCGTGGGCGTTTACGGCTTTTACGCCTACGCCTCGCTGGAAGTGCTGGCCGAAGCCATGAACCGCGCCGGGTCGAAAGACCCGGCGGCCATTACCGCGGCGCTGCGCGAGGAAAAATTCGACACCATCATCGGCCCCGTCTCCTGGGACGGGAGGGGCGAACTGGAAAACTACCGTTTCCAGCTATTCCAATGGCATAATGGTGATTTTTCGCCTTTGGAGGAGCGCTGATTTATGACTGTCATTATGAGGAGGCCGGCGATCCGGCTTCGTGAAAGCTACGCTGGGCTAGCTTGTTCCATTGGCCCTGCGGAGCCGAAGGCGAAGCAGGGGACAATCCATACCCTAGGCATTCCCGCGAAAGCGGGAATCCAGTTTTATTATAAACAAACTGGGTCCCCGCTTTCGCGGGGACGCCTGATAATATCAAACCCTGGATTGCTTCGCCCCGCGATCGCGTGGAACTTGCAATGACGCTGACGCTTTTACACTTATTCAGGCTTCTCATCGGTAAGGAGAACAAAACAAATGAATGCGTCTTTTGATCTGGTGGTAATCGGCGGCGGCCCCGGCGGCTATGTGGCGGCCATCCGCGCCGCGCAACTGAAGCTGAACGTGGCGCTGGTGGAGCGCGAGCATCTGGGCGGGATATGCCTCAACTGGGGCTGCATTCCCACCAAGGCGCTGCTGCGCACGTCGGAAATCTATTCGCATCTCCAGCACCTGCAATCTTTTGGCCTGTCCGCCAGGGACGCGGGATTCGACATCGCCGCCATCGTCAAGCGCTCGCGCGGCGTGGCGGGGCAGCTTTCCGCCGGCGTGAAGCATCTGTTGAAGAAGAACAAGGTCACGGTGATCGACGGCCACGCGAAACTGCTCGGCAAGGGAAAAATCGCCGTGGAAGGCGCATCGCGGCAGGAAATTTCGGCAAGGCACATCATCCTCGCCACCGGCGCGCGGGCGCGCGGCCTGCCGGGGCTGGAAGCCGACGGCAAGCTGGTATGGACCTATAAGGAAGCCATGACGCCCGAAAGCTTCCCCCAATCCCTGCTCGTGGTGGGGTCCGGGGCGATCGGCATTGAATTCGCCAGCTTTTACCGGACGCTCGGCGCCGAGGTGACCGTGGTGGAGGTCATGGACCGCATCCTGCCCGTGGAGGATGAGGAAATCTCCGCCCTCGCCCGCAAGGCGTTTGAAAAACAGGGCATGAAGATATTCACCGCGGCGCAGGTGAAGAAGCTGGACAAGGGCAAGGACAGCGTGACCGCCACCGTGGAAGCCGGCGGCAAAAGCCGGCAGATCATCGCCGGGCGCGTGATCCTCGCCATCGGCATCACCGGCAATGTGGAGAATATCGGCCTTGAGAACACCAGGGCGAAGGCCGGGAAGGGCCATATCGTCACCAACGAATGGTGCGAGACGGGCGAGCCCGGCCTCTACGCGATTGGCGACGTCGCGGGACCGCCCTGGCTTGCGCACAAGGCCAGCCATGAAGGCGTGATCTGCGTTGAGAAAATCGCGGGCGTGAAAGGCGTCCACCCGCTGAAAACATCCAACATCCCCGGCTGCACCTATTGCCATCCGCAAATCGCCAGCGTCGGCCTGACCGAAGCCAGGGCCAAGGCGGCCGGACATGAGGTGAAAATCGGCCGCTTTCCCTTCATCGGCAACGGCAAGGCCATTGCGCTGGGCGAGCCGGAGGGGCTCGTCAAAACGGTGTTCGACGCGAAGACCGGCGAGTTGCTGGGCGCGCACATGATCGGCGCGGAGGTGACCGAGATGATCCAGGGCTATGTGGTGGCCAAAACACTTGAATCCACCGAGGCGGAACTGATGCACGCCATCTTCCCCCACCCCACCATCTCCGAGACGATGCACGAGGCGGTGCTGGCGGCGTATGGCCGCGCGATTCATGTTTGAATCCGGATCATGAAGGATTGATTATTTCTCAGGCGTCCCCGCGCCCGGCTTTGCCTAGGTTCAATGGACAATTAAACTCAAGCCATTGAAAAGACTAAATGAACATTCCGGGCAAGGCTGCGCAGCAACCGCGACCCGGAATTCCATTTGTTTTCTGTTCGAAGAATAAAATGGGATTCCCGCTGGAGCCTGCCCCC